>NZ_JBIATN010000009.1:244251-310058 GCF_042891825.1 Streptomyces sp. NPDC001852
CTCGTTGTGCCACCCCGCCCCCCCCCCCCGGGGTGCCCCCCCCCCGCGCCCCCCCGGGGGGGGGGGGGGGTTGGCCCCGGGGGGGGGGGGGGGGTGCCCCCCCCCCCCCCCCCCCCCCCCACGCCAGCACCTCTGCGCGCCTTTCGTGACTTCTAACTCCTTGTAAACGGTATGGAAAGTGTGTGAATAATCTTTGAGTGCCCTGCGGTCGGTCTGTGCCCGACGTGGCGGCGGCTCCCCACCCATGCCGTACAGCAGGAGAACTGCGTGAAGATCTCGTTCCTCATCCACAATGTGTATGGCCTGGGTGGGACAAACCGGACGACGATCAATCTCGCCTCGGCCCTGGCCGAACGCCACGAGGTGGAGATCGTGTCGGTGTTCCAGAACACCGACACACCGCTGTTCGCCGTGGACCCGCGGATCAGGCTGACCAGCCTCATCGACACGCGTGAGGTGCCCGAGGAGGAGCGGTCCGCACCGGCCCGGGTCTTCCCCGCCGCCGAGGCCCGCTACCACCAGTACAGCACGGTGACGGACGAGCGAGCCGCCGCGTACTTCCGCCGGAACAGCCCGGACGTGCTCATCGGGACGCGCCCCGGACTGAACGTGTATGTCGCGCGCTTCGGCGGCGACCGGACGCTGCGCATCGGCCAGGAGCACATCACGCTCGCATCCCACCCGGAGGCCCTGCGTCCTGAGCTGAAGAAGGCCTATGCGCGCCTGAACGGATTCGTCACGGTCTCCGAGGCCGATGCGGCCAACTACCGCAGCGACATGGCCATTCCGGGGCTGCCGATCGTCTCCATACCCAACAGCGTCCCCGCGCCGTCGGTGTCCCCGGCCGACCCTGCCGCCAAGACGGTCGTCGCCGCGGGGCGGCTCGCGGTCATCAAGCGGTACGACCTGCTCGTGCAGGCCTTCGCGAAGGTCGCCGCCAAGCACCCCGACTGGCGCTTGCGGATCTACGGCGACGGCGGCCAGCGCGGGAAGTTGCGCTCCCTGATCAATGACCTCGGTCTGTACGACCAGGTCCATCTGATGGGACTCGCCTCGCCGATCGAGGCCGAGTGGGTCAAGGGTTCGATCGCCGCGGTGACCTCGGACAGCGAGTCCTTCGGCATGACCATCGTGGAAGCGATGCGCTGCGGAGTCCCGGTCGTGAGCACCGACTGCCCGCTCGGCCCGCGTGAGATCATCCGCGACGGCGAGGACGGCCTGCTGGTCAGGCCGGGAGACGTCGACTCCATCGCCGAGGGCCTGCTGCGGTTGATCGACGACGACAGCGCGCGGGCCGCGATGGGTGCCGCGGCCCGCCGCAACGCCGAGCGGTTCGACCCCGCCGCGATCGCCGTGCGCTACGAGGAGCTGTTCCGTGAGCTCGGTGCCGGCCGTTCCACCGCGGCGCCCGGCCGCACCTCGCTGTGGGGCCGTCTGCTGCGCAACCGCGCCGGCCGGACGGCCGCGCCGCAGGCGGCAGCGCCGCAGCCGCCCGTGTCGCCGGCGCCGGCGCCGATGAGCGGGTCCCTCCATGCCGACGCGGACGGTTCGCTGCGCGTGGTGCTCGCGCCCACCGCGCCGGTCGACGAGGGCCGGCTGCTGCTGATCAGACGCGGCGGCGAGGACCGTACGACCCTGCGCGTGCCGCTCGTCCGCGACGCCGGCGGCCGGCTCTCGGCTCCCGTCGAGCGCACGCTGCCCCTGGGGAACGCGGTGTGGGACCTGTGGATCGCTCCGGCGAAGGGGCCGCGCAAGCGGCTGCGCAGCGACCTGCTCGACCTGCGGGGCCTGATGGACTTCCGGCCCGAGCCGCAGCTCTCCCCGGTGCGGGCCCTGCTGCCGTACACGACCGTGGACGGGTTCGTCGCGCTGAGCACCCGTGAGGCCGACGTGCACGCCGAGGTACAGGGCATCGACATCGACGGCGGCGAGATCGGCGTGACGGTGCGCCTGTTCGGGACCGACGCCGACGCCGAGGGTGCCGAATTGCGGCACCGCGGCCGCGCCGACGCCCCGGTCCTGGAGCCGTCCTGGCACCGCGACGGGGAAGGGCTGCTGCACGCCCGCGTCAGCTGCGCGGACGTCGCCCGGCACCACCACGACGAGCAGGACCTGTGGGACCTGTCGGTCCGCGTCGCCGGCCGGGCCGAACCGGTGCGCGTCGGCGGGTGGTTCGGTGACGTCAAGGACCGCAAGAAGGTGTACGTGTACCCCGTCACGTTGTTCGAGGAAACCCCGCGCGGACGCGCCCGGGTACGGCCGTACTACACGGTCGACAACGACCTGTCCGTCAACGCCGTCGATCTGCCGTAGCGGCCGTCATCCGCAACGTCAGCCGGTGCACACACGAACTGCCGGAGAAAGCGAAGAGGCCCGTACGACCGGAGTCGTACGGGCCTCCCCGTAGGTCGGAAGACCTTCAGGTCAGGTGACCCTCAAGCAAGCGGAACTTACTTGACGATCTTGGTGACCTGGCCGGCGCCCACCGTGCGGCCACCCTCGCGGATGGCGAACTTCAGGCCCTCTTCCATGGCGACGGGCTGGATGAGGTCCACCTTCATCTCGGTGTTGTCACCCGGCATGACCATCTCGGTGCCCTCGGGGAGGGTCACCACGCCGGTCACGTCCGTCGTACGGAAGTAGAACTGCGGGCGGTAGTTGTTGAAGAACGGCGTGTGGCGGCCACCCTCGTCCTTGGACAGGATGTAGGCCTGGGCCTCGAACTCGGTGTGCGGGGTGACCGAGCCCGGCTTGATGATGACCTGGCCGCGCTCGACGTCCTCGCGCTTGATGCCGCGGAGCAGCAGACCGACGTTCTCACCGGCCTGGCCCTCGTCGAGCAGCTTGCGGAACATCTCGATGCCGGTGACCGTGGTGGAGGTCTTCTCCGGCTTGATGCCGATGATGTCGACGGTCTCGTTGACCTTGAGGACACCACGCTCGATACGGCCGGTGACGACCGTACCGCGACCGGTGATGGTGAAGACGTCCTCGATCGGCATGAGGAACGGCTTGTCGACGTCGCGCTCCGGCTGCGGGATCGACTCGTCGACGGCGTTCATCAGGTTGAGGACGGAGTCCACCCACTCCTTCTCGCCCTCGAGGGCCTTGAGAGCGGAGACCTTGACGACCGGAACGTCGTCGCCGGGGAACTCGTACTCGGAGAGGAGCTCACGGACCTCGAGCTCGACGAGCTCCAGGATCTCCTCGTCGTCCACCATGTCGGCCTTGTTCAGGGCGACGACGATGTACGGAACGCCGACCTGGCGGGCCAGGAGCACGTGCTCCTTGGTCTGCGGCATCGGGCCGTCGGTCGCGGCGACCACCAGGATCGCGCCGTCCATCTGGGCGGCACCGGTGATCATGTTCTTGATGTAGTCCGCGTGACCCGGGCAGTCGACGTGGGCGTAGTGACGCGCCTCGGTCTGGTACTCGACGTGCGCGATGGAGATGGTGATACCGCGCTGACGCTCCTCGGGCGCCTTGTCGATGTTGTCGAACGGGGTGGCCTCGTTCAGGTCCGGGTACGCGTCGTGCAGCACCTTGGTAATGGCGGCCGTGAGGGTCGTCTTACCGTGGTCGATGTGACCGATGGTGCCGATGTTGACGTGCGGCTTAGTCCGCTCGAACTTCGCCTTCGCCACTGGGGTCCTCCTGTGGAGTGGTTCTGTACGCCTTACTTCATCGGCGCCAGGTGATCTTTGCTGTAAAGGCCCGGAACCGGGGGCAAACATCCGGGTTCACGGCTGTTTGCCCCTTGAGGCTCCGGAGTCAAGCCTACGGCGTGTGAACGCGGTGCGTTACTCGCCCTTGGCCTTCGCGATGATCTCCTCGGCGACGTTCCGCGGAACCTCGGCGTAGGAGTCGAACTGCATGGAGTAGCTGGCGCGGCCGGACGTCTTGCTGCGCAGGTCGCCGACGTAACCGAACATCTCCGAAAGGGGCACGAGGCCCTTCACGACGCGGGCACCGGCCCGCTCCTCCATGGCCTGGATCTGGCCACGGCGGGAGTTGATGTCGCCGATGACCTCACCCATGTAGTCCTCGGGCGTGGTGACCTCGACGGCCATCATCGGCTCGAGCAGCACGGGGCTGGCCTTGCGCGCGGCCTCCTTGAAGGCCTGCGAACCGGCGATCTTGAAGGCGAGCTCGGAGGAGTCGACCTCGTGGTAGGCACCGTCGTGGAGGATGACGCGCACGCCGGTCATCTCGTAACCGGCGAGGATGCCGAACTGCATGGCCTCCTGCGCACCGGCGTCCACCGAAGGGATGTACTCCTTCGGGATGCGGCCACCGGTCACCTTGTTCACGAACTCGTACGAGGTGTCGCCACCCTCGAGCGGCTCGATGCCGATCTGCACCTTCGCGAACTGACCGGTACCACCGGTCTGCTTCTTGTGGGTGTAGTCGACGCGCTCGACGGCCTTGCGGATCGTCTCGCGGTACGCCACCTGCGGCTTGCCGACGTTGGCCTCGACCTTGAACTCACGGCGCATACGGTCGACCAGCACCTCGAGGTGCAGCTCGCCCATACCACCGATGATGGTCTGGCCGGTCTCCTCGTCCGAGTGGACCTGGAAGGACGGGTCCTCCTCGGCCAGGCGCTGGATCGCGACGCCCAGCTTCTCCTGGTCGCCCTTCGACTTGGGCTCGATGGCGACCTGGATGACCGGCGCCGGGAAGTCCATGGACTCCAGGATGACCGGGTTCTTGTCGTCGGACAGCGTCTCACCGGTGGTGGTCTGCTTCAGGCCCATGACGGCGACGATGTCGCCGGCGCCCACCGACTCGATCTCCTCACGCTTGTTGGCGTGCATGCGGTAGATCTTGCCGATGCGCTCCTTCTTGCCCTTGACGGAGTTCAGCACGGCGGTGCCGGACTCCAGGCGGCCGGAGTACACGCGGACGAAGGTGAGCTTGCCGAGGTGCGGGTCGCTCATGATCTTGAACGCCAGCGCGGACAGCGGCTCGTCGTCGGACGGCTTGCGCTTGACGACCTCCTCCGGGTTGTTGACCGCGTGGCCCTCGATGGCCTCGATGTCAACCGGGGAAGGCAGGTAGCGCACGACCGCGTCGAGCAGGGGCTGGACGCCCTTGTTCTTGAACGCGGTGCCACAGAACACCGGGGTCACCGTGGTGCCGGTGCCCTTGCCGGACGCGATGGTGATACGACGGATCGCCGCGTAGAGCTGCTCCTCGGTGGGCTCCTCGCCCTCCAGGTACAGCTCCATCAGCTGCTCGTCGTTCTCGGCGACGGCCTCGAGGAGCTTGCCGCGCCATTCCTCGGCCGCCTCGGTGTGCGTGGCCGGGATGTCGACGACGTCGTACATCTCGCCCTTGGTGGCCTCGGCGGACCACACGAGCGCCTTCATGCGGACCAGGTCCACGACGCCCTTGAAGTCGGCCTCGGCACCGATCGGGAGCTGCATGACGATCGGCTGCGCGCCCAGGCGGTCCGAGATCATGTCCACGCAGCGGTGGAACTCGGCGCCCGTGCGGTCGAGCTTGTTGACGAAGCAGATACGCGGAACGCCGTAGCGGTCCGCCTGACGCCACACCGTCTCGGACTGCGGCTCAACGCCGGCGACACCGTCGAACACCGTCACGGCACCGTCGAGGACGCGCAGGGAGCGCTCCACCTCGACGGTGAAGTCGACGTGGCCCGGGGTGTCGATGATGTTGATGGTGTGGTCGACGTTCTCCAGCGGCCAGTGGCAGGTGGTGGCAGCAGAGGTGATCGTGATGCCACGCTCCTGCTCCTGCTCCATCCAGTCCATGGTGGCAGCGCCGTCGTGGACCTCACCGATCTTGTAAGACACACCGGTGTAGAACAGGATCCGCTCGGTGGTGGTCGTCTTGCCCGCGTCGATGTGGGCCATGATGCCGATGTTGCGCACCTTGGCCAGGTCAAGTGAAGTGGTAGCCATAAGGCTTCAGTCTTCTCTCGGTCTCGATGTGGGTAGCGACTACCAGCGGTAGTGCGCGAAGGCCTTGTTGGACTCGGCCATCTTGTGGGTGTCCTCGCGCTTCTTCACGGCCGCGCCGAGGCCGTTGGAGGCGTCGAGAAGCTCGTTGAGGAGACGCTCGGTCATGGTCTTCTCGCGACGGGCGCGGGAGTAACCGACCAGCCAGCGCAGCGCCAGGGTGTTGGCACGGCCGGGCTTGACCTCGACCGGGACCTGGTAGGTGGCGCCACCGACACGGCGGGACTTGACCTCGAGGGTCGGCTTGATGTTCTCGAGAGCGCGCTTGAGGGTGACGACCGGGTCGTTGCCGGTCTTCTCGCGCAGGCCCTCCATGGCGCCGTAAACGATCCGCTCGGCAGTCGAGCGCTTGCCGTTCAGCAGCACCTTGTTGATCAGGGAGGTCACCAGAGGAGAACCGTAGACCGGGTCGATGATGACCGGGCGCTTCGGGGCGGGGCCCTTACGAGGCATTCTTACTTCTCCTTCTTGGCGCCGTAACGGCTGCGAGCCTGCTTGCGGTTCTTGACACCCTGGGTGTCGAGGGAACCGCGGATGATCTTGTAGCGAACACCCGGCAGGTCCTTCACACGGCCGCCGCGCACGAGCACGATGGAGTGCTCCTGCAGGTTGTGTCCCTCACCCGGAATGTAAGCGGTGACCTCGATGCCGCTGGTCAGACGCACACGCGCGACCTTGCGGAGGGCCGAGTTCGGCTTCTTCGGGGTGGTCGTGAACACACGCGTGCAGACGCCACGACGCTGAGGGGAACCCTCGAGTGCGGGCGTCTTGTTCTTCTCGACCTTGTCCTGCCGGCCCTTGCGGACCAGCTGCTGGATCGTAGGCACTACTTCTCCGGTTTCTGTGTGCCGATGGGTACAGCTAACCTGGAACGTCACCGACCCACGCGGTCGGGTGTGTCGAATCCGGCGGACTCCCGCCGCAAGGCGAAAAGAGCACAGATTACGGTGGCCGCTCATGGCTCGCCATGCGGTTTGAAGGCACGCACGAGAGCCAGGGCACACCCCAGGCACAAGGTCTGAGCGTACCTACCTCACGGACTTCGGTCAAAACAAATGGAGCGGGCACCGACACGCCGGACTTGTCCTGCTTCCCTTCCCGCCATTGTGCCGCGTATGCGTGAATCCGGCTCGTTCCCGTCTCGCCCGGCCCGGCCCTTCTGTACGTTGAGCGATCGCCACGCCGAGGGGGGACGAGGATCAGATGACGGCTGGTCGCTTACCCGGCATGCCGGGAGACATACCGCACACGCCGGGAGACACGCCGGGCATTTCGGGTGACATGCCGGGCGACGACGGCTTGGGCGACAGGGTGCCCTTCCTGGCCCGGCTGGAGAAGGCGGAGCGGGCCGCGCTGCTCGCGCTCGGCCACGAACTGTCGTACGCGCCGCGCGTCGTGCTGCTCCACCAGAGTGAACCGTCCTCGCACGTGCTGTTCATCGTGCGCGGCTGGACGAAGGTCACGGCCGCCGCGGCCAACGGGTACGAGGCGCTGCTCGCACTGCGCGGACCCGGCGACGTGGTCGGCGAGGCGGCGGCGCTGACGGGACGGACCAGGTCGGCGACCGTGACCGCGCTGGAGCACGTGCGGACCGTGGCCGTCCAGCGTGAACGCTTCACCGCGTTCCTCGCCCGCTCCCCCGCCGTCTCCTTCGCCCTGCTCGGCCTCGCTTCGGACCGGACGCGCGCCGCGGACCGGCGCCGGCTGGAGTTCGCCTCGATGAGCGTGCGGGAGCGGTTCGCGACCCTGCTGCTCGAACTCGCCCGCACCCACGGCCGGCGCACCGCCGAGGGCATCGAGCTGTCCGTGCCGCTGAGCAAGCAGGAGCTCGCCGGGTCGGTGGGGGCCTCACGGGAGATGGTGCAGCGGCTGCTGAAGGAGCTGCGGGAGCGGGGCGCGGTCACCACCGGGCGGCGCGCGCTGGTGATCGTACGGCCGGACGTGCTGCGCCGGATCGCACGGGCTGAGGGGCGCGAGTGAACCCCGCGTGCGCTGCGCCCGGCGGGCCTTGTGTGCACACGGTCACAGTTCGGGTGGGTCATCCGTCCTCACGGCCCTGCCGCCACCGGCGCCACTCTGCTGCCACGGGCGGCGGCCCGCGAACCACCGGGCGACGAGCCACCCACCGACGAGCCACCCAGCGGCAAGCCGACGAAAGGCGACCATGACCGATCCCGTGAGCCGGACGTTCCTCCTGCTCGACATCGAGAAGTACAGCGACCGGGACGACGTCGACCAGGAGATCCTGCGACGCAAGCTGTACGACATCGCCAACCAGGTCCTGGAGGCCGCCGGCATCGACGAGACGCTGCGCTCACGGGCGGACCGGGGGGACTCGGTGATGGAGCTGATCGACGCGAGCGCCTCCGTACGGGCGCTGCTGCGGGCCCTGCTGACCGAGGTGCCGGCCCAGCTGCACGCGTACAACCGCTCCGCGTCCAGTACGGCGCAGATCCGGCTGCGGGGCGTGGTCGCGAACGGATACGTCGCCGTGGACGAGCACGGCGGCTGGGTCGGCTCCGACCTGAACCACGCCTGCCGGCTCCTCGACGCCCAGCTGCTGCGCGAGGCGCTGCGCGCCCGGGCGGACGGCTTCGCGCTGTGCGTGTCGGAGGGCGTGCACGCGGGCATCGTGCGCCACGACCACGTCGGCGTCCCCGCCGCCGACTTCCGCCCCGTGACGGTGACCAGCAAGAACGGCCCGCTGCGCGCCTGGCTCCACGGCCCGGTACCGGCGGGCGACCACGACCACGCCGACACGGGGGCGGGGGAGCCCCCGGTGCCGGGTTTCCCGGGGGACGACCCGGCACCGGGGGCACGGGGGGCAACGACGTCCGGGGCGCCGCCCGCGGAATGCGGACCCGCGGGAGCCGGCGGGGGCGCCGGCCGGGCGTCCCTCGACACGCCGGTGCCCGCAACGGCAGGGGTGGACGGCGCCGCCACCGTCCCGGCCCCGTCGGCGCAGGCCGGCGCGGCACAGACGGCTCCCGCGACGACGCAGCCCGGCGCCGCACCCGCCCAGGGCCCCGCGGGCGGCGGGGTCGTCTTCAACTTCGGCAGTGGGTCCCCGAGCTTCGGGGGCAGCCTCGTCGGCGGGGACCAGCACGGGGTGTCCGGGGGACAGGTCACCGGGGACGTGCGGCTGGGCGGTACGGCGGGTGAGGGCGCGTGACGGCGGGCGAGGCGGCCGGGCCGCAGGAGGGCGGGCAGGCGGCCGCCGCCGGCATCCCGCCCGAGGACGCGGCGGCCGGCGAGGAGGACGGACCCGAGCCGGAGGAGCGCACGCAGGAGGCGCGGGCCGCGCAGCGGGAGCTGTTCGCGCACACCCCGGGGTTCATCCTCGGGGACACCGCGGCCTTTGGCGGCAGCCTCGTCGGCGGTGCCCAGCACGGCGTGTCCGGCGGGCAGGTCGGCGGCGACGTGTACATGGGCGGCCGGACCGAGGTCCACGAGCACCACCACCACGGCCCGGCGGCCGACGGCACCGACTCCTCCGGCGAGATCCCCCCGGCCCATCTCGACGCGCTGGCCGCCGTCTTCTCCGACGGCCCTGCCTTCGCCGGCGCGCTGCGGCGGCTGCGCGAGGAGCGGGTCCTGGTCCTCTCCGGCGCGCACGCCACCGGCCGCAGCGCCGCCGCGCTGATGCTGCTGCACCGCCTGGGCGTCCCCGCCGTCCACGCCCTCGACCCCGAGACCACCCCCGGGGCGCTCAGCGGCAGGCTGTCCCGGCCCGGCGGGCACGTCCTGCGCGACCTGCCCCTCAGCCGCAACCGCCCCCTGCGCGACACCCACCTCTACGCGGCCCGCGAGCAGCTGGAGAAGGCCGACGGCTATCTCGTCGTCACCGTCGAGAACTCCCCCCATCTGCCGGGCGTCATGCCCTGCGCCTGGGTTCCGCCGAGCCCGCTGGACGTCGTACGGGCGCATCTGGCGCGGCGCAGACCGGACGGCGACGACGTGGACAGGCTCCTGGCCCTCGAACCGGTGGCCGAGTTCCTCGCCGCCGACCGGCATCCCGCCGAGGCCGCCGCGTTCGCCGAGGCGCTCGGCGACTACGACGGCAGCGAGCCGGCCCTGGCGCGGCTCGCCGATTTCGGGCAGGCGGCGGTGGAGAAGCAGTGCCGCGACTGGCTCCGCGACCCGGACACCGGTCTGCGCGACAAGGCCTTCCTCATCTCGCTCGCCGTATTCGACCAGGCCCCGTACGTCCTCGCCGCCGAACTCGCCGACACGCTGTACGTGCACTTCCAGCGGCTGCAGCACCCCGAAGTGCCGCCCGAGATCCCGGTGTTCGGGCCGGCCGCCGCCGACCGGCTCACGCTCGCCCGGGCGCACGGGGAGCTGCGCGGCGAACCGACCGAGTGGGGCTCGGTGCCGCAGTTCACCGCCGGGTTCCGCGAGGAGCGCACCTCGCGCGTCCTGCTCACCGAGGTGTGGACCCGCCATCCCTCCGCCCGGCCCGCCCTCGTGGCGTGGATCGGGCAGCTCGCCCGCGACGGCCGCCCCCTGGTGCGGACCCGCGCGGCGGCGGCCACCGCACTGCTCGCCGCCGCCGACCTGCCCTCGACGATGGCGCTGCTCGTCGACCGCTGGGCGACCTCCCGGGCCTTCGGCCCGCGTGTCACCGCCGCCAACACGCTCACCCTCGCCCAGTTGCTCGGGGCGCCGGTGGTGCTGCGGCTGCTCACCCAGTGGTGCTCCGACGGGCACGTGGGGCGGCGCTGGACGGCCATCCGCGCCTTCGGCCTGCTCGCGCCGCTGCGCCCCGACCTGGCCGGGCCCGCGCTCGGCGCACTCGCCGCCCGGGCCCGCGCCGACGCCAGCAACAAGGCCGAACGGGACAACCTCACCGAGTCCGCCGCCCTGCTGCTGTCCGGCGGCCCGGGCCGGCGCCGCGGGGAGGTGCTCGCCGAGTTCGTCCGGCTGCTGTACCTGGACACTCCGGCGGTCCGCGACCTGGCTCTCGCCGCGTTCGTGCGGGCCTGCGACAACTCCGAGGACGGCGCGCTCGTCGGCTGGTACGCCGAGAGCGGCATGTACGAGGCGGACGCGGCCCGTGACCTCGCCACCCTGTGGCGCACGGCGCTGGGCGACCGCGCCCACACCCGCCCGGCCCTCGACGCCCTGCGCACCTGGGTGTACGTCGGCGGCCGCCGCGCGGACGCCGCCTACGCGCTGGAGCTGCTGCTGCCCGCCCTCGTCGTCTCCGCGGACGACCGCAAACGCCTCGACCACGAACTGCGCACCCTGCGCGCCGAGGACGGCGGCCCGCGGCCGCCACTGGCCGATCACCTGCTCACGGTGCTGCACCCGGCCACGACCCACTGAACCCCCCTATGCCTTCGAGGAGTTGACCCATGGCGGACTTCCGCCGGCCGCCGGAGTGGCAGCAGGACGCCGACCGGCACAGCACCCTGATCGACCCGGTGCTGACCGTGCGCCCGATCTCCCGGTTCGACTACGTCGCCCGCAGACAGATCGGCGCAATCGACCACGCGCTGGTCTTCGTCACCGCGAGCGGCTCGTACGACGTCTTCATGCCGCCCGAGCGGCCGAGCCGCGCGGAGGCGGCGACCCGGCGCTACACCTCGGTGTACGAGGTGGACATGGGCAGCCACCCGGTCCAGCTGAAGCTGCGGCTGCCCAGCGACGACGACGCCTTCTCCTTCGGCGCGATCGCCGATCTGACCTGGCGCGTGGCGGACCCGATCGCCTATGTGGCGAGCGGTGAACGGGACGTACCGACCCGGCTCAGCCGGGAGCTGCAGCAGCTGGCCCGCCCCCTCACCCGGCGCTTCTCCATCGAGGACAGCCCCGAGGCCGAACAGGCCCTGCTGGAGACCGTGATGGAGGAGGGCCGCTTCGCCGCGGGCACCGGTCTGGCGGTGACGTGCGTGGTGCGGCTGCGCCTGGACGACGAGGCGATCGCCCACCGGCGGCGCAAGCGCAGCCTGCGCTACGAGTCCGAGATGCTGGATCCCGAACACGAGTTCCGGATGCGTCAGGCCCGGCAGGAGCACGAACTGGAGTGGCTGCGGCAGCAGCAGTCGCAGCAGCTGGTCGCCCAGAAGCTCGCGTTCTACCAGTACCACCTGCAGCACGGTGGCGTGGCCGCGTGGGCGCTGCACCTCGCCCAGCACCCCATGGACACGAAGATGGTGATCGGCACCCTGCAGAAGGACCAGCTCGGCACCATCCGCAAGCAGCTGGAACTGATCGCGGGCGACACGCTGGAGGACTTCCAGAAGGCGGAGTCGGCGCGGTCGGTGCTGGCCTCCGTCGACGACCTGATCGAGCAGCAGGACCGGGCCGCGCAGACGCCGCCGGTCGCGGCCCCGGAGGCGCTGCCGCCGGGCGCGGTGCCGGCGCCGTCGTACGCCGAGCCGTACGCGGGGCCGCCCGCGCCCCCGCAGGCCGGAGGCAGCGAAGCCGTCGGCACGGCGGTCCCCGGCGGCGGGGCGGCTCCCGGTCCGGCGCCCCACACGTCGCCGTACGCCCCCTCTCCCAGTCCGCCATCGCCTTACGCCCCGTCGCCGTACGCCCCGCAGCAGCCGTATCCGCAGCCATACCCGCCCGGTCCGCCGTCCGGGCAGGCACCCGCGCCCTACGGGCCGCCCGGTGCCGGCCCGGCGTACGGGCAGGCGGCGTTCGCGCCCCCCACACCGCCCGTCGCCCCGGGACCGGCACCCACCGTGCCTCCCCTGCCCGGGCAGCCACCCGCCACGCCGGGCGGCCCCGTCGGCACCACCTCGCCCGAGCTGCCCGAAGCGGGACCGGCATGACCAGCCCGGACACCGATGTGGCCACTGGTACGTCCGCCGAGCGGCTGTTGCGGGAGCTGCGTGGCGAGATCGGGCGCGCCGACACCAAGGCGTCCGTGCTGGTGGCGGCGCTGGGGCTGACGGCCGGTGTGTTCACCGGGCTGATGTCCGGACGGGACTGGTCGCCGGGCGAGTTGTCCGCGGCCGGTGCCGCCGCCTGGTGGGGCGGCGCTGCCTCGCTCGCGCTGTCGCTGGCCGCGCTGCTGCTCGCCGTGCTGCCCCGCTACCACAGCGGTTCGTGGGCGGCCGGGCGGCCGCTCTGCTACTTCGGTGACATCCAGCAGGCCGTGCGCGAGGACCGTCTCGCCGAGGCGCTCGCCGACACCGACCGCGATCCCGCCGCCGCCCTGCTGGCGGCACTCACCGCGACCAGCCGGATCGCCGCGTCCAAGCACCGCTGGATCCGCGTCGGCCTGCTCGCCTTCTGCGCCGGCGCCCTTCTGCTGCCCGCCGCCGCGCTCATCGGCTGAGCCCGCAGCCGTCGTCCCCGCACCACTCGAAGGAGTCCCGTTCCATGTCCCAGCCCCCGGATCCGGCCGTACCGCCCGCTCCCGCCTACCCCGGCGAGCCGGCGTACCCGGACGCCACCGTGCCCTCGAGCACAGGCCCGACCGCCGCTCCGCCTCCCTACCCTGGCGTGCCGCCCCAGTACCCTGCCCCCACGCCCGCCTACCCGGCCCCCACGCCCGCCTACCCGACCGCCGGCCCGCCCTACCCGGCAACCGCCCCCGCCTACCCTGCCGAAGCCACCAGCCCCCACTCCACCCCCGCACCCACATACCCCGGCCAAAGCCCCGACCCCGCGCCCCCGTACCCGGCAACCGCCCCCGCCTACCCCGCCGAAGGCACCGGCCCCCACCCCACCCCGGCACCGACATACCCCGGCCAGAGCGCGGACCCCGCGCCCCCGGCATACCCGGGCCCGCCGGGCGCGTCTGCCGGGGCGGCGCACCACGTGGGCGCCCCCACCGCGCCCCTGCCGTCCCCCGACGCTCCCCCGCACGCCCCGGACCCGTCCGAGCCCGCCCCCGACGATCTCGACTACCGGCACCGTGGCGGGCGCGTGCTCGTCGCCGAGCATCAGCGTGGGGCCGACGTGACCGCGATCGGGCGGCTGGCCGTGCAGCTGCCGGGGGCGCTGGTGAGTCTGGCCGTGGTCGGTTCGATCGCCCTCGGGGTGTTCGGCACCGTGATGGGCTGGATCGTCACGGTGGCCTGGCTCTTCAGTGGTGCCCTCGTCTTCCACCGGCCCACCGAGCTGGCGTTCGCCCGGCACGTGCTCAAGCTCCGCCTGCCAACGGCCGAGGAGCGGGCCCGGCTCGAACCGGTCTGGCGGGAGGTGACCGCCCGGGCCGGCATCGAGGCGCAGACGTACGAGCTGATGGTGGAGAACAGCGGCGAGCTGAACGCCGTCGCCGTGGCCGGGCATGTCGTCGGCGTCACCACGTACGCCCTGAACAAGATCCCCAGCAGCAACCTCGCCGCCGTACTCGCCCACGAGCTGGGCCACCACACCGGCGGCCACGCGTGGGCCGGTCTGCTCGGTTACTGGTACTCGCTGCCCGGACGGATCGCCTGGGCCGTGATGCGCGCCCTGGCCCGGATCGCAATCGCCGTGTCCCGCGTGTTCTCGCTGGCCGCCACCGGCTGCGTCTACTTCTTCCTGGGCATGGTGGTGGTCGCCGGGTTCCTCGGCGCCTGGTACATCACCGTCCCGCTGGTCGCCGCCCCGTACCTGCTCGCCTACGTCGGCCGGCGCGGCGAGCTGCGCGCCGACCAGCAGGCCGCCGAGCTCGGTTTCGCCCCCCGGCTGGCCGAGGTGATCCACCACTTCCGGACGGAGGAGGAGACGGCGAAGGCGGCCGCCGTGGCGCAGGGGCAGAAGCTGCAGGAGCCCGGCACCCTGGCCCGGCTGCTGTCCACCCATCCCGACCACGAGACCCGGCTGAGTGCCCTGGAGCCGTACCTCCGGCTCCGTCGCTGAGATCCCCGGGGAAACGCCGAAGGGCGGCCACCCCGAGGGGTGACCGCCCTTCAAGCTGCTCGCTTACTGGTTGTACGGACCGTAGTCGTAGTCCTCCAGCGGAACGGCCTGGCCGGAGCCGGTGCCGAACGGCGAGTAGTCGATGTCGTCGTAGCCGACGGCCGAGTACATCGCGGCCTTGGCCTCCTCGGTCGGCTCGACCCGGATGTTGCGGTAGCGGGACAGGCCCGTACCGGCCGGGATGAGCTTACCGATGATGACGTTCTCCTTGAGGCCGATGAGGCTGTCGGACTTGGCGTTGATCGCCGCGTCCGTCAGGACTCGGGTCGTCTCCTGGAAGGAGGCGGCCGACAGCCAGGACTCCGTCGCCAGCGAGGCCTTGGTGATACCCATCAGCTGCGGACGACCGGAGGCCGGGTGACCGCCCTCCTGGACCACACGACGGTTCTCGGTCTCGAACTTCGAGCGCTCGACCAGCTCGCCGGGCAGCAGCTCGGCGTCGCCGGACTCGATGATCGTCACGCGGCGGAGCATCTGCCGGATGATGATCTCGATGTGCTTGTCGTGGATCGACACACCCTGCGAGTTGTAGACCTTCTGGACCTCGCCGACCAGGTGGACCTGGACGGCACGCTGGCCCAGGATGCGCAGCACGTCGTGCGGGTTGGTGGCACCCACGGTGAGCTGCTGGCCCACCTCGACGTGCTCGCCCTCGCTGACCAGGACCTTGGCGCGCTTCGAGATCGGGTAGGCCGTCTCGTCGCTGCCGTCGTCCGGGGTGACGACGAGCTTCTTGGTCTTCTCGGTCTCCTCGATCCGGACGCGGCCGGAAGCCTCGGAGATCGGGGCGACACCCTTCGGGGTACGGGCCTCGAAGAGCTCGACGACACGCGGCAGGCCCTGGGTGATGTCGTCACCGGCCACACCACCGGTGTGGAAGGTACGCATCGTCAGCTGGGTACCGGGCTCACCGATGGACTGGGCGGCGATGATGCCGACCGCCTCACCGATGTCGACCAGCTTGCCGGTGGCCAGCGAACGGCCGTAGCACATCGCGCAGGTGCCGACGGCGGACTCGCAGGTCAGGACCGAGCGGGTCTTGACCTCCGCGACGCCGTGCTTGACCAGCTCGTCAATGAGCACGTCACCGAGGTCGGTACCGGCCGGGGCCAGCACCTTGCCGTCGACCACGATCTCCTCGGCGAGGCAGCGCGCGTACACGGACGTCTCGACGTTGTCCGCCTTGCGCAGCACGCCGTCCGCGCCGACCTCCGCGATGTGGAGCTTGAGGCCGCGCTCGGTGCCGCAGTCCTCCTCGCGGATGATGACGTCCTGGGAGACGTCGACCAGACGACGGGTGAGGTAACCCGAGTCGGCGGTACGCAGGGCGGTGTCCGCCAGACCCTTACGGGCACCGTGCGTGGAGATGAAGTACTCCAGCACGGACAGACCCTCACGGAACGACGCCTTGATGGGCCGCGGGATGGTCTCGTTCTTCGCGTTCGACACCAGACCACGCATACCGGCAATCTGACGCATCTGCATCATGTTGCCTCGTGCACCCGAGTTCACCATCATGAAGATCGGGTTGGTCTTCGGGAAGTTCTCGTTCATCGCCTCGGCGACCTCGTTGGTCGCCTTGGTCCAGATCGCGATGAGCTCCTGTGTGCGCTCGTCCTTGGTGATCAGACCGCGCTCGTACTGCTTCTGGACCTTCTCGTCCTGCGCCTCGTAGCCGCGGACGATCTCCTTCTTCGCCTCGGGAACGACGACGTCGGAGATGGCGACGGTGACGCCGGAACGGGTGGCCCAGTAGAAGCCGGACGCCTTCAGGTTGTCGAGCGTCGCCGCCACGATGACCTTCGGGTAGCGCTCGGCGAGGTCGTTGACGATCTCGGAGAGCTGCTTCTTGCCGACCTCGTAGTCGACGAACGGGTAGTCCTCGGGCAGCAGCTCGTTGAAGAGCGCGCGGCCCAGCGTGGTGTTCAGGCGGAAGCTGTCACCCTGCTGCCACTCCGGCTCGCCCTCCTCGCGCGCCGGCGGGGTCCAGCCGCGCGGCGGGATGGTGCCCACCGGGAAGCGGATGTCCACGCGCGACTGCAGCGAGAGCTCGCCGGCGTCGAACGCCATGATCGCCTCGGCCACGGACGCGAACGAGCGGCCCTCGCCCTTGACGTCACGCATCTCGCCGTCGGTGGTGAGGAAGAACAGACCGAGGACCATGTCCTGGGTCGGCATCGTCACCGGACGGCCGTCGGCCGGCTTGAGGATGTTGTTCGAGGACAGCATCAGGATGCGGGCCTCGGCCTGCGCCTCCGCGGACAGCGGCAGGTGCACGGCCATCTGGTCACCGTCGAAGTCCGCGTTGAACGCGGTGCAGACGAGCGGGTGGATCTGGATGGCCTTGCCCTCGACCAGCTGCGGCTCGAAGGCCTGGATGCCGAGGCGGTGCAGGGTGGGAGCACGGTTCAGCAGGACCGGGTGCTCGGCGATGACCTCTTCGAGGACGTCGTACACGACCGTGCGGCCGCGCTCCACCATGCGCTTGGCGCTCTTGATGTTCTGCGCGTGGTTCAGGTCGACCAGGCGCTTCATCACGAACGGCTTGAACAGCTCCAGCGCCATCGCCTTCGGCAGACCGCACTGGTGCAGCTTCAGCTGCGGACCGACGACGATCACGGAACGCGCCGAGTAGTCGACACGCTTGCCGAGCAGGTTCTGACGGAAGCGGCCCTGCTTACCCTTCAGCATGTCGCTGAGGGACTTCAGCGGGCGGTTGCCGGGGCCGGTCACCGGGCGGCCGCGACGGCCGTTGTCGAAGAGGGCGTCAACGGCCTCCTGAAGCATGCGCTTCTCGTTGTTGACGATGATCTCCGGGGCACCGAGGTCCAGGAGCCTCTTCAGACGGTTGTTGCGGTTGATGACACGGCGGTACAGGTCGTTCAGGTCGGAGGTCGCGAAGCGGCCACCGTCCAGCTGCACCATCGGACGCAGGTCCGGCGGGATGACCGGGACGCAGTCCAGGACCATGCCCTTGGGGCTGTTGGACGTCTGCAGGAACGCGGAGACGACCTTCAGGCGCTTGAGGGCACGGGTCTTCTTCTGGCCCTTGCCGGTGCGGATGATCTCGCGGAGCTTCTCGGCCTCCTCCTCGAGGTCGAAGGACTCCAGGCGCTTCTGCAGCGCCGCGGCACCCATCGAGCCGTCGAAGTACGTGCCGAAGCGGTCCCGCAGCTCGCGGTAGAGCAGCTCGTCGCCCTCGAGGTCCTGGACCTTGAGGTTCTTGAACCGGTTCCACACCTCGTCGAGGCGGTCGATCTCGCGCTGCGCGCGGTCGCGCAGCTGCTTCATCTCGCGCTCGGCACCCTCGCGCACCTTGCGGCGCACGTCGGCCTTGGCACCCTCGGCCTCCAGCTCGGCCAGGTCGGACTCGAGCTTCTTGGCGCGGGCCTCCAGGTCGGCGTCGCGGCGGTTCTCGATCTGCTGGCGCTCGACCGAGACGTGCGCCTCCAGGGAGGGAAGGTCGCGGGTACGGCGCTCCTCGTCGACGTACGTGATCATGTACGCGGCGAAGTAGATGACCTTCTCGAGGTCCTTCGGCGCCAGGTCCAGCAGGTAGCCGAGGCGCGAGGGGACACCCTTGAAGTACCAGATGTGCGTGACGGGAGCGGCCAGCTCGATGTGGCCCATCCGCTCACGGCGCACCTTGGCGCGCGTGACCTCGACGCCACAGCGCTCGCAGATGATGCCCTTGAAGCGGACGCGCTTGTACTTGCCGCAGTAGCACTCCCAGTCCCGGGTCGGACCGAAGATCTTCTCGCAGAAGAGTCCGTCCTTCTCGGGCTTGAGGGTGCGGTAGTTGATGGTCTCGGGCTTCTTGACCTCACCGTGGCTCCACTGACGGATGTCGTCAGCGGTGGCCAGGCCGATCCGGAGCTCGTCGAAGAAGTTGACGTCGAGCACTATGCGTCAATCCCTCTCAGGGTCGAAAGTCTTTGGTCTGAAACGGGGGCCTGGGGGTCGGCGGGGGCCTCACTCATCGGTGAGGCCCCTGCCGGACTCCCGTCAGACCTCTTCGACGCTGCTCGGCTCGCGCCGGGACAGGTCGATGCCGAGCTCCTCCGCAGCGCGGAAGACGTCCTCGTCGGTGTCGCGCATCTCGATGGACATACCGTCGCTGGACAGCACCTCCACGTTCAGGCAGAGCGACTGCATCTCCTTGATGAGCACCTTGAAGGACTCGGGGATGCCGGGCTCGGGGATGTTCTCGCCCTTGACGATGGCCTCGTAGACCTTCACGCGGCCGGTGACGTCGTCGGACTTGATGGTCAGCAGCTCCTGGAGGGCGTACGCGGCGCCGTAGGCCTCGAGGGCCCACACCTCCATCTCACCGAACCGCTGGCCACCGAACTGGGCCTTACCACCCAGCGGCTGCTGGGTGATCATCGAGTACGGACCGGTCGAGCGGGCGTGCAGCTTGTCGTCGACCAGGTGGTGCAGCTTCAGGATGTACATGTAGCCGACCGAGATCGGGTCCGGGAACGGCTCACCGCTACGGCCGTCGAACAGCTGCGCCTTGCCGGACGGGAGGACCATGCGCTCGCCGTCGCGGTTCGGGATGGTGTGCTGCAGCAGACCCGCCAGCTCGTCCTCGCGGGCACCGTCGAAGACCGGGGTCGCGACGTTGGTGCGCGGGGCGACCTGGTCGGCGCCGATGGCCTGCAGGCGCTGGGCCCACTCGTCCGCGAGGCCGGAGACGTCCCAGCCGCGGCTGGCGAGCCAGCCGAGGTGGATCTCCAGGACCTGTCCCGGGTTCATTCGGGACGGCACACCCAGCGGGTTGAGGATGATGTCGACCGGGGTGCCGTCCTCCAGGAACGGCATGTCCTCGATCGGCAGGATCTTGGAGATGACACCCTTGTTGCCGTGGCGGCCGGCGAGCTTGTCACCGTCGGTGATCTTGCGCTTCTGCGCGACGTAGACGCGGACCAGCTGGTTCACGCCCGGCGGCAGCTCGTCGCCCTCCTCGCGGTCGAAGACGCGCACGCCGATGACCTTGCCGGTCTCGCCGTGCGGCACCTTCAGCGAGGTGTCACGGACCTCACGCGCCTTCTCACCGAAGATGGCGCGCAGCAGGCGCTCCTCGGGGGTCAGCTCGGTCTCGCCCTTCGGGGTGACCTTGCCGACGAGGATGTCACCGGCGATGACCTCGGCACCGATGCGGATGATGCCGCGCTCGTCGAGGTCGGCGAGGACCTCCTCGGAGACGTTCGGGATGTCCCGGGTGATCTCCTCGGGGCCGAGCTTGGTGTCACGGGCGTCGACCTCGTGCTCCTCGATGTGGATCGAGGAGAGGACGTCGTCCTGCACGAGGCGCTGCGACAGGATGATCGCGTCCTCGTAGTTGTGACCCTCCCACGGCATGAACGCCACGAGCAGGTTCTTGCCGAGGGCCATCTCGCCGTTCTGGGTGGCCGGGCCGTCGGCCAGCACCTGGCCGGTGACGACGCGGTCGCCCTCGTTGACGATGACCTTCTGGTTGACCGAGGTGCCCTGGTTGGACCGGGAGAACTTGGCCAGGCGGTACGTGATGTACGTGCCGTCGTCGTTGGCGGTGGTGATGTAGTCCGCGGAGACCTCCTGGACCACACCGTCCTTCTCGGCCTTGACCACGTCGCCGGCGTCGACCGCGGAGCGGTACTCCATGCCGGTGCCGACGAGCGGGGCCTCCGACTTAATCAGCGGCACGGCCTGACGCATCATGTTCGCGCCCATGAGGGCACGGTTGGCGTCGTCGTGCTCGAGGAAGGGGATCATGGCGGTCGCGACCGACACCATCTGGCGCGGCGAGACGTCCATGTAGTCCACGTCCTCGGGGCCGACGTAGTCGACCTCGCCGCCACGGCGGCGGACCAGCACGCGGGCCTCGGCGAACCGCATCTCGTCGTTCAGCGGCGCGTTGGCCTGCGCGATGACGAAGCGGTCCTCCTCGTCGGCGGTCAGGTAGTCGACCTCGTCGCTGACCTGGCCGTCGACGACCTTGCGGTACGGCGTCTCGATGAAACCGAACGCGTTGACCCGGCCGTAGGAGGCGAGCGAGCCGATCAGACCGATGTTCGGGCCTTCCGGCGTCTCGATCGGGCACATGCGGCCGTAGTGCGAGGGGTGCACGTCACGGACCTCGAAGCCGGCCCGCTCACGGGAGAGACCACCCGGGCCGAGGGCGTTCAGACGACGCTTGTGCGTCAGCCCCGACAGCGGGTTGTTCTGGTCCATGAACTGGGACAGCTGGCTGGTGCCGAAGAACTCCTTGATGGAGGCGACGACCGGCCGGATGTTGATCAGGGTCTGCGGCGTGATCGCCTCGACGTCCTGCGTGGTCATGCGCTCGCGCACGACACGCTCCATACGGGCGAGACCCGTACGGACCTGGTTCTGGATCAGCTCACCGACGCTGCGGATACGGCGGTTGCCGAAGTGGTCGATGTCGTCGGTCTCGACCATGATCGTGCGACCGGACTCGGTCACCGTCTCGGTCTCGCCGGCGTGCAGCTTCACCAGGTACTTGATGGTGGCGATGACGTCCTCGGTGGTGAGCACACCGGCGTCCAGCGGCTCGTCCGCACCGAGCTTCTTGTTGACCTTGTAGCGGCCGACCTTGGCGAGGTCGTAGCGCTTCGGGTTGAAGTACAGGTTCTCCAGCAGCGTCTGCGCGGCCTCACGCGTGGGGGGCTCGCCCGGACGCAGCTTGCGGTAGATGTCGAGCAGCGCGTCGTCCTGGCCCTGGGTGTGGTCCTTCTCCAGGGTGGCGCGCATGGACTCGTACTCGCCGAACTCCTCGAGGATCTGCTCGGTCGTCCAGCCGAGCGCCTTCAGCAGCACGGTGACCGACTGCTTGCGCTTGCGGTCGATACGGACACCGACCATGTCGCGCTTGTCGATCTCCATCTCCAGCCAGGCGCCCCGGGACGGGATGATCTTGGCGGAGAAGATGTCCTTGTCGGACGTCTTGTCGATGGTGGAGTCGAAGTAGACACCGGGGGAACGGACCAGCTGGGACACCACGACACGCTCGGTGCCGTTGATGACGAAAGTGCCCTTGTTCGTCATGAGCGGGAAGTCGCCCATGAAGACCGTCTGGGACTTGATCTCACCGGTCTCGTTGTTGGTGAACTCCGCGGTGACGAAGAGCGGGGCGGCGTACGTGAAGTCGCGCTCCTTGCACTCGTCGATGGAGTTCTTCGGCGGCTCGAAGCGGTGGTCCCGGAACGTCAGGGACATCGACCCGGAGAAGTCCTCGATCGGGGAGATCTCCTCGAAGATCTCCTCCAGACCGGACTTGGTGGGGACGTCCTGACCGTTCTCCAGAGCCTCCTCGACCCGACTCTGCCAGGCGGTGTTGCCGAGCAGCCAGTCGAAGCTCTCGGTCTGCAGCGCGAGCAGGTTCGGAACCTCGAGAGGCTCCTTGATCTTTGCAAAGGAGATGCGCAGCGGGGCGGTGCTGGCGCCGTTGTTCATATTCGCGGTCGAGGCATTGCGCGAGGCGGCCAAGAGGGGGTCCTTCCGAGGGCTCGGACTCACTACGCGCGTGCCGGCCCCTCTCCCGTACACAGAGACAGAAACCCCAGGTCAAGGTGGCTTTTGTCGTCAGTGCTCGAGTGAGGGCAGACCCCTGGTGACGGGCAGGGGACAGCTAACAGGCAGCGCAAAGGGTCAGTGTAGCCACTTGGCACACTGATGTCCAGTGCGGGTTTGTCGGGACCCTCGCTGTACTCACCGCTCTTGTCAACGCCCTCGGCATGCCGCCCTCAACGCACGTTGATACTGCCCTCTTCGTCGTCGATCCATGCCTCGGATTCGGATCCTTGTGACGACGCGTCCTGAGAATTGCGCGCTGCGTGCGGTTCGTCAAGGGCCTCCAGCCGGAACCCCGCCCTCCTGAGACAGGACGAAGATCACCTTACCCCTCACGAACACAGGTGCAAGGCAGCCCGGGCCGGACACCGGGGAACGCCGAAGGGCGACCACCCGGATGGATGATCGCCCTTCGGTGCGTTCGCGTTACAGCCCCAGGGGGGACGTTTTCACGGTCCCAGCCCTAGGAGGCCGTCTCTGCGGTCGCGAAGGTCTTACTTGACCTCGACGGACGCGCCGGCGCCCTTGAGGGCCTCGGCGGCCTTGTCGGCGGCCTCCTTGTTGACCTTCTCGAGGACCGGCTTCGGGGTGCCGTCGACGAGGTCCTTGGCCTCCTTCAGACCCAGGGAGGTCAGCTCACGCACGACCTTGATGACCTGGATCTTCTTGTCGCCGGCGCCGGTGAGGACGACGTCGAACTCGTCCTTCTCCTCGACGGCCTCGGCGGCCGGGGCACCCGGGGCGCCGGCGGCGGCAACCGCGACGGGGGCGGCGGCGGTGACGTCGAACTTCTCCTCGAACGCCTTCACGAACTCGGCGAGCTGGATCAGGGTCATGCCCTCGAACTCGGCGAGCAGTTCGTCCTGGGTGAGAGCCATGATGGCTTTCCTTCCACTAAATCGGCTGGTGCCGGATGTACATGACTGGCGGGCGTACGTTCGGCCCGCTACGACCGCTGCCTGGCGGCGGCGGTCATGATGCGAGCCGAATTACTCGGCACCGCCCTGCTCGGCCTGCTTGGCGCGCAGCGCGTCCACGGTGCGGACGAGCTTCGACGGGAGCGCCTGGAAGAGCGCGGCAGCCTGGGACTGCTTGCCCTTCATGGCGCCCGCCAGCTTGGCGAGCAGAACCTCGCGGGACTCGAGGTCCGCAAGCTTCTTGATCTCGTCGGCGGAGAGGGCCTTGCCCTCGAGGACACCGCCCTTGATGACGAGATTGGGGTTGTCCTTGGCGAAGTCACGCAGACCCTTCGCCGACTCCACCGGGTCACCGGTGACGAAGGCGACGGCCGTCGGGCCAGCGAAGAGCTGGTCCTCCAGCGTGATCCCGGCCTCCTTGGCCGCAATCTTGGTCAGCGTGTTCTTCACCACGGCGTACTGGGCGTTCTCACCGAGCGACCGGCGCAGCGTCTTGAGCTGCGCCACGGTGAGACCGCGGTACTCGGTCAGCACGGCGGCGTTGGAGCTGCGGAACTTGTCCGTCAGCTCGGCAACCGCGGCAGCCTTGTCGGGCCTCGCCATAGAGCCTCGGCCTCCTTCCGGGTGATTCGGACCGCGCGGACCCGAAGGAGGACTGGGGAAAACGAAACGCCCCGGCGCAGGCGCTCGGGGCGGACTCGACCGGCCGCACACGCGCTCGGCGCGCGCACTCCGGGAGTTCTTCCACTGTCACCTGCGCGGGTCGCCCACTTTTCAGCGGATCCTTCGGCCACCGCGCCCTCGTTCGAGCGCACGGCAACGACCAGCGGTCTTTGGCTTCTGGAAGAGAGTAAGGGACGGGGGCACCGCCGAGCAAATCGGGTCAGGACGTCGTGGTGCTGCTGCCCGTCGCGGTGCCGTTGGGCAGGCCGCTGGACTTCATGAGCTTGGCGAAGTCCAGCGTGTCGGAGGCCGGCGGGGCCTCGGTGGTGACGGGAACGCCGTAGTCGCTGTAGTAGGCGGTGTTGACCATCTCACCCTTGGTCGTGGCGGCCTTCTCGATCTTCTTCACCGGCAGGTTCTGGTCGTTGAGCCAGATGTCGACGGTCTCGGTGGCGATGCCGGCCTGGTCGAGCTGCTTCTTCAGGGCGGCCAGTTGGTCCGCGCCGAGGTTGCTGCTCCTGCCCGCGAAGTCGGCGACGTTCACCGTGCCCGCGTAGTGCGTCATACGGACGCCGGAGACGGTCTCCTGGCCGACCTTCTCCACGTCATGGGAGGCCAGCAGCAGCTTCACCGTCTGGGTCGGGGTGGCGGTGCGTATCTGGTCCTTCAGGTACGACCCTGAGGCGCCGCTGACCTGGGCGAGGAGGTCGTACGAGTACTTGATCCAGTGCTTGCCGCCCAGGCGCTCGGCGGACGTGCCGCCCAGGCTCGCGTAGTAGGCGTCCGGCAGGTAACGGGCCTGCACCGACGGCGCCGCGCCGACCTTGTGCATGGCCTCGGCGATCTTGCCACCGGTGAAGGTGATGGCGAGGCTGCCGGTGAGGCCGTTGCCCCAGCGCATGGTGCCGTTTCCCGACATCGACATCACATCGCCGATGACCAAGGTGGAGCGCACCTTCGCCGAGTCCGCCTTGTCGGTGGACTGTTCGGCCGTGCGCAGCACGGCGGCGACGGGGCTGAGGTGGATCGTCTCGCCGCCGGCGGCCTTGTCCCCCTTGCCGGAGCTCGAGGAGGAGCCGCAGGCCGCCACGGAGGTCAGCGCGGCGGCAGCGGCCATGGAAAGGGCCGTACGGCGGACGTCGTGCTCTTCATCTGGTCCCACCCCTATGAGAACTCGTGTGTCCTGCACGGTAACTCAGGCCACTGACAGTCGTACGAGAGTTCGCACGAAGAAAGGGCGGGCCCCGCACCCAGAAGGTTGCGGGGCCCGCCCTCACTCACGCGTACCTGACGCGGCTACCGGGGTGAGCGGATGGCTCAGACGGCGGCCGGGTCCTCCTCGACGAGGAGGTTGCGGGTGCGGTTCGGGTCGACCGGGATGCCGGGGCCCATCGTGGTGGTGATGGCGGCCTTCTTGATGTAGCGACCCTTGGCGGCGGACGGCTTCAGACGGAGGATCTCCTCCAGCGCGGCGCCGTAGTTCTCCACCAGCTTGGCGTCGTCGAAGGACGACTTGCCGATGATGAAGTGCAGGTTCGAGTGCTTGTCGACGCGGAACTCGATCTTGCCGCCCTTAATGTCCGTGACGGCCTTGGCGGTGTCGGGGGTGACGGTGCCGGTCTTCGGGTTCGGCATCAGACCACGCGGGCCGAGGACGCGGCCGAGGCGGCCGACCTTGCCCATGAGGTCCGGGGTGGCGACGACGGCGTCGAAGTCCAGACGGCCCTTCGCCACCTCGTCGATCAGCTCGTCGGCGCCGACGATGTCGGCGCCCGCGGCACGCGCGGCCTCGGCACGGTCGCCGGTCGCGAAGACCAGGACCCGGGCGGTCTTACCGGTGCCGTGCGGAAGGTTCACGGTGCCACGGACCATCTGGTCGGCCTTGCGCGGGTCGACACCCAGACGGAAGGCGACCTCGACGGTGGCGTCGAACTTGGTCGTGGAGGTCTCCTTGGCGAGACGGACGGCCTCGAGCGGGGCGTACAGCTTCTCCCGGTCGACCTTGGCGTCCGCAGCGCGGAGAGCCTTGCTGCGCTTGCTCACAACTTGCTCCTGTGTGTTCTGAAAGGAGTCGTGGTCCCTGGGCCGAGCAGGCCCTGCCACGTGCGACCGGCTACGGCCGCATGACTGCTGAGGGGGGTTGAGGTCAGCCCTCGACCGTGACGCCCATGGAGCGCGCGGTACCGGCGATGATCTTCGCCGCGGCGTCCAGGTCGTTCGCGTTCAGGTCGGGCATCTTGGTCTGGGCGATCTCGCGGACCTGCGCCTCGGTGATCTTGGCGACCTTGGTCTTGTGCGGCTCGCCGGAGCCCTTCTCGATGCCCGCGGCCTTGAGGATCATCTTCGCGGCCGGCGGCGTCTTGGTGATGAAGGTGAAGGAGCGGTCCTCGTAGACCGTGATCTCCACCGGGATGACCCAACCTCGCTGCGACTCGGTCGCGGCGTTGTAGGCCTTGCAGAACTCCATGATGTTGACACCGTGCTGACCCAGCGCGGGGCCGACCGGCGGAGCCGGGTTGGCGGCACCGGCCTGGATCTGGAGCTTGATGAGCCCCGTGACCTTCTTCTTCTTGGGAGGCATAGCTCTCCGGGTCCTTTCATTCGGGTCCATGCCCGCGCGAGGATCAGATCCTGACGCAGGCATACCGCACAACGATAACGGGTATAGATGCGCGGCCAAAAACCGAGCAGGTCAGACCGGCTGAAGCAGCCCGCCTGACCTGCGCGGAAGAGCGACGTCCAGAAATGGACTTGTTCTTCTGGATCAGTTCTTCTGGATCTGGTCGAAGGACAGCTCGACCGGCGTCTCGCGGCCGAAGATCTCCACCAGGCCCTTGACCTTCTTCGAGTCGGGGTTGATCTCGTTGATGGTCGCCTGCAGCGTGGCGAACGGGCCGTCGGTGACGGTGACCGAGTCGCCGACCTCGAAGTCCAGCACCTGGACCTCGACCTTGCGCTGCGGGGCCGGCTTGCCCTCGGCCTCGGCGGCCTCGCGGGCGGCCTTCTCCTCGGCCTCCGGAGCGAGCATCTTGACGATCTCGTCCAGGGTCAGCGGGTACGGGTCGTAGGCGTTGCCGACGAAGCCGGTGACACCCGGGGTGTTGCGGACGACGCCCCAGGACTCGTTGGTCAGGTCCATGCGGACCAGGACGTAACCCGGCAGCTTGTTCTGCTTGATCGTCTTGCGGTCGCCGTTCTTGATCTGGACGACCTCCTCCTGCGGCACCTCGGCCTGGAAGATGTAGTCCTCGACGTTCAGCGAGACGGCGCGCTGCTCCAGGTTGGTCTTCACGCGGTTCTCGTAACCGGCGTAGGTGTGGATGACGTACCACTCGCCGGGCAGGGAACGCAGTTCCTCGCGCAGTGCCTCGACGGGGTCGACGGGCGCGGCCGGCTCCTCCTCGGCGGCCTCCTCGGCCTCGGCGGCAGCCTCTTCGGCCTCGTCCTCGTCCTCGACGTTCAGGGCAGCCTCTTCGGCCGGCTCCCCCGCCTCGGCCTCGGCAGCCTCGAACTCGTCCTGCTCGTCCGCGCCCTCGACGATGTCGAGCTCGTCGTCCACCATCTCGGCAGCGGTCCCGCGAGGCTCGATGGCGTCGTCGTTCAGGTTCGGGTCAGACACGATGGCTGCTTCTTCCTGGATACATAGGGGTGGAACATGCGAAAACGGGCGCCGGTGCCACGGCGCCCTTCGCTCTTGGCTCAGCCGAAGACGTACTTGGCCGCGTGGTTGAGCCCATAGTCAATCACGGTCACCAGCGCGATCATGATGGCGACAAAGAAGATCACCACGGTGGTGTACGACGTCAGCTGGTTGCGCGTCGGCCAGACGACCTTGCGGAGCTCCGCGATGATCTGGCGGTAGAAGGTGGCGAGGCGCTTCAGCGGGCCCTTCTTGGCGCGCTTGCCGCCCTTGCGGGCCTTCTTCTTGGACTCCTGCACTTCATCCTGGGCGTCAGGCGTGTCGATGGAGCCCACGGCGTCCGTCATTGTCCTCACCTGGTCCCGGGTCGTGGCCGTGCCGCGCCCGGTTTCTGAGCCGCACGGCGGTGCATTGCTGTACGTACATGCGCACACATCCTGGCGGTGTGTGTAGCAGGGCCGGAGGGACTTGAACCCCCAACCGCCGGTTTTGGAGACCGGTGCTCTACCAATTGAGCTACGACCCTTTGTGTGCCCCCCAACGTACCGCATCCAAACGGGTGCGCGGTGTGCACCGGTTTCGGCAGCGGCTTCTGAAGGCCAACGAGGTGAGAGTGTACGTGGTCCGCGGCCCGGCGTCGAACAGAAAGCGCCCGTCCGGGGCCACTTGACCAAAGATCGTCCTGGCCGGGGGCCGGATTCGGACCCGTGTTCACGTCACGACTCCTCCTTGTTCAGTCCGTGAAACCCGTGTGCCGGGGACATTTCCGGTCTGGAACGATGGGCTCCATGAGCGCTGCAACCCCACCCACCGAGCGCCGGGTCTCCGCCCGAGTCGGCGCGATCTCCGAGTCCGCCACCCTCGCCGTGGACGCCAAGGCCAAGGCCCTGAAGGCCGCCGGGCGTCCGGTGATCGGCTTCGGCGCCGGTGAGCCCGACTTCCCGACCCCGGACTACATCGTCGAGGCGGCCGTAGAGGCCTGCAAGAACCCCAAGTACCACCGCTACACGCCGGCCGGCGGCCTGCCCGAGCTGAAGGCCGCCATCGCCGCGAAGACCCTGCGCGACTCCGGCTGGGAGCCCGACGTCTCGCAGATCCTCGTCACCAACGGCGGCAAGCAGGCCATCTACGAGGCGTTCGCCGCGATCCTCGACCCGGGCGACGAGGTCATCGTCCCGGCGCCGTACTGGACGACGTACCCGGAGTCGATCCGCCTGGCCGGCGGTGTCCCGGTCGAGGTCGTGGCCGACGAGACGACCGGCTACCGCGTCTCGGTCGAGCAGCTGGAGGCGGCGCGCACCGAGAAGACGAAGGTCGTGCTCTTCGTCTCCCCCTCCAACCCGACCGGCGCGGTCTACACGGAGGCCGAGACCGAGGCGATCGGCCGCTGGGCCGTGGAGCACGGCCTGTGGGTGCTCACCGACGAGATCTACGAGCACCTGGTCTACGGCGACGCCGCCGCGGTGTCCCTGCCGGCGTTGCTGCCCGAGCTGCGCGACAAGTGCGTCGTCGTCAACGGTGTGGCGAAGACGTACGCCATGACCGGCTGGCGCGTGGGCTGGGTCATCGGCCCCAAGGACGTTGTCAAGGCCGCGACGAACCTGCAGTCGCACGCCACCTCGAACGTCTCCAACGTGGCCCAGGTGGCCGCCCTGGCCGCCGTCTCCGGTGACCTTCAGGCCGTGGCGAAGATGCGCGAGGCCTTCGACCGGCGCCGCAAGACCATCGTGCGGATGCTCAACGAGATCGACGGCGTGGTCTGCCCCGAGCCCGAGGGCGCCTTCTACGCCTACCCGTCGGTCAAGGCCCTGCTCGGCAGGGAGATCCGCGGCAAGCGCCCGCAGGACACCGTCGAGCTGGCCGCGCTGATCCTGGAGGAGGCCGAGGTCGCGGTCGTCCCGGGCGAGGCCTTCGGCACGCCGGGCTATCTGCGGCTGTCGTACGCGCTGGGCGACGAGGACCTCGTCGAGGGCGTGAGCCGCATCCAGAAGCTGCTGGCGGAGGCCAAGGCCTGAGCCGGTCCGTTTGTGGTCCATTTTTGGACAGGGGCACCCTGAATGCTCGGGGCGCCCCTGTTCGTTTGTGCGAGCAAGACCACGTACGGGGAAACGGCTACCGGTGTGACAGGTGCGTACGGCAGGATCCTGGGATGGAGCGTGTACGTGATGTCTCTGAGCTGCCGAAAGCCCATCTGCACCTGCACTTCACCGGTTCGATGCGACCGGGAACCGTCCTGGAACTGGCCGACAAGTACGGCGTACGTCTGCCCGAGGCTCTGACGGAGGCCCTGACCAGCGGCGAACCGCCGAAGCTGCGGGCCACGGACGAGCGGGGCTGGTTCCGCTTCCAGCGGCTGTACGACGCGGCGCGCTCCTGCCTGCGCGAACCGGAGGACATCCGGCGGCTGGTCCGGGAGGCCGCCGAGGAGGACCTGAAGGACGGCTCGGGCTGGCTGGAGATCCAGGTGGACCCGACGTCGTACGCGCCCCGGCTGGGCGGGCTGATCCCCGCGCTGGAGATCATCCTGGACGCGGTGGAGACGACGTCCCGGGAGACCGGGCTCGGCATGCGGGTGCTTGTCGCCGCCAACCGCATGAAGCACCCGCTGGACGCCCGTACGCTGGCCCGCCTCGCGGTGCGGTACGCGGACCGGGGCGTGGTCGGTTTCGGACTCTCCAACGACGAGCGGCGGGGTATGGCCCGGGACTTCGACCGGGCCTTCCACATCGCGCGCGAGGGCGGTCTGCTGTCGGCCCCGCACGGCGGCGAGCTGACCGGCCCGGCCTCGGTCCGCGACTGCCTGGACGACCTGCACGCCTCGCGGATCGGGCACGGGGTGCGCGCGGCGGAGGACCCGCGGCTGCTGAAGCGGCTGGCCGACCGGGGCGTGACCTGCGAGGTGTGCCCGGCTTCGAACGTGGCCCTCGGCGTGTACGAGAAGCCCGAGGACGTGCCGCTGCGGACGTTCTTCCACGCAGGTGTGCCCATGGCCCTCGGCGCCGACGACCCGCTGCTGTTCGGCTCCCGGCTGGCCGCCCAGTACGAGATCGCCCGGCACGCGCACGGCTTCTCCGACGCCGAACTCGCCGAGCTGGCCCGCCAGTCGGTGCGGGGTTCGGCCGCCCCGGAGGACGTCAGGGCGCGGCTGCTGGCCGGCGTGGACGACTGGCTGGCCCGTCCGGCCGCCTGAACGGCTCGCCTGGCCGTCTGAAGTGGGCGTAGGGCGGATACGGCTTGAAGCAGACCAGTACCTCGACCGGGTGTCCGCCACCGGGCGGCTGGGTCAGTGCGAGCCCTGTCATCAGCGCCGGGCGTCCCGTGGCGACGCCCTTCTGGCGGGGGCCCCAGCCGGCGGCGTGGGCGAACTCGGCGGCGGTCTCGGCGAACAGGTCCCGGCTGCCGAAGAGGAAGAACGTACGCGCGTGTGCGGCGTGCCGCAGCTCCTCGCAAAGGCCTGTCCGGTCCCGGCGCTCGCGCCAGGTCGCGGCGTCCCGCGCGGTGCGTGCCTCGTCGGTGCGGACGGTCAGTGGCGCGCCCTGGCGGAGCCCGCGGCGCAGTCCGGGCCACTGTGCGGGGCGCAGGCCGAGTGTGTGATGGGCGATGACGAGGTCGACCCGCTCGCCCACGCCCTCGTCCGGCGGAACGCCGTCGCGCAGTGGCACATGGACGATCGTGTGCCGGGAGTAGGCGGCGAAGGAGAACAGGCCGGCCAGTCGGCTCAGTCCGTCGTGGTCGCCGAGCAGCAGCCCGATCGGCTCGGGGGCGCGCAGGGAGGTGTGGCGCAGGGGGTGCCGGGGCTGGACGACCCGGTGCTCGTGCGGGCCGGTGCGGGGGCGGAACTCGCGCAGCCTCAGCCGCATACGGCCGTGATCCCGGAGGCGTTCGTCATGCGCCCAGCGTGACGCTCACGCCGAGGCCGCTGCAACGGAGATTCCCCCCAGCAGCGTCCCCGCGAGCCGCGCGGCGAACGCGTCGACCGACGGACGCTCCCCCGTGTCGGTCGCGTCGTAGGCGAAGGCGCGCTGCGCGCAGGCGCCCAGCAGCAGGGAGGCGGCCGCGAAGGTGTCGGCGTCGGCACGGACGCGGCCGACGGCCTGTTCGGCGCGCAGGTAGGCGTCCAGGTCCTGGATGGGCCGGTGCGGACCGGAGCCGAGCGTGCGCAGGGCGTCGTCGTGCCGCCGCTTGAGCTGGGTCTCGGCGTACAGGGAGGCGGCGATCGGGAAGCTCTGCTCGTAAAAGAGGGCGGCCTGGCGGGCGATCTCGGTGAGGTTGCCCGCCAGGGTGCCCTGTCCCGGTTCGGCGGCGAGGCTGTTCAGCAGGGGCGTGAGCCGCGGCAGGCGCTCGGCGAGCACGCGCACGAACAGGTCCTCCTTGCTGTCGAAGTACTTGTAGAGGGCCGCTTCGGAGCAGCCGGCCGCGCGGGCGATCTCCTTGGTGGTGGCGCGGGCGAGGCCGACGGTGAGCATGAGCTCGTGGGCGGCGTCGAGGATGCGGACACGCGCCGGCTTCGGCTCCATGGGGCGTCCAATCGGGCTTGACGAGTGAGTGAGTGCTTACCCACTCTAGAGGGAAGCAGGGTGAGTGAACACTCACCCACCAGTCCCGAGTACGGGAGCACACTCATGAACCTCACCGTTTTCGGCGCCACCGGCGGCATCGGCCGGGAGCTCGTGCGTCAGGCGCTGCGCGCCGGCCACCGGGTGACGGCCGTGGTCCGCGATCCGGCCCGGCTCGATGTCTCAGGCGACGCGCTGGAGGTGTTCCGCGCCGACCTCACCGACCCCGAGGAGCTGCGCACGGCCGTCAGGGGCCGGGACGCGGTCCTCTCCGGCCTGGGCGCGCGCAGCCGCAAGGACGCCGGGGTCGCCACCCGGCTGACCCGTACGGTCCTGGGCGCCATGGAGGCCGAGGACGTACGACGGCTGCTCGTGGTCAGCGCCGGTCCCGTCGGCCCCGCCCCCGAGGGCGACGGCGCGCTGGACCGTGCCGCGCGGGGCCTGGTGTCGGCGATCCTCAAGGACGTCTACGCCGACCTGCGCGGGATGGAGGCCGAACTGGCCCGCAGCGGCACGGACTGGACGTCCGTACGGCCGCCGCGTCTGCAGAACAAGCCGCTCACCGGCCGCTACCGCACCGTCGTCGGCGGCTTCCCGCGCAACGGCCGCTTCATCGCGCGCGCCGACGTCGCCCACGCGATGCTGGCGATGATCGACGACGAGGCGACGGTGCGGCAGGGGGTGGGGGTGGCGTACTGACCCGGGTACGGCCGTGCGCCGTACCGGGACCCATGCGGCTACAGGCTGACGCCGACCGTCACGGGCTCGTTGACGAGCGTGATCCCGAAGGCCGCGCGGACCCCGGCGACCACCTCGCGGGCCAGGTTCAGCAGATCCTCGGTGGCGGCGGCGCCTCGGTTGGTGAGGGCGAGGGTGTGCTTGGTGGAGATGCGGGCGGGGCCGCTGCCGTAGCCCTTGGTGAAGCCCGCCTTGTCGATCAGCCAGGCCGCGGAGGTCTTCGTACGGCCCTCCCCCGCCGGGTAGGCGGGCGGCTCCACGCCGTCGCCCAGCCGCTCACGCACGCGCGCGTGGAACGCGGCGAACTGCTCGTCGGTGAGGATCGGGTTGGTGAAGAAGGACCCGGCGGACCAGGTGTCGTGGTCCTCGGGGTCGAGCACCATGCCTTTACCGGCACGCAGCTTCAGCACGGTCTCGCGGGCTTCGGCCAGCGGCACCCGGTCTCCCGGCTCGACGCCGAGCGCGCGGGCCACCTCGGGGTACTTGAGGGGCGCGGAGAGCCCGTCCGCGTCCTCCAGTTCGAAGCGCACGCGCAGCACGACATAGCGCTCGGGGTCGGCCTTGAAGCGGCTGTGGCGGTACGAGAAGGCGCACTCCTCGTTCGTCAGCGTGACGGTCTCGCCGGCCCGCCGGTCGTAGGCGATGACCTCGGTGATGGTGGAGGAGACCTCCTGGCCGTAGGCGCCGACGTTCTGGATCGGCGTGGCGCCGGCGGACCCGGGGATGCCGGCCAGGCACTCGATGCCGGCGAGCCCGGCCTCGACCGTGCGGGCGACGGCGTCCGTCCACACCTCACCGGCCGCGAGCTCCAGCGTCGTGCCGCGCAGCTCTGCTCCGCGCGTGGCGATGCGCAGGGCGGTGCCGTCGAAGCCCTTGTCCGCGATGACCAGGTTCGATCCACCGCCGATGACCAGCAGCGGGGTCCCGCTGTCGTCGGCCTCACGGACGGCGGCGATCACCTCGGCGTCGGTCACCGCGGTGACCAGCCGCGTCGCGGGACCGCCCAGCCGGAAGGTGGTCAACGGGGCAAGAGGGGCGTCGTGGAGTACCTGCACGGCCCCAAGCCTACGAGACGGCCCGGACAGCCCGGCATCCGCGCGGGTGCGCTCATTGGAGCCGTATCGGGCCGAGGTCCTGTACCGGGCCGGGGTGGCCGCGGCGGGGGTCCCCGCCTGGCCGGGCACGGGAGCTCCCCGTCCGGCCGGGGCCCCTCGGGGCGTGCGGTGTGCTCCCTGCACGCGCGTGGACGCCTGGGCGCACATCGCGGCCATGGGGGCGATCGCGGTGCTCCCTGCACGCGCGCGTGGACGCCTGACACACGTACACGCGCGCGCGACCTCTTTCGAAGGTCACGCGCGCGTGCTCGGCACCGGGGTGGGCGAGGGCCTCCCAGGGGTGTGGGCGAGGAAGCGGACGGCGGGTCCGGGGCCGGTGCTCAGCGGGCGGTGCCCTCCAGGGCGACGGTCGCCGGGGCAGGAGCCTCGGTGGCAGCGGTCTCCGGGGCAGTCGCCGGGGTCTGTCCGTCCGCCGTGGCGAGGCGGGCGGCGCTGCGCCGGGCCGGGATCACCAGGGCGGCGACCGCGGCGAGGGCGACCACCGCCGAGCCGGTGACCAGGGCGGGCCGCAGGCCGTCGACGAAGCTCCGGGCGCTGTCGTAGCCGCCCTGCGCGGAGAAGATCGACGACATCACCGCGATGCCGAGCGCGCCGCCCACCTCGCGCAGCGCGTTGTTGGCGCCGGAGGCGATGCCCTGCTCCTGCGGACGGACGCTGGACATCACCAGATTGGCGGCCGGCGCGAAGTACAGCGCCATGCCGACCCCGCTGATGACCAGGGCGGGCAGCTGGGCGACGTAGGAGGCGTCCGTGGTGGCCACGGCGGCCATGCAGCCGAGACCGGCGGCCTGCAGGAACAGGCCCGCGGCGACGACCGGGCGGCCGCCGATGCGGTCGGAGAGGATCCCGGCGACCGGGGCGACGAGCATCGGCATGCCGGTCCAGGGAAGCATCCTGAGGCCCGCCTCGGTGGGCGAGTAGCCGAGCACGCCCTGCATGTACTGGCTGAGCAGGAAGATCGAGCCGAACATGCCGACGAACATCAGCAGGCTGGCCGCGTTGATGCCGGCGAAGGCGCGGGACCGGAACAGCCGCATCGGCAGCATGGGGTTCGCCGCGCGGGAGCTGTACAGGACGAACCCCGTCAGCAGCGCACCGCCCGCGAACAGCGCGGTGAGGACCACGGTGTCGGTCCAGCCGTCGGCGGGGCCGCGGACCAGGCCGTAGACGATCCCGAAGAGGCCGCCACTGGCGAGCAGGGTGCCGGGGACGTCGAGCCGGGCGCCGGTGCCGTGGGACTCGGCGAGGCGGAGACGGGCGAGCGGCAGCGTGATCAGCCCGAGCGGCACGTTCAGCCAGAAGATCCAGTGCCAGGAGACGTGCTCGGTGAGGCTGCCGCCGATGAGCGGGCCGGAGGCTACGGCGAGTCCGTTGACGGCGCCCCAGATGCCGTACATCATCCCGCGCTTGGCGGCGGGCACGGCCGCGGTCAGCAGGGTCAGTGTGAGCGGCATCATCACGGCCGCGCCGACGCCCTGGACCGCGCGGGCGGCGATCAGGGAGCCGATGCCGGGGGCCATGGCCGCGGCGGCGGAGGCGCCGGTGAAGACGGCGAGTCCCGCGATGAAGAGCCTGCGGCGCCCGAAACGGTCACCGAGCGCCGCACCGAACATCAGCAGGACGGCGAAGGTGAGCGTGTAGGCGCTCACGGTCCACTCGAGGTCGTCCAGTGCGCCGCCGAGGTCCTTGCGGATGGAGGGCAGGGCGGTGGTGACGACGAGGTTGTCGAGGGCCGCCATGAAGCCGGCGACGCTGGTGATGACGAGGGCCCAGGCGGCGCTTGCGCGGCCCGCGCTCGTCGCGGTCTACTGTGACATCTCTCCCCCAGTGAGCGATCTTCTTGTTAGTTATTGATGACTAACTTTCGTGGACGCGAAAAGGGGCGGGCCAACCACCCCGTTCCGCTAGTGCTCCAGCCGGCCGACGACCCGGGACGGCGTGTCGATCCCCCGCCAGACCCGGTGTCCGGAGGGAAACCCCATGGCCGTGAGGGTGTTGATGAGCATTCCGTAGGCCAGGAAGGTCGTCGTCTCGCCGTCGTCCGCCCCGAGCGGCAGGTGGACGGTGTCCCAGAGCTTCATCCAGGCGGCCCGTACGGCCTCACCGAACTCGTGGTCACCCTCCGCCTCGACGGCCGCGACGGTGATGTACGTCTGCATCTGCATCTGGAGTTTTTCGGGCTGCTCCGTGATCAACTGCACATAGGCGTCCGCCATCGCGTGCAGGGCCTCCTCGCCCTCCAGGCCCTTGGCGGCCTCCTCGAAGACCCCGCAGGTGTCCTCGACGCACCGCAGCGATGCGGCGGCGAAGATCGCCTTCTTGCCGGCGAAGAGGCGGAAGAGGTACGGCTGCGAGACCCCCACGCGCGCCGCGATCGCCTCCGTGGAAGTGCCGTAGTAGCCCTTCCGCGCGAATTCGGCGATCGCCGCGCGAATGACACTCTCACGTCGCTCTTCTGCGCTCATCCTGACCACGAGAAGAAAGTTAGTACTCAATCACTAACTTGGCAAGCCCTCTGACGCCAGACGTGCGTAAGGGGCGCCCCACCATGGAGGACGCCCCTTACATCACCGGTTCCGGTGGAGCTCAGGCAAGCCGTACGACCGCCCGGGACATGCCCAGCACCTTCTGGCCGTCGCTGGTCGCCGTGAGGTCCACGCGCACGGTGTTGTCGTCCAGCTTGGCCGCGACCTTGCCGCTCACCTCGATCAGCGCGCCCTGGTCGTCGTTCGGCACGACGACGGGCTTGGTGAAGCGGACGCCGTACTCCACGACCGCGCCCGGGTCCCCGGTCCAGTCGGTGACCACACGGATCGCCTCGGCCATGGTGAACATGCCGTGCGCGATGACGTCCGGCAGGCCGACCTCCTTGGCGAACTTCTCGTTCCAGTGGATCGGGTTGAAGTCCCCGGAGGCACCCGCGTAGCGCACGAGCGTGGCACGGGTCACGGGGAAGGTCTGCGCCGGCAGCTCGGTGCCGACCTCGACGTCGTCGTACGCGATCTTCGCCGTCATCAGGTCCTCACGCCTCCTCGGCCGCGCGGGCCACGAGCTTGGTCCAGGCGGTCACGACGTGCTCGCCCGCCTCGTCGTGCACCTCACCGCGGATGTCCAGGATGTCGTTGCCCGCGAGGGACTTGATCCCCTCGATGGTGGAGGTGACCGTGAGCCGGTCGCCGGCGCGCACCGGGCGGCTGTAGGCGAACTTCTGGTCGCCGTGCACCACGCGGCTGTAGTCGAGACCGAGCTGCGGGTCCTCGACGATCTGTCCCGCGGCCGGGAAGGTGATGGCGAACACGAACGTCGGCGGGGCGATCACATCGGAATGACCGAACGCCTTCGCGGCCTCCGGGTCCGTGTAGACCGGGTTGGTCTCGCCCACCGCCTCGGCGAACTCGCGGATCTTCTCCCGGCCCACCTCGTAGGGCGCGGTGGGCGGGTAGGTCCGTCCAACGAAGGACTGGTCGAGCGCCATGGCCCGGCACCTCCTGATGTCTGCTGTGATGGCCCCAAATTAGCCGGAATCCCGCCGGGGAATGCGCAGGGGGCAGGTGGGGGCACGGCCGCCGGAGCACCGGTGCAGTCGAGGCGCCGGTGAGGCGGTGAAACGCCGCGAGGCCGCCCCCTCGGAAGGGGACGGCCTCGCGAACGAGCCTGTTTATCGCGTCTCGCGGTGCGCGGTGTGCGCGTTGCAGCGAGGGCAGTGCTTCTTCATCTCGAGACGATCCGGGTTGTTACGCCGGTTCTTCTTGGTGATGTAGTTCCGCTCCTTGCACTCCACGCAGGCCAGCGTGATCTTCGGGCGGACGTCGGTGGCAGCCACGTGAGTGCTCCTAAGACGAACGGGTGGACTAATTCAACGCAAGAAAGAGTAGCCGATCGAAGGACCGACCCCGCAATCGGCTACTGTCAGTAGCGGTGACCGGACTTGAACCGGTGACACAGCGATTATGAGCCGCTTGCTCTACCGACTGAGCTACACCGCTGCGATGCGATCGGACCCCGCCTTTCGACGGGAACCTCTCACACCAGAGCCCCAAAACGGAATCGAACCGTTGACCTTCTCCTTACCATGGAGACGCTCTGCCGACTGAGCTATTGGGGCGAGCGATGAAGACATTACACGGTCCGCCGCCGTTCACCCAAATCCGTATCCGGCGGCCCGCGGCACCCTCCACCCCAGGGCTCGCAGCGACCTCATGAATCGCAGGGAGGGCTCATGCGGGCACGCGCGCGTGGCGTCCGCCGGGGAGAGCGGGGGCCACGCGCGGTGGGCGTCGTAAGACAGGGCGGGGCCACGCGGGTGGGCGACACGTGTACTGCCAAGGGCGGAGCAACCGGTACGACTATTGCGCTCCTACGCGCCCGGCGAGGCTCACCACCCTAGGCTCGACTCGCTCTGCGTGATCTTGGGGCCCAGGCCCCGGTGTCTCACGCGGGCCCGCCCGAGCCCCCGGCCCCGATCCTGGAGCGCGATGCCCGACAGCCAGCCGCAGCCCCACCCGCCGTCGAACTCCTCGGGATCCTCGGGCCAGTCCGACCCGGCCGCCCTGCTGCTGTGCGGGGCGCGGCTCACCGACGGCCGGACGGTGGACGTACGGCTGGGCGGCGGGCGCATCGAGGCGGTGGGCACGGCCGGCAGTCTGGCGCCGGGCCCTGCCCGGACGGGCGCCGCGCGCGTGGACCTGAGCGGCTATCTGCTCCTGCCGGCCCCGGCCGAACCGCACGCCCACGGAGACACCGCGCTGTCCGCCGAGCGCCCCGGCCCGGTGTCGTACGCCCCCGAGGACGTGCAGCGCCGGGCGACGGAGGCGACCCTGCTGCAGCTCGGGCACGGTGCGACGGCGACACGCGCGCACGTGCGCGTGGGCGATGTGCAGGGACTCGGCGCGCTGGGCGCCGTCCTGCAGGCGCGGCGCTCGCTGCGGGGGCTCGCCGAACTGACGACGGTGGCGATGCCGCGGCTGCTGACCGGGGTGGCCGGGGCCGACGGGCTGGCGATGCTGCGCGACGCGGTCAAGATGGGCGCCTCCGCGGTGGGCGGCTGCCCCGACCTGGACCCCGATCCCACGGGCTATGTGGAAGCGGTCCTGGAGGTCGCCTCCGAGCACGGCTGCCCGGTGGACCTGCACACGGACGCCTCCGACCCGGCCCGGTTGTCCCGGCTCGCATCCATGGCCGGGGGGCTGCGCCCCGGCGTGACGATCGGACCGTGCGCCGGACTCGCCCGCCTCCCCGCCGAGGCCGCCTCCCGCGCCGCGGACCAGCTCGCGGCGGCCGGCGTGACGGTCATCTGCCTGCCCCAGGGCGGCTGCTGCGGCGCCGACCGCCGCGGCGCCGCTCCGGTACGGCTGCTGCGCGCGGCCGGGGTGCGTGTGTCGGCCGGCAGCGGCGCCCTGCGCGACGCCTCCAACCCCGTCGGCCGTGGCGACCCCCTGGAGGCCGCCTACCTCCTCGCCTCCGCCCACGGCCTGCGCCCGGAGGACGCCTACTCCGCCGTCAGCGCCTCGGCCCGCGCGACGCTGGGCCTGCCGGAGGTGCGCGTGGAGGCCGGCTTCCCTGCGGACCTCCTCGCCGTCCGCGGCAACCGGCTGGCCGGTGCCCTGTCCCTGGCCTACAGCCGGATCGTGGTCCACCGGGGCCGAGTGGTGGCCCGCACGAGCGCGGTGCGCGAGTACTGCAACTCGGCGGCCACGGCGGAACTCGGGTTGCCGCGCCAGGGGCGGGGCGAGTTGTCGTGAGGGGGCGCGGCCCGAGGTCGGCGCCCGGGAGCGCGTAGGCGGGTGTTGCCGCGGGCGGGTGCCCTCGCGCGCCCGGGGTGAGCCAGTGCGCCCAGCGCATACCGGTGGATACGCCCCTGCGTGGCCGGCGTTACGCCCGTGGACGCGGCCCGTGCGCGCCCCGCGTTGCTCCCATGGGCGGTGCCCCGTGCGCGCCCGCGCGTGCCGGTGGGTGTGCGCCCGGCGCTGCGCCAATGGACGTGTGTGCGGGTGCGCCCCGGCACGTGGCGATGATGCGTGCCCCGTGCGTGGCCGGCGTTACGCCCATGGACGCGGCCCGTGCGCGCCCCGCGTTGCTCCCATGGGCGGTGCCCTGTGCGTGCCCGCGCGTGCCGGTGGGTGTGCGCCCGGCGCGGTTGCGCCACGCCGATTAACTCGTGCGGCGGATGCGCCCCGTCCGGCGTACGGTCGGTTTCATGCGCATTGTCATCGCTGGTGGTCATGGTCAGATCGCGCTGCGGCTGGAGCGCCTGCTCTCCGCGCGCGGAGAGCAGGTCGCGGGGATCATCCGCAGGTCCGAACAGGGCGACGATCTGCGGGCTGCCGGTGCCGAGCCGGTGCTGCTCGACCTGGAGTCCGCCTCGCTGGAGGAGGTCGCGGCGCACCTGCAGGGCGCCGACGCGGCGGTGTTCGCGGCCGGCGCGGGCCCGGGCAGCGGGGCGGCGCGCAAGGAGACGGTGGACAGGGGCGCAGCGGTGCTGTTCGCGGACGCGGCCGTACGCGCGCGCGTGCGCCGCTTCCTGGTCGTGTCCTCGATGGGCGCGGATCCCGCGCACCAGGGCGACGGTGTCTTCGACGCGTACCTGCGCGCCAAGGGCGAGGCGGACGCGTACGTGACCCGTCAGGAGGCGCTGGACTGGACGATCCTGCGCCCCGGCTCGCTGACGGACGACGCCGGTACCGGTCAGGTCCGCCTGGAGGCGCACACCGGGCGCGGTGCCGTCCCGCGGGACGATGTGGCCGCCGTACTGGCGGAGTTGGTGGACACCCCGGCGACGACCGGCCTGACGCTGGAGCTGATCAGCGGATCGACGCCGGTGTCCGTGGCGGTGAAGTCGGTGGCCGGGGACTGAGGCGGAACACCGGTCGTTGAACGGACTGAGTCCGCGACCGCCCTTTCAGCACAGCCGACCTGCCGACCCGTCAGGTCTCCCACGGCCCTGCCTCCACACACAATCCGGCTACCTCCACCTCCTCGTGACTCAGAACAGAGGCAGCTGCCCGGGAAACTCCGGCACGGCGTATCCGTCCAACGCCGGCTGTACAGCCCCGAGTTGCGCCTGCTGCCGGGACCCGGCACAGGAGACGAGCTCCCCGTTCTCCCTCGCCCCCGGCGGATCGTGCCGCGCGTAGCGACCCGCCACGACCGCGATGTCGCGACGGCACACAGGACAGGTTCTGCGTCGGGAGGACATGCCGTCAGTGTGCCCCGCAGCGGTGCTGAGGCGACACCGCTGTCAGGTACGGGTCTCGGCTTCCCAGCGATCGGGGCCCACCCCGCGCCAGTCGATCAGCGGCGAGTCCGCCACCTGCTCCGGCTCGATCTCCAACCCCGCGCGGCGCAGGAACTCCACCAGGTCCCCGACGTTGTGCGCCAGGCCGAGGATCTCGCCGTCCACCCGGACCCGGCGGCCGCCGGTCGGGGACGGCAGGTGCACGATGATGGGTCGCTTCCCGGCCATGGCTCCAGCATCGTCCGGACCGGTCGGGCCCGCACCCGGACCGGTCATTCCAGTATTCCCAGCTCGGTGTCGGGGCGGCACAGCGGGCATGCGGCGACCCCTTCCTCGGCGAGGGCACGCACCGCCTGGTCCCGGCCGACCCCCTTGGCACGCCCGCCCGCGCTCGTACAGCCGCCGACGTGGACGTACACCGCGGTGCGACCGTTCAGGCCGCGCTCGATCAGCCAGTCCGGAGCGGCCTGCCGGGTGGCGGCGCGGCTCTGCCTCTCGGCCTCCCGGCGTTCCTCGTCCGCGATCCACCGGTCCATCAGGGCGAGCTGCCGCGCGGCCTGATGTTCGACGACGCGGCGGGCGAAACGCAGCATGTCGAGACGCGTCAGCGGACGGTCATCGTTCACACGTTCGATTCTAGTGAAGAGACCGGGAAGTGCGACCACGGGGAGGCGGCCGACTAGGTCCCATGAAACGGCTCTCCACCACTGAGGCGCAGGTCACATCCATCCCTGTCACAGCGTGCGGGGCTGCTCTGTCCAAGAGGGCGTACGCATCGGCAACCACCCAGGAGTACACCGTGGAAGCTCGTCTGAACGTCATGGCCGCCCCGGTCGCCGCCAAGGCCCTCAAGCACCTCATCGCCGCGGGCAGGGCGCTCTCGGAGTCGACCGTGCCGGCCTCGACGCGTGAACTGATGATGCTCCGCGCCAGCCAGATCAACGGCTGTGCCGGATGCATCGACATGCACACCAAGGAGGCCGCCGCGGCCGGCGAGACCGCCGTACGCCTCCACCTGGTCGCCGCCTGGAGGGAGGCCAAGGTCTTCACCGACGCCGAGCGCGCGGCGCTGGAGCTGACGGAGCAGGGCACCCGCATCGCCGACGCGGCCGGCGGCGTCCCGGACGAGGTCTGGGCGAACGCGGCCAAGTACTACGACGAGGACCAGCTCGCCGACCTGGTGGCCCAGATCGCCGTCATCAACGCCTTCAACCGCGGAAACGTCATCACCCAGCAGCCCGCCGGTGACTACGAGGCGGGCATGGCCGCCAAGTTCCACTGACGGTCGACGACGAGAGCCCCGTGACCTGCTCTCGCAGGTCACGGGGCTCTCGTTACCGTGTGGCGGCGCCAGGATTCGAACCTGGGAAGGCTGAGCCGGCAGATTTACAGGCCGCGCCGGGATCTGCTCTGACCTGGCGGTTTTTCGGCCCTAAGGCGTCACGCCCCACACTCGCCCCACTGTGACCGGCGCTGCGGCCAGGGTGAAGCGTGATCGAAGTCAATTCCTGAGCGACCACACTCACATCCGCTGAACTTTCGTTCGACCCCGATGCGCGGGATCCTGGCAGTCCGACTGTGGACCGGCGAACACATGCCGGCTGGTGCGCATCTCACGCGTCGCAACGCCCACCTCACGCTCATACGGCCCTCAGTCCGAAGGAGGCCGGACGATGAATCTCCCGTCGTACCGTGACCGCAGAAGGACGACAGCACCGCTGCGGCTCCCCGGCCGGGCCGGGAACGCACGAATTCTGGGCACCGCCGCCGTGGCGGCGATGCTCCTGGCGGGCTGTGGCACGAGCACCCCCAAGGCGGCCGCGCACCCCAGTAGCCCTGGCGTGCCCCACGCCCCGTCCGCCGCGCCTTCCTCGTCCCATCCGTCCCTCGCCCCGGACCTCCCGACCGCCGCCACGACGTGCACCAACAGCACGAAGCTGGCCGGGTGGTCGAACCGCCGACTGGCCATGCTGACCGTCGCCGTCCCGGTGTCGGAGACCTCGGTGTCCGACGTCACCTCCGAGGTGACCGCCGGTGCGGGCGGTGTGCTGCTGTTCGGCAGCAAGGCGCCGTCAGACCTCGGCTCCAGGTTGACCACGCTGAAGACGCATGTACCGGGCCATCTGGGCCTGTTGGTGATGACCGACGAGGAGGGCGGTGGCATCCAGCGCATGACGAACCTCGTCGGTTCCCTGCCCTGGGCCGCCTACATGGGCACGAACTGGACCCCGGCACAGATCCAGCAGAACGTCACCCAAGTCGCGACCAAGATGGCGGCCGCCCGGGTGAACATGGACCTCGCGCCGGTGGTCGACGTCGACGGGAGGAACGTGGCCCCCAGCAAGACCAATCCCGACGGTTGGCGGTCCTTCAGCGGCAGCACCTCGGTGGTCTCCAAGGACGGTGTCGCGTACATGAACGGGTTGCGCGCCGGAGGTGTGACACCCGTCGTCAAGCATTTCCCGGGTCTCGGCGGCTCGACTTACAACTCCGACTTCGGCCCTGCCCGCACCCTGCCCTGGTCCACCCTGCAAAAGGTGGCCATCCCACCGTTCACAGCGGCCATCAAGGCTGGCGCCCCGGCCATCATGGTCTCCAACAACGTTGTGCCGGGCTTGGGCACCAATCCGGCGAGCCTGTCCCCCACCGCCATCAGCTCCGAGCTGCGCGGCAAGCTGGGCTTCAAGGGGCTGGTGGTCACCGACTCACTCAGCGCCAAGGCGATCTCCGCAGCCGGCTTCAGCGTTCCCACAGCCGCCGTCCAGGCCCTGCGCTCCGGCGCCGACATGGTCATGTTCGACCTAGGGGGCAACGTCAGCTCCCAAACCTCCTCGATCGCCACGGCTATCACCAATGCGGTGACCGGCGGACACCTCGCCCGCAGCCGCCTCATCGACGCAGCGGGGCACGTCCTGGCCGTCCGACACGTGAATCTCTGCCCCTGAGCACGAAGACGCGAGACAGGGTGAGACAGACCGCTGATCACCCCGAATGTCGGCGACGGCTGAATTGTGGTTCTGGATCACTTTCCGTGCCAGGGCCACGGAGCGTCACCGGAACCGCGATCATGAACGGTCGTGACTCATGCTCTCCACCAGGACCTCTGGCTCAACCAGGCCGCCGACGTCGCGGTCAACTCCCTGACCATCCACGCCGACCGCGTCATCGTCCATGCCGCCACGACCAGCGACGAGGCGGGCTGCCCGTCGTGCGGAACCGTCTCGGCCCGAGTGCACAGCAGCTACGTACGGCGGCTGGACGACAGCGCGGCGGGCGGGCGCCGGGTGGTGGTCGAGTTACGAGTCCGACGGTTCCGCTGTCATGAACGGATGTGCCCGCGATCCACCTTCGTCGAGCAGGCGGCAGGGCTGACCTTCCGCCACGGACGGCGAAGCCAGGGCCTGCAGACCGCACTTCAGCAGCTCGCCCTGGCCCTGGCAGGCCGGGCCGGCTCCCGCCTGGCCGAGACCTTCGCGGTCCCGGTGAGCCGATCCACGCTCCTGCGACTGATACGCGCCCTGCCCGACCCTGCGTCCCCGGTGCCGCGCGTGCTCGGCATCGACGAGTTCGCTCTGCGCAAGGGCCATGTCTACGCCACCGTCCTCGTCGACATCGAGACCTGTCGCGCGGTTGACCTGCTGCCCGACCGCACGGTCGAGACCGTGCGCTCCTGGCTGGCCGGCCATCCGGGCGTGAAGGTCGTCTGCCGCGACCGCTCCGCCTCCTACGCCGAAGCCGTCCGACTCGGTGCCCCGGACGCGATCCACGTCGCCGACCGATTCCACCTGTGGCAGAACCTCTCCGACGCGGTGGAGAAGACCGTGCTGCAACACCGGGCCTTGCTGCGCGAACCAGCTCCTCCGACCCTCTCAACCGAAGAAGTTGTTCTTCCATCCGTCGCCGCTGAGCCCCGCCGGACCGGTCGGCTGTCCGACCGGGTCCGCGAACAGCACGCCGCCGTCCACGCGCTCATGGAGGACGGGTTCAGCCTGCGCGTCATCGCCCGCCGACTTGGCCTGGCCCGCGGCACTGTCCACCGACTGCCGGCGCGAACGATCCCGACGAGCTGCTGGTCGGCCGCTGGACGGGACGCACCAGCATCCTCGACCCCTACAAGCCCTGTCTCCACCAGCGTTTCAGTGAGGGCCACACGATCGCCCGGCGCCTGTTCGAGGAGATCCAGCAGCGCGGATTCCCCGGGCAGGAGCAGATCGTCCGCGAGTATGTCCGCCGACTCCGCACAGCGTTCCCGCACCAGGACCCGCCCCGCCGCAAGCCCTCTGTCAGAGACGTGACCGGCTGGATCACCCGCCACCCCGACCGCCTCTCAACCGACGCGTGCCAGCAGCTCAAGGAGGTGCTGACACGCGGCCCGGCACTCGCCACCACCGCCTGGCACGTCAGGACCTTCGCCGAGCTGATGAACGATCGACGCGGCCGAGAGCTCAAGGACTGGATCACACGCGTCCAGCAGGACCAGGTCCCAGCCCTTCGAAGTTTCGCCACCGGTCTCCTGCAGGACCTCGATGCGGTCGTCGCCGGCCTCACCCTGAACTACAGTTCCGGGGCGGTCGAGGGTCACAACAACAAGATCAAAATGCTGAAGCGGCAGATGTTCGGACGCGCCAACTTCGACCTCCTGCGCAAGCGTGTCCTCCACGCGTGAAACCGCCGGTCCTGATGGCGTGGAGGGTCACGCATCGGAGCTGGACGGTGATGGCGCCGAGCAGCACGACGGCTCGGAATGGGGGCTCCGGTCAGTGTTGGCCGAGGCCTCGGCTGTCGAGATAGTCGACCAGTGCGGCCTCCTTCCGGAGCAACTGGTCGCGGTCATCGGCAGGTAGCGAGGCAAGCGCGTCGACCAGGAGGCGTTTGCGAGGAACGTAGACCATGTTGCCCGAGTAGATCCGGCACCCCGAGCACCAGGCAAACCCGATGCAGCGCTCGAAGCTGGAGGACTCGGGCGGATGGAAGCGGAACTGGTAGGAGCGGACAGGCTCGTGGCACACGAGGCAGATCCAGCGGTCACCGTCGCGGACGGACCAGCCGTTTCCCCGCTTGCGCCAGGACTTCCTTCCGGCCGGTGCTCTTCAAGTTGTCATGCGCTGATTCTGCCTTGGGGCGGCGTTCAAGGGACAACCGATTGCTCTGGCTGTCCATGAGGCGCCACATCAGTCACGACCGTTCATGATCGCGGTTCCGGTGACGCTCCGTGGCCCTGACACGGAAAGTGATCCAGAACCACTTTTCAGCCGTCGCCGACACCCGAAGACACGACGAGAGCCCCGTGACCTGCTCTCGCAGGTCACGGGGCTCTCGTTACCGTGTGGCGGCGCCAGGATTCGAACCTGGGAAGGCTGAGCCGGCAGATTTACAGTCTGCTCCCTTTGGCCGCTCGGGCACACCGCCGGGTTGACCACCAGATCGAACCGCTTTTCGGCGGCGCTCCCTGGCGACGACGTAAACAATACCCGATACACAGGGGTGCTTCGCCACCCGATTGATCTCCGCCCCCCGGCTCGCGGGATGGCTAGGCTGGTGCGGATGCGGCCCTGTGTCATGCCGGGCCCGGCGGCCGTCACCGCGCACGTCGGCATGCACGATTCGCACCGATCCGCACCGATAAGCACCCCGATACAAGGAGCCACAGGACATGGCCGACTCCAGTTTCGACATCGTCTCGAAGGTCGAGCGGCAGGAGGTCGACAACGCCCTCAACCAGGCCGCCAAGGAGATCTCGCAGCGCTACGACTTCAAGGGCGTGGGTGCCTCGATCTCATGGTCCGGGGACAAGATCCTCATGGAGGCGAACTCCGAGGACCGGGTGAAGGCCGTCCTCGACGTCTTCCAGTCCAAGCTGATCAAGCGCGGCATCTCGCTGAAGGCCCTGGACGCCGGCGAGCCCCAGCTGTCCGGCAAGGAGTACAAGATCTTCGCGTCGATCCAGGAGGGCATCTCCCAGGAGAACGCGAAGAAGGTGGCGAAGATCATTCGCGACGAGGGCCCCAAGGGTGTGAAGGCCCAGGTCCAGGGTGACGAGCTGCGGGTCTCGTCCAAGAGCCGGGACGACCTGCAGGCCGTCATCGCGCTGCTGAAGGGCAAGGACTTCGACTTCGCGCTGCAGTTCGTGAACTACCGGTAGGACCCACCAGGACGTCCTGCGGGACAGCGGCAGGACAGCCGCGGCAGCAGGGAGGGGCGGGCGCCCCCGAGCGGTGCCCGCCCCTCCCTGCTGTCGTCGCGCGCATGCGTGCCCTGTCGACCGCATGTTCCCGACCTGTCGACCGTAGGTTCCCGGCCTGTTGACGTGAAGGACGCCACCAGGCCACCACCCGGTTGCGGCGGTCACTAGGGTGCGGCGCATGACATCCACCGGCACCGCACTGCGACGCACCCTCGGCGTGCGGGACGCCGTGGTCGTCGGCCTCGGCGCGATGGTCGGGGCCGGTGTGTTCTCGGCCCTGGGGCCGGCCGCGCGCGCGGCCGGATCGGGGCTGCTGCCCGGGCTGGCACTCGCGGCCGTGGTGGCCTACTGCAACGCCCTGTCGTCGGCCCGGCTGGCCGCGCGCCATCCGGCCTCCGGCGGCACGTACGTATACGGACGGGAACGGCTGGGCCCCTTCTGGGGCTATCTCGCGGGCTGGGCCTTCGTGGTCGGCAAGACGGCGTCCTGCGCGGCCATGGCGCTCACCGTGGGTGCTTACGTCTGGCCGGGGCAGGCGCACGGGGTGGCGGTCACGGCCGTGGTCGCCCTGACGGCCGTGAACTACGGCGGGATCCAGAAGTCGGCGTGGCTGACGCGGGTGATCGTGGCGGTGGTGCTGGCAGTCCTCGCGGCCGTGGTGGTCGGATGCCTGGCCTCGGGGCGAGCCGGCGCCGGGCGGCTGGACATCGGGCTGTCGTCGGGCGCGGGCGGGGTCCTCCAGGCGGCGGGGCTGTTGTTCTTCGCATTCGCCGGGTACGCGCGGATCGCGACCCTCGGGGAGGAGGTACGGGATCCGGCGCGCACGATCCCGCGCGCCATTCCGCTGGCCCTGGGGATCGCACTCGTGGTGTACGCGTGCGTGGCCGTCGCGGTGCTCGCCGTCCTCGGTGCGGACCGGCTCGGGCATGCGGCGGCGCCGCTGGCCGACGCGGTACGGACGGCCGGCCTGCCGGGGCTCGTCCCGGTGGTGCGGGCCGGGGCGGCGGTGGCGGCGCTCGGCTCGCTGCTGTCGCTGATCCTGGGCGTGTCCCGTACGACGCTCGCCATGGCCCGGGACGGGCATCTGCCGGGGACGCTGGCGGCCGTGCACCCGCGCTTCCAGGTGCCGCACCGGGCGGAGCTCGCGGTGGGCGCGGTGGTCGCCGTACTGGCCGCGACGGTCGACGTGCGCGGCGCGATCGGCTTCTCCTCCTTCGGCGTGCTCGCCTACTACGCCCTCGCCAACGCCTCCGCGTGGACCCTGAGTCCGGCCGCGTCGGCCCGCGTGGTGCCGGTGGTCGGCCTGCTGGGCTGCGCCACACTGGCGTTCGCGCTCCCCGCCGTCTCGGTGGCCGTGGGAGCGGGTGTGCTCGCGGTGGGCGTGGCGGCCTACGCCGTACGACGGTGGGCGCGGCGGCGGCGTATCGGGTGACGTCGAACGCGATCGTTTCCGTACGTTCTCTGTACGTTCCCGATCAGGCCACAAGGCTGCCGCGGTTCTGCGAGTACGCCTGACGCACTGATACTTGTGGCAGCAGGCATGCCGACGGAGCGACCCGGAGAGGTACCGATCATGAAGGTGTTCAACCTGCTGCTCAACATCCTGTGGCTCGTCCTGTGCGGCTTCTGGATGGCGATCGGTTATGTCATCGCTGCCCTGATCTGTTTCGTCCTGATCGTCACCATCCCGTTCGGCATCGCGTCGCTGCGCATCGCCGGTTTCGTCCTGTGGCCGTTCGGCCGGACGACCGTGGAACGGCCGGACGCGGGGGCGGGGTCCTTCATCGGCAACGTGATCTGGGTGATCTTCGCGGGATGGTGGCTGGCCCTGGGCCACCTGATCACGAGCATCCCCCTGTTCCTGTCGATCATCGGGATCCCCTTCGGCTGGGCGAACCTGAAGCTCATCCCGATCTCGCTGATGCCGCTCGGGCGTGAGGTGGTTCCGTCGGACCAGGGGTTCGCCGGGCGCTGACGCCGCTGCGCCAACCGCTGGTCAGGGCGGCAGCAGTGTCCCCAGCGGCCCGAGGTCGATGTTGAGGTCGGCCGGGGTGAGGCCGTGGCGGTCGCACAGTTCGGCCATCCGGTCGTACAGGTTTCCAGAACCTCCGGCCGGCCCGGCGACGGCACCGCCGCCCTGCGGCAGAACAGTCACGATCTCTTTCCCTTCAAACGAAGGGGAAGGGCTCAGGGGGTGTCCTGTGGTCCCAAGGCAGCCCTAACCGCGGCCCTCTCTGTCGACCTGCGCGCGGGTGTAGCGGTGTACGCGCTCGTACCCGAGCAGATTGCCCGCGGGGTCCAATATGACTTGGTAGCCGGCCATGACACTGCCCGTGTCGGGCACGCGCTCCAGCTCCACGACTTCGACCTCGGCTTGCGCGACGGGGTGCGTGCTGTGTCGGGCTCACGGTCGTTCGTGATCCATCACCTTCTGGCCGTGCCGGTCCTTGCCGGGACGGCGGGGCCTCACCGGTTGCGGCCTGCCATCTGCTCCAGCCGGACGATGCGCTCCGCCATCGGCGGGTGCGTGGAGAACATCCTGGTCAGCCCCTGGCCCGCGCGGAACGGGTTCGCGATCATCATGTGGCTCGCGGTCTCGAGCCGGGGCTCGGGGGGCAGCGGGAGCTGCTGGGTGCCGATCTCCAGCTTGCGCAGGGCACTGGCGAGGGCCAGCGGGTCGCCGGTGAGCTGGGCTCCGGAGGCGTCCGCCTCGTACTCCCGGGAGCGGCTGATGGCCAGCTGGATGAGGCTCGCGGCGAGCGGGCCCAGGATCATGATCAGGAGCATGCCGAGCAGGCCTGGGCCGTCGTCGTCGTCCGAGCGGCCGACCGGGATCAGCCAGGCGAAGTTCACCAGGAACATGATCACCGACGCGAGGGCGCCGGCCACCGAGGAGATGAGGATGTCCCGGTTGTAGACGTGACTGAGCTCATGGCCGATGACGCCGCGCAGCTCGCGCTCGTCCAGCAGGCGCAGGATGCCCTCGGTGCAGCACACGGCCGCGTTGCGCGGGTTGCGGCCCGTGGCGAAGGCGTTGGGGGCCTCCGTGGGCGAGATGTACAGGCGGGGCATGGGCTGGCGGGCCTGCGTGGACAGCTCGCGGACCATGCGGTACAGCGCCGGGGCCTCGAACTCGCTGACCGGGCGGGCGCGCATCGCGCGGAGTGCCAGCTTGTCGCTGTTCCAGTACGCGTACGCGTTCGTGCCGAGGGCCACCAGGACCGCGACGACCAGGCCGGTGCGGCCGAAGAAGCTGCCGATGACGATGATGAGTGCGGACAGCCCCCCGAGGAGTACTGCGGTCCTGAGCCCGTTGTGCCGGCGGTGCACCGTGCGCCCTCCAAGTCGTGCAGCTGGGGAACACTTTGGTCCAGTGGACCCTCCCGCCTGTGACAACGCCAGGCGGCGGCTGGGAGTTCCCTGGTGGGTGCGGGTGCCCGTCGGGCCGTACGGGTGACGGGGTGCGTACGGCCGGGTGAGTGGGGTGCTCAGGGCTGGGTGGGTCAGGCGCGTTCGGCCACGCGCGCGTGGAGGCCGCGGGTGCCTCACGCGCGTGTGGCCGGGTCTCAGAACAGTCCGGTGGCCGCGAAGCGGAGGACCAGCTGGGGTGCTCCGGACAGGGCGACGCCGAGTACGCCGGTGAGGGCGAGGGCTGCCGTGAGGGGGGCCGGGACATGGTGCCGCGCGGATTCGCCCTCGGGGGCGCGGAACAGCAGTGCCGTCCACTGCAGGTAGTAGAACAGGGCGATCACCACGTTGACGGCCATGACGACGGCGAGCCAGCCGAGGCCCGCGTCCACGGCCGCCGAGAACACGGTGACCTTGGCGAACAGCCCGATCACGCCCGGCGGCAGCCCGGCCAGGCAGAGCAGGAAGAAGGCCAGGAGGAGCGCGGTGAGCGGGTTGGCGGCGTACAGGCCGCGGTAGTCGGAGATCCGGTTCAGGGCCCGGCTACGGCCCACCAGGGCGGCCACCGCGAACGCGCCGAGGTTCACGGCGGCGTACATCAGCGCGTACGCGACCGTCGAACCGATCGCCTTCTGGGCGTCCTTTGCGTAGCCGGCTGCGGCGATCGGCACCAGCAGGTAGCCGGCCTGGCCGACGGAGGACCAGGCGAGCAGTCGTACGGCGCTGTACGCGCGCGTGGCCTGCTGGCGCAGGGCGCCGACATTGCCGACGGTCATGGTGAGGGCGGCCAGCACGGCGAGCGCAGGGCCCCAGACGCCGGCGTACGACGGGAACGCGACGACGGTGACGAGGATCAGGCCGGAGAAGCCGACCGCCTTGCCGACGACCGACAGGTAGGCGGCGACGGGCAGCGGCGCGCCGACGTAGGTGTCGGGCACCCAGAAGTGGAAGGGGACGGCGGCCGTCTTGAAGGCGAAGCCGATCAGGGTGAGGACGACACCCGCCTGGGCGAGCGTGTGCAACTGTCCGCCGACGTGGGGCAGGCGCTGGGCGACCTGGGTGAGGTAGAGGGTGCCGGTGGAGGCGTAGACGAAACTGATGCCCATCAGGCTGACCGCGGTGGCCGTCACCGAGGACAGGAAGAACTTCAGGGCGGCCTCGGAGGACCGCTCGTCGCCGTGCCGGATACCGACAAGGGCGAAGGCGGGCAGGGAGGCGACCTCCAGGGCGACGATCAGGGTGGCCAGGTCGCGGGAGGCGGGCAGCAGGGCGGCACCGGCCGCGGAGGACAGCAGCAGGAACCAGAACTCGCCGGACGGGACACGCCGCTGGTCGTCCTTGAGGTTCGTGACGGACAGCAGGGCCGCGAGGAGCGCGCCGCCGAGGACCAGGAACTGGATGACGAGTGCGAAGTGGTCGGCGGTGTAGCTGCACGCGCGCGTACCACCGCCGTTCACGCAGAACGTGCTGCGGTCGCCGCCCAGCAGCGGCAGGAGCATCAGCCCGGCCACGGCCAGTCCGGCGACCGAGACCCAGCCGAGGACGGCCTTGCGGGCCTCGGGCAGGAACAGGTCGGCGACCAGGACGGCGAGTCCGACCGCGGCGGCGATGGTCGGCGGGGCGACGGCGAGCCAGTCGACGGACTGGACCAGCGACTCGGCGAGGGGCTGGGCGCTCATCGGGTGCCTCCTGCGAGGAGCTGGTGCACGGCCGGGTCGGTCAGGCCGAGCAGCGCCCTCGGCCACAGTCCGGCGACGACGGTGAGGGCGACGAGCGGGGTCCACGCGGCGAACTCGTAGCCGTGGACGTCGGCGAGCTTCGGGGCCTCCTGCGGCGCGGCGCCCATGCAGACGCGGCGGACCACGATCAGCATGTACGCGGCGGTCAGCAGGGTGCCGAACGCGCCGATCGCCATGAAGGTGAGGAAGGCCGGCCGGCTGAGGCCGGCGGCGGGCTCGAACGCGCCGAACAGCGCCAGCATCTCGCCCCAGAACCCGGCGAGCCCGGGCAGGCCGAGGGAGGCGACCGCGCCGAACGCGAGCAGGCCGCCGAGCCGCGGCGCCTTGCCGTACAGGGCGAGGCCGGTCTCCTCGGCGAGGGTGTCGAGGTCGGTCGTGCCCGTGCGGTCCTTCAGCGCGCCGACCAGGAAGAAGAGCAGGCCGGTGATGAGGCCGTGGGCGATGTTGGCGAACAGGGCGCCGTTGACGCCGGTCGGCGTCATGGTGGCGATGCCCAGCAGGACGAAGCCCATGTGGCCGACGGAGGAGTAGGCGATCAGCCGCTTGAGGTCGCCCTTGGCGCCGCGCTTGGCGAGGGCCAGGCAGGCCAGGGATCCGTAGATGATCCCGACCACGGCGAACGCGGCGAGGTACGGCGCGAAGGTGTGGAAGCCGTGCGGTGCGACCGGCAGCAGGATCCGGACGAACCCGTACGTACCCATCTTCAGCAGGACGCCGGCCAGCAGGACCGAGCCGACGGTCGGAGCGGCGGTGTGGGCGTCGGGCAGCCAGCTGTGCAGCGGCCACATCGGCGACTTCACCGCGAGCCCGATCCCGATCGCCAGAACGGCGATGACCTGCACGGACGCGGTCAGCGACCGGCCGTTGTCAGTGGCGAGTGCCACCATGTCGAACGTGCCCGCCTTGATCCCGATCAGGAGCAGGCCGAGCAGCATGACGACGGAGCCGAGCAGCGTGAACAGGATGAACTTCCACGCGGACCGGGTCCGGCCCTCGCCGCCCCAGCGGGCGATGAGGAAGTACATCGGGATGAGCACCATCTCGAACGCGAGGAAGAACAGCAGCAGGTCGAGGACGGCGAAGGTCGCGAGGGTGCCGGACTCGAGCAGGAGCAGCAGTGCGACGAACGCCTTCGGGGAGCCGCCCGCGGGCGGCTTGAAGTAGGAGTACAGCGCGCAGAGGAAGGTCAGCAGCGCGGTCAGGACGACGAGGGGGAGGGAGATGCCGTCGATGCCGAGGTGGATCCGCACGTCCAGCGCGGGGATCCAGCTGATGTCCGTCGTGGCCTGCATCTTCGACGGATGGTCGTGGTCGAAGCCGAGCGCGAGGACGATCGCGGCGATGAGGATCGCGCCGGTCACGGTCACACCGTGCCGCAGCACGGCCTGCCCGGGCGACTTCCCCTTCAGTCCGGGCGGGGCCGGGAGGAGGGCGGCGACGGCGCCGAGGAGCGGGCCGACGACCACGAATGCCAGAAGGAACTGCATCACGGACTCGTTGATATCGATCACGCCTGCTCACGCTCCCGTGGCGACGAGGACGACGGCGACCGCCAGGACGACGGTGCCGGCGAGCAGCGCGCTCACATAGGTCTGCACATTGCCGGTCTGCGCCCGCCGTACGGCGGCCCCGAGCAGCCGGGGCAGGGCGGCCGCGCCCTGCACGTAGGTGTCGACGACCTCGCGGTCGAGGAACCGGACGAGACTCGCTCCGGCCTGGACCGGGCGGACGAACAGCGCCGCGTACACGGCGTCCAGGTGGAAGCCGGCGGCCGCGTGGCGGCGCAGCGGGCCGAGTAGCAGCCGCGCCGGGTCCGCCGGGTCGGGCGCGTAGGCGATGTCGCCGTAGGCCGGCTCGTGGGTGGCGATGGCCTCGGCCTCGACCAGCCCGGCGTCCTCCCCCGGATGGGCGGCGACCGCGCCGAGCGGGACCCGGGCGGCGAGTGCGGTGGTGCGCTGCCAGGCGCCGTAGGTGAGCAGCCCGCCGACCAGGGCGAGGCCCGTGCCGAGGATGGAGGTGAGCAGGGTCGGGGTCAGGTCGCGGCCGTCGAACCAGCCGGGCAGCGCCCGGTAGGCGAGCCCGCCGAAGGCGAGCGACGGCACGGCGAGCACCCACAGCACCACGGTCATCGTCAGGGGCTGACGGCCGTGGTCGGGGGCCTCGGCGCCCCGGCCGCAAAAGGCCAGCAGCCACAGCCGGGTCGCGTAGGCGGCGGTGAGGAGGGCGGTGACCAGCCCGGCGACGAGGACGATCCAGCCGGCGGCGCAGGGGGCGTGGTCCGGGTGGCCGTCGACCACGTGCTCGGCGGCGCCGAGGACGGACTCCTTGGAGAAGAAGCCGCTGAACGGCGGGATCGCGGCGAGCGCGAGGAGCGCCACGGTCATCGTCCAGAACGCGTCCGGGACGCGGTCGCGCAGGCCGCGCATGCGGGACATGGCGGCCAGTGAGTTGGTGCCGGCGGCGTGGATGATCACGCCGGCCGCGAGGAACAGCAGCGCCTTGAAGGCGCCGTGGGACAGGAGGTGGAAGACGGCGGCACCGCGGTCGCCGACGGCGAGGGCGCCGGTCATGTAGCCGAGCTGGCCGATGGTCGAGTAGGCGAGGACGCGCTTGATGTCGTCCTGGGCGAGCGCGGCGAGGCCGGAGCCCACCATCGTGACGGCGGCCATGACGGCGAGGACGACCATCGCGGCCCGGGACGCCTCGAACACCGGGAGGAGACGGGCGATGAAGTAGACACCGGCGGCGACCATCGTCGCGGCGTGGATCAGCGCCGAGACGGGCGTGGGGCCGGCCATCGCGTCCGGGAGCCAGGTGTGCAGCGGGAACTGCGCCGACTTGCCCGCGACGCCCGCGAGGAGCAGCAGGGCAACGACGGTCGGGTGGTGCAGGTTGCCGCTCGCGACGGCGCCGAGGACACGCGTGATCCGGAACGAGCCTGCGTCGGTGGCGAGCGCGAACAGGCCGATGAGGAACGGCACGTCGCCGAGCTTGGTGACGAGGAAGGCCTTCAGGGAGGCGGCACGGGCCTCGGGGGTCTCCCAGTAGTGGCCGACCAGGAAGTAGGAGCAGATGCCCATGACTTCCCAGCCGACCAGCAGCACGATCAGGTCGCCGGAGTAGACGACCAGGAGCATCGCGGAGGTGAACAGGGAGACGAGGGCGGCGTAGGAGGGGTAGCGCGGGTCGTCGCGCAGATAGCCGGTCGAGTAGATCTGCACGCAGGCGGCGACGAACGCGACCAGGATCGCGACGAGTGCGGCGAAGCCGTCGACGTCCAGGGCCAGCTCGATCGGGACCGAGCCGGTAGGCGTCAGTCCGGTGTGGGCGGTGATGGCCTGGCCACCGCCCTGGCGTGCGGCGACGAGTGCGGCCAGGACGAGCGAGGCCAGCGGCGGCAGCACCGCGAGCGGGCGGACGAACCCGGGCGCGGTGCGGCCGAGCAGCAGCCCGGCCGCGGCGCCGAGGAACGGCAGAAGGGGGACGAGGACGGCGAGGGTGGTCGTGGTCACGCGGTGGCCTCAGCCTTCTCGGCCGCGGAGGAGTCCGGTCCCTCGGTGCCGGGGCCCTCGGCGGTGTCGCGGAGCTTGTCGATGTCGGAGGTGCCGCGGTTGCGGTAGACGGCGAGCACGATCGCCAGGCCGATGCCGATCTCGGCGGCGGCGATGGTGATGGTGAACAGGGTCAGCGCCTGGCCGGAGTGCAGGGTCTCCTTCGCGGCCCGGCTGAGCCAGACGTCGAAGGCGACGAGGTTGAGGTTGACGGCGTTGAGCATCAGCTCGACCGACATCAGGACCAGGATCGCGTTGCGGCGGGCGAGGACGCCGTACAGGCCGGTGCAGAACAGGAGGGCGGAGAGTACGGCCGGGTAGGCGAGGTGCATCAGCGGGCGCCTTCCTTCTCGCCGGCGGTCACGACGGCCGGGGGTGTGGCGTTCGCGTCCGCCTTCGCCCTGCGGGACAGGACGATCGCGCCGACCAGGGCCGCGAGGAGCAGCACGGACAGGGCCTCGAAGGGCAGCACCCAGTTCCGGAACAGGCTCTCGCCGGTGACCCGGGTGGAGCCGGCGGCCGGCCCGCTCAGGTCGATCCAGGTGGTGCGGAAGGCGTCGACGACCACCCAGACCAGGGCGACGGCGGCGGCGCCCGCGACGGTCAGGGCGGCCCAGCGGTTACCGGAGTCGGCGTCCGGTGAGCGGCCGATGGGGGCCTTGGTGAGCATCAGCCCGAACAGGAGGAGGACGACGACGGAACCGACGTAGATCAGGACCTGTACCCAGGCGATGAACTCGGCCGTGAGCAGCAGGTACTCCACGGCGAGACCGCCGAGCGCGACCACCAGCCACAGGGCGGCGTGCACCAGCTGCCGGGTGGTGACGGTGGCCAGCGCTGCGCCGAAGGTGACCAGGCCGACCAGGAGGAAGGCGATCTCGACGCCGGTCGGGGACAGGAAGCCGTGCGCGGCGGCGGCAAGGGGCACGGCGGAGTGAGCCGCGGCCGGGCTCAGGGTCGAGGCGAGGGTCACGACGCGCCCTCCCCCGGTTCGGCCTGCGCGGCCGCCAGCTTCTCGGCGGTCTTGCGGGCGGCGGCGATCTCCTTGGGCTCCTCGGCGGCGGGGTCCAGGGCCGGCGGGGCCGGGACGGTCCACATCCACTCGCGGAGCTTGTCCCGTTCATGGGTGAGGTCGCGGATGTCGGTCTCGGCGTACTCGAACTCCGGGGACCAGAACAGCGCGTCGAAAGGACACACCTCGATGCAGATACCGCAGTACATGCACAGGGAGAAGTCGATGGCGAACCGGTCGAGGACGTTGCGGCTGCGCTCGCGGCCGCCGGGGGCGGCCGGCGGGACCGTCTCCTTGTGGGAGTCGATGTAGATGCACCAGTCCGGGCACTCGCGGGCGCAGAGCATGCAGACCGTGCAGTTCTCCTCGAACAGGCCGATCACGCCGCGGGTGCGGGGCGGCAGTTCGGGCTGGGCGTCGGGGTACTGCTCGGTGACGTGCTTCCTCGTCATCGTGCGGAGGGTGACGGCAAGGCCCTTGGCGAGGCCACTGCCAGGAATGGGGGCCATGGTTAGCTGATCACCACCTTGACGATGCCGGTGAGGGCGATCTGGGCGAGGGAAAGGGGCACGAGGAGGGTCCAGGACAGCTTCTGGAGCTGGTCCTCGCGCAGCCGCGGGTAGGTGACGCGGAGCCAGATGACGAGGAAGGCGAGGATCGCGGTCTTCAGCAGGGTCCACAGCCAGCCCAGGCCGTCATGGCCCCAGGGACCGTGCCATCCGCCCAGGAAGAGGACGGTGGTCAGGCCGCACAGGACGACGATCCCGGCGTACTCGGCGAGGAGGAAGAGGGCGAACCGCAGTCCGGTGTACTCGGTGTAGGCGCCGAAGATGATCTCCGAGTCGGCGACGGGCATGTCGAACGGCGGGCGCTGCAGCTCGGCGAGCCCGGCGACGAAGAAGACGACCGCGCCGGTGATCTGCCAGGGCACCCACCACCAGTGGAAGGCGTGCAGGATGCCGGGCAGGGAGACCGTGCCCGCCGCCATGGAGACCGAGGCGGCGGCGAGCAGCATCGGCAGTTCGTAGGCGAGCAGCTGGGCGGCCGTGCGCAGGCCGCCGAGCAGGGAGAACTTGTTCGCGCTCGCCCAGCCGGCCATGAGCGAGCCGAGCACGCCGACGCCCATGACCGCGAGCACGAAGAACACACCCGCGTCGACGACCTGGCCGACGGCCCCCTTGCTCGGGCCGATCGGGATGGCGAGCAGCACGAGGAGGTACGGCAGCAGCGCCACGGCCGGGGCGAGCTGGAAGACGCGGCGGTCGGCGCCGGCCGGGACCACGTCCTCCTTCTGCGCGAACTTCACGCCGTCCGCGATGAGCTGGGCCCAGCCGTGGAAGCCTCCGGCGTACATCGGGCCGAGGCGGCCCTGCATGTGTGCCATCACCTTGTGCTCGGTCTGGCCGACGATGAGCGGGAAGGTGAGGAAGACGACGAACACGACGCCGAGTCGCAGGGCGACGTCCCACACGCCGTTCACTGCGGGCCTCCTGCGGGGTTGTCGTCGGTGGGTTCGGGGTTGGCCCCGGAGTCGGGTTCGGGGTTCTGACCGGGCTCGTCGGGAGTGCCGGGCTCATCGCCGGTGGTGAGGTCGTCACCGGCGGCAGCGGGCGGTTCGGGTTGCTGCTCGGCCTGTCCGGGTTCGGCGTGGGTCCGCTCCGGTTCCTCCGGCGCCGGTTCGGGTGCCGTCGGGCCCTGTTCGGGCGTCGGCGGGGCCTGTTCGGGCTCCTCGAAGGCCGGGCGGGCGTGGTGCCACGGGGCGTCCGAGCTGCGTGGGGCCGTGCTCCGGCGGGTGGGGTGCGCCGCGCTGTCCGGCGCCGCCGACTCACGGGGAGCAGGTGCGGCCCCCTCACCCGTAGCCGGTGCCGTCGGCTCGCCAGCAGCAGGCGCCGTCTGTTCCGGAGTCTCGGCCCGCTGTGTGGCCGAGCCCTCCGAGGCGCTGCGGGCGCGGCGCGGACGGGCCGGGGCGGGGCCGGGCTCATGGGCCACGGAGGCCTCGGCGGCCGGACCTTCCACCGCCGCGGCACGGGCAGCGTCACCCTCGGCAGCGGTCTGCTTCAGCTCGGCCGCCTCCCGAGGCACCGGCGTCTGGCTCACCGAGCCCTCGCTCGCACTCCGCATCCGCCGCGGCCGGGCACCCGCAGCACCCACAGCCCCGGCGCCTTCAGCAGGACCGGCAGCCCCGGCTCCCCCGGCAGTGGCAGCGGTCTCGTCGGTCTGGCTCGCCGAGCCCTCCGCCGCCGTGCGGGTTCGCCGTACCGGGCGGTCCCCGGCCGCACCCGTACGGGCTGCCGGACGCTCGCCCGCCGCGCGGCCCGCGCCGCGTGCCGGACGGGCCGGGGCAGGGGGCAGCTGGCCCTTCAGGGGGCCCCACTCGTTGGGGTCCGGCACGCCCGGAGGGAGCATCTGGCGGCGCTTCGGGCCGCCGTGCTCGGATTCGCCGGGCTCCTTGGCGCCGGGCCACGCCTTGGCGACGCGCGCGGCGAGGACGAAGTCCTTGCGCAGGGGATGCCCCTCGAAGGTCTCCGGGAGGAGCAGGTGCTCCAGGCCAGGGTGTCCCTCGAACACCACGCCGAACATCTCGTGGGTCTCGCGTTCGTGCCAGGCGGCGCCCGCGTAGACGCCGACGGCGGAGGGCAGCGCCGGTGCCTCGTGCGGGACGGTCGTTCGGACGAGGAGGCGGCGGACCGGGCCCAGGGCGACGACGTGGGCGGACACGCGGAAACCCGTGCCCGGTTCGTCGACCGCGCTCAGCCAGTCGAAGTAGGTGCAGCCCAGGGTCGAACGGGCCGTCTCCAGGGCGGTGAGCCAGGAGGACGGGGGTACGTCCACGGTCAGGAGGTCGTAGGACTCCTCGGCCGTGGCGTCCGTACCGAAGAGGTCCTCGACCGGGGCGGGCAGCCAGCCGACGGTGCTCATCGGGCGTCCCCCTCACCGGCGGGGGCAGGCGGCCTCACCAGGTCGCTGGTCAGGGCGGCCGCCGACGGCCGGGCGGAACCGGCGCCGTACCGCTCCCCCAGCGACTCCCGGGCGATCTTCTCCTGGAGCTTGAGGATGCCCTGGAGCAGCGCCTCGGGGCGCGGCGGGCAGCCGGGGACGTACACGTCCACGGGGATGATCTGGTCGACGCCCTTGGTGACGGAGTAGGAGTCCCAGTAGGGGCCGCCGCAGTTGGAGCAGGCGCCGAAGGAGATGACGTACTTCGGCTCGGGCATCTGCTCGTACAGGCGCTTCACAGCCGGGGCCATCTTGTCCGTGACCGTGCCCGACACCACCATCAGGTCGGCCTGGCGGGGCCCGGGGGCGAACGGGATCACCCCGAGGCGGATGAAGTCGTGGCGGGCCATCGACGCGGCGATGAACTCGATCGCGCAGCAGGCGAGGCCGAAGTTGAAGACCCAGAGCGAGTAGCGGCGACCCCAGTTCAGGACCACCTTCATCGGCTCGGGGGCCAGGCGGGCCAGGGCGCCGAGCCGCTTGGGCTCCGGCAGGTACACGGTCTCCGGGTTCACGTCCATGCCAGGACGCCCTTCTTGTATGCGTACAGCAGGCCCACGGCGAGGAAGCCGAGGAAGACGAACATCTCCACGAGCGTCGTCGCGCCGTAGCCGGGGGCGGCGAAGACCGTCGCCCAGGGGAAGAGGAAGATCGAGTCGATCGCGAAGATCACGTACAGGAAGGCGTAGACGTAGTAGCGGACCTGGGTGTGGGCCCAGCCCTCGCCGACGGGGTCGACGCCGCACTCGTAGGTCAGAAGTTTCTCGGGGGTCGGCACGACCGGGCGCAGCAGCCGGCCCGCGCCGAACGCGACCGCGACGAACAGCACGCCGACGAGGGCGAGCAGGCCCACCACCGAGTAGGACCGGAAGTAGCCCGCCGCGATGACGTGCGCCGCGGCGACCGTCGAGTCCCCCAACGTCTCCCGCACCGTCCGACCTCGCTCCCTGACATCATTCGACGATCTGTACGCACGGGAGTCTAGGCCCTGATAAAGAGCTGGTAAGCAGCCAGTCACGCCGTGAGACAGGTGACGGGCAAGGGCGACGTGTGCGGGGTGGGGTTTTCCCCCGTCGGCGGAGGGCGGCGTACCGCATGGCGCGGAGGGCGTCGCGCACGGCAGGCTGGCCGGTATGACCGCTACCAGCCCCGCCGCCGGCCGGGCCGACGGCCCCGACCCGCTGCCGCCGATACGGCCGGCGTACGACGCGCCCACGTGGAAGGAGATCCTGTATCTCCTGCTGAACCTGCCGGTGACGGTGTTCGGCTTCGTCTACGCGATCACCGCGCTGGCCGTCGGCGGAGCCCTGACGGTCACCGTCGTCGGCCTGCCGCTGCTGGCGCTCGGTCTGCTGGGCTCCCGGCAGCTGGGGAAGCTGGAGCGGGCCCGCGCGCGGTGGCTGCTCGGGGTGCGGGTGGAGGAGCCGACGCCGCTGCCGCTCGCGAGGAGCGGCGGGCCGGCGCAGCGGGTGTGGATGGCGTTGAAGGACCCGGTGGGCTGGCGGACGCTGCTGTACGACCTCATCCGGCTGCCCTGGGGCGTCCTCACCTTCTGCGCCGTGCTGACCTCGCTGTTCGTGCTGTGGCCGGTGCTGCCGTATCTGGCGCGGGGTCTGGCGAACGTGGACCGGTTCATGGTGCGCGGGCTGCTGTCGCCGTCGGACGAGCTGGAGCGCCGGATCGCCGAGCTGGAGTCGGATCGCGGGGTGGTGGTCGACACGGCCGCCGCCGATCTGCGGCGCATCGAGCGGGACCTGCACGACGGCGCCCAGGCGCGGCTGGTCAACCTGGCCATGGGACTCGGTCTGGCCAAGGAGAAGCTGCTGGAGGACCCCGACTCGGCGGCGGCGATGGTGGAGGAGGCGCACGGCGAGGTGAAGCTGGCCCTGCAGGAGCTGCGCGACCTCGCCCGCGGCATCCACCCGGCCGTACTGACCGACCGGGGCCTGGACGCGGCCCTGTCCTCGGTCGCCACCCGCTGCACCGTGCCGGTGAAGGTCACCGTGGACCTTCCGGACCGCCCGGCCCCGGCCATCGAGGGCATCGCCTACTTCACGGTCTCCGAGCTGCTGCAGAACATCAGCAAGCACAGCCGGGCCCGCTCCGCGTCGGTGGACGTGTGGCGCACCGAGGACCGGCTGCTCATCCAGGTCCGGGACGACGGCCGGGGCGGCGCCCGCCTCGAGGGCGGCACCGGCATGCGCGGCCTCGCGGACCGGTTGGGCGCGGTGGACGGCCTGTTCGTCCTGGACTCACCGCCCGGCGGCCCGACGGTGGTCACGGCGGAGCTGCCGTGGCGTGACCGCACGGAGTAGCCGACGGCTTCATTTACGCGTGCGTCGGCTGCAACTCCTCAGGGGCGCGGGGCTGTGTTCGACATGCAGCTCCGCTGCGTGGGCGCGACCAGCCACAACGAGCCCGCAGTCGCCCCACGGCGGAACCCCCACGGCGATCGCGCGCAAGGCACCGAAACCAACCGCACCAAGAAGCCACCACCACCAGCGAAGCGAACGGCCGAACCGCCGGAGGCAGGGGTGGGGAAAACCCCCGGACCAAGATGCCGACGGACTCCATGGCCCCGGGACCCCCCGCACACGACCCTGGAAACACGGCTGAACCGCCGCTCGGACGAGGAGAACGGGACGACATCGATGGCCACGGAGTACGGAGACGGGTACGGGTACGGGCGGGAGGACGGACGGCCCGCCGGGCCCGGCCATCGGCTGCCCGCCGCGCTGCGGGCGCCGTTCGAGGCGCGCAGCTGGCGCGAGTTCGGTTATGTCCTGCTGAGCCTGCCGATCTCGATCGTGCTGTTCACCTGGACGGTGACCATGGCATCGCTCGGCGCGGGCCTGCTGGTGACCTTCCTCGGCGTCCCGGTGCTCGCGGCGGCGCTCGCCGGCTGCCGCGGCTTCGGTGCGCTGGAACGGGCGCGGGCGCGCGGGCTGCTGCGGCTGGAGGTGGCCGAGCCGGAACCGCTGCGGATGCGCAAGCCGGGCGCGCCGGCCTGGATGGGCGCGGTGCTGAAGAGCGGCACCTCCTGGCGGAACCTGCTGTACGCACTGGTGCAGTTCCCGTGGGCCGTGTTCTCGTTCACGGTCGCGGTGACCCTGTGGCCGCTCGGCTGGATGCTGCTGACCTACCCGCTGTGGTTCTGGGTCTTCCCGGTGTACGGCGGCCAGGGCGGTCTTCAGCTGTACGGCGACGAGCACCACAGCGTCTATCTCGACAACCCCTTCGAGATCACCGTGACCGCGCTGGTGGGCCTGCTGTTCACGCTGGCCACGCCGTGGATCGTACGGGCCCTGACGACGGTGGACGGGCTGCTGGTGCGGGGCCTGCTGGGGCCGTCGCCGCTGTCGGCGCGGGTGGTGGAGCTTGAGTCGGACCGCGGGGTGGTGGTCGACACGGCCGCCGCCGATCTGCGGCGCATCGAGCGGGACCTGCACGACGGCGCCCAGGCGCGGCTGGTCAACCTGGCCATGGACCTGGGGCTGGCCAAGGAGAAGCTCCGGGAGGACCCGCAGGCGGCGGCGCGGATGGTGGACGAGGCGCACGGCGAGGTGAAGACGGCACTGCAGGAGCTGCGCGACCTCGCCCGCGGCATCCATCCGGCCGTGCTGACCGACCGGGGCCTGGACGCGGCCCTGTCCTCGGTCGCCTCCCGCTGCACGGTGCCGGTGCGGGTGGAGGTCGATCTGCCGGCCCGCCCGGCCCAGGCCATCGAGGGCATCGCCTACTTCACGGTCTCCGAGCTGCTGCAGAACATCAGCAAGCACAGCCGGGCCCGCTCCGCGTCGGTGGACGTGTGGCAGGCCGAGGACCGGCTGATGCTGCAGGTGATCGACGACGGCGTCGGCGGCGCAGACGTCTCCCGCGGCTCGGGCCTGGCCGGTCTCGCCGGCCGCCTGGACGCGGTGGACGGGGTCCTCGTGGTGGACTCCCCGGCAGGCGGCCCCACCCGGGTGATCGCGGAGCTGCCCTGGCGGACCTGACGCCCAGCCGCCCTCCTCCGGCGACGCACTCGCGGCGACGCGGCGAGCGGCGCGTACCGAATGCTGGAATGCTGGACCTCCGTACGGGACCTGTTGTAGGGGACTTGGGGGGCCGGAAGATCGTGGAGGACAGGGTGCGGGTGGTCATCGCCGAGGACTCAGTGCTGCTCAGGGAGGGCCTGACCCGGCTGCTGACCGACCGCGGGCACGATGTCGTGGCCGGCGTCGGGGACGCGGAGGCGCTGGTGAAGACCGTCTCCGACCTGGACGCACAGGGCGAGCTGCCGGACGTCGTGGTGGCGGACGTGCGGATGCCGCCGACGCACACCGACGAGGGCGTCCGGGCGGCGGTACGGCTGCGGAAGGCCCATCCTCGGCTGGGTGTGCTGGTGCTCTCGCAGTACGTGGAGGAGCGCTACGCGACCGAGTTGCTGGCCGGATCCAGCCGGGGGGTGGGCTATCTGCTCAAGGACCGGGTCGCCGAGGTGCGCGAGTTCGTGGACGCGGTGGTGCGGGTGGCCGAGGGCGGTACGGCGCTGGACCCGGAGGTGGTCGCGCAGCTGCTCGGCCGCAGCCGCAAGCAGGACGTGCTGGCGGGGCTGACCCCGCGGGAGCGCGAGGTGCTGGGGCTGATGGCGGAGGGGCGCACGAACTCGGCGATCGCCCGGCAGCTGGTCGTCAGCGACGGGGCCGTGGAGAAGCACGTCAGCAACATCTTCCTGAAGCTCGGTCTGGCGCCGAGCGACGGGGACCACCGGCGTGTTCTGGCCGTGCTGACCTATCTGAACTCCTGACCGAAACACACTGTGTCAGCAGTGCGTCAGAGGATCCGGCTTCTGTGGGAAGTCGGGTACCCGGACAGAGGACCGGAGGACGAACCGGGAAAGGATCCACCCTGACACCTCAGCGCCCTGCCGACCCGAGAGCGCCACAGGCCGACTCGATGTCGTCCAATCTGTGGATGGCCTCGGGAAGGCGACCCTAACCGACGTAGGGTTGATCCTGGGATGGTCCGTGGGACGACCACGCCCCGGACAGCCGCCTCGAAGGAGGTCCAGTTCAGTGACCAGCCAGGTCAGCAGCCAGGCGGAGCAGACCGACGGAGCCGTCGTCGGAGAGCAGCGCAAACCGGGCGGCGCGAAGGACGTGCGGCGCCTGGACCGGGTGATCATCCGGTTCGCGGGGGACTCGGGTGACGGTATGCAGCTCACCGGTGACCGGTTCACTTCGGAGACCGCGTCCTTCGGCAACGACCTTTCGACCCTGCCGAACTTTCCCGCGGAGATCCGTGCTCCCGCCGGTACCCTGCCCGGTGTCTCCTCGTTCCAGTTGCACTTCGCCGACCACGACATCCTCACTCCGGGGGATGCGCCGAACGTGCTGGTCGCGATGAACCCGGCCGCGTTGAGGGCGAACATCGCCGATCTGCCGCGGGGTGCGGAGATCATCGTCGACACCGACGAGTTCACCCGGCGGGCCCTGCAGAAGGTCGGTTACGACGCTTCCCCGCTGGAGGACGGGTCGCTGGACGGGTACAATCTGCATCCGGTGCCGTTGACGACGCTGACGGTTCAGGCGCTGACGGAGTTCGACCTGTCGCGCAAGGAGGCCGAGCGGAGCAAGAACATGTTCGC
>NZ_JBIATN010000010.1:0-306756 GCF_042891825.1 Streptomyces sp. NPDC001852
CCCCGCCGCCGCCCCCCCCCCCCCCCGGGGCCCCGCCCCCCCCCCGCCCCCCCGCCCCGCGGGGGGGGGCCCCCCCCGGGGGGGGGGGGGGCGGCCCCGCGCCCCCCCCCCCCCCCCCACTTTTCCGGTTCTGAACCGGTCCTGTTCCGGCCGGTGACCGACCCACGAGACGTCTTGTTGTGTGCTCACTTGCCACACCCGCGACGGGACCCGTTCAGCGGGCCGACCACCCGGCCGTAAAGGTTCCCCATGTCGGAAGAGGCCACCGTGGCAAGGGAGTCAGGGCATGACCGCAGCACCGCCGGACCGCCGTCGCCTTCTGACCGCCGGGGCAGCCGTCCTCGGCGCCGCGGCGTCCGCCCAGCTGTGGCTGCCGAGCACGGCCCGCGCCGCCGAAACCCCGCTCCCCGACGGGGTGTTCGCCCTCGGTGTCTCCTCCGGCGACCCCCTGCCCGACGGCATCGTGCTGTGGACCAGGCTCGCGCCCGACCCGCTGAACGGCGGTGGCATGCCGGACGAGGCCGTCCCCGTGCAGTGGGAACTCGCCGAGGACGAGCGGTTCCACCGGACCGTCCGCCGGGGCACCGCCCAGGCCCGGCCCGAACTCGGCCACAGCGTCCACGTGGACGTGCGCGGGCTGCGCCCGGACCGCCCGTACTGGTACCGCTTCCGGGCCGGCGGCCGCCTCTCGCCCACCGGCCGCACCCGCACCGCGCCCCACCCGCAGTGCAGCGGGGGTGCGCTGCGTGTCGCCCTCGCCTCCTGCCAGAACTGGCAGCACGGCTACTTCACGCCGTACGCCGACATGCTCGCCCAGGACCCCGACTTCGTCCTCTTCGTCGGCGACTACATCGACGCGTCCGGGCCCTCCGCGACCGCCGTACGCCGGCACGAGGGCGGCGACGAGCCGTACACCCTGGAGCAGTACCGCAACCGGTACGCCCAGTACCGCACCGACCCCGGCCTCGCCGCGATGCACGCGAACGCCCCGTGGGTGGTCACCTTCGACGACCACGAGGTCGACAGCGACCGGGCCGGTGAGCTCCCGCGGGACCCGGACGAGCGGTCGCACGACGCGTTCACGGCCCGGCTGACGGCGGCCTGCCAGGCGTACTACGAGCACATGCCGGTGCGTGCCTCCGTCATCCCCACGGGCCCGCACATCCGGATGCACCGCCGGCTGGAGTTCGGCCGGCTGGCGCGGCTGAGCGTCCTGGACACCCGGCGGTTCCGCGCCCGTCGGGCCACCACGCAGGAGGGAGCCGAGTCGCCGTCGACGACCGTGCTGGGCGCCGGGCAGAAGCAGTGGCTGCTGGACGGGCTGCACGACTCCCCGGCCCGCTGGAACCTGATCGCCTCGCAGATCATGATGGCCGGGACCGATCTGCTGCCCGGCGACGGCACGTTCTGGTACCACGACGCCTGGGACGGCTACCAGGCCGAGCGAGATGCCCTGCTGAAGGAGTTCGCCGGCATCCGCAACCCGGTCGTGCTCAGCGGCGACCGGCACCTGACGATGATCAGCGACCTCACGGAGGACTTCGCCGCCCCGGACTCCGAGGTCGTCGGCGCCGAGTTCGTCGGCACCTCCATCTCCAGCGACGGCGACCAGGACCAGGCCGCCTTCCACGCCCGGTGGGACCCGCTGATGGCGGACAACCCGCACTGGAAGGTGATCGACGCCCACCGCGGCTACCACCTCTTCGACATCCGCCCCGACGGCATCGACGTCCAGGTCCGCGTCGTCGACACCGTCCTGCAGCCGCAGGCCACGGCGAGCACGCTCACCCGCCTGCGGGTGGAGGCCGACGAGCCCGGCGTGCGGGTCGTGTGAGCCGCCGAGCCGGGGATTCATCGCGGTCCCAGGCTCCTTTCGGCCTCGCCTCGGGTAAGGCTCTTACCGTCCCTACGAGGCGTGCGGAGCTAACCGGTCTCTTACCCTCGCCGAGACCGAAATGCTGCGGAATCTTGATGTCGAATTCCGCGGCAATGAACTGCCGGACGAGCTGTATTCCCGACTTGTCCGCGACGTCGTCGTGCGTCATTTGACCGCGTGCCCCGCCGCGGCGGCCGGAGCGGTCTGCGGCCGGAGTGGCCTGCGCCGGACCGTGCACCAGATGTCGTCGAAGGAACTCGTCCGGGTGCTCGGGCGCCCGCGTGAACCTGTGACCAACCTGTGGACTTACTCACAGCAAATTCACGGGTGTTCGAGAGGCCCCGGCCTCAATCACGAGGAGTACAAGGTAAATGACAGGTTGCGCTCAGATATGCATGGGATGGCGCTCACCTTGCACTCCCCTTACCTAAAGTGGGAGCATTTCGCAGTTCCCTGTCGCCCCTAGGTAGGTCATCTGTGTCCCAGCACATAGCCAAGCCCCGTACCACCGCAGTGATCCTGGCCGGTGGTACCGGTCAGCGGGTGGGTCTGTCGATCCCCAAGCAGCTGCTGAAGATCGCCGGCAAGGCAGTCATCGAGCACACCCTGACCACCTTCGAGAAGGCCGACTCGATCGACGACGTCATCGTGCTGATGGCGCGGGGCTACGTCCCGGACGTCGAGAAGATCGTCGCCAAGGCCGGGTTCACCAAGGTGAAGAAGATCATCGAGGGCGGCTCGACGCGGAACGAGACCACCGAGCGCGCCATCTCCGCGCTGGGCGAGGGACTGGCCGAGGGCGAGGACCTCAACGTCCTCTTCCACGACGCCGTACGCCCCCTGCTCTCGCGGCGCGTCATCGACGACTGCGTGGCCGCGCTGGAGCGTTACCAGGCCGTGGACGTAGCCATCCCGTCCGCGGACACCATCATCGTCACGCGCACGCACGGCGAGGACGGCGAGTTCATCACCGAGATCCCGGACCGCTCCCGGCTTCGCCGCGGCCAGACCCCGCAGGCCTTCAAGCTGTCCACGATCCGCCGCGCCTACGAGGTCGCCGCCGGTGACCCCAACTTCCAGGCCACGGACGACTGCTCCGTCGTGCTCAAGTACCTGCCGGACGTGCCGATCCACGTCGTCGCGGGTGACGAGTACAACATGAAGGTGACGCAGCCGGTCGACGTCTTCATCGCCGACAAGCTGTTCCAGCTCGCCTCCACCGCCGCGCCCGAGCAGGTCGGCGAGGACGCCTACCGCGAACTCCTCACCGGCAGGACGCTCGTCGTCTTCGGCGGCTCCTACGGCATCGGCAAGGACATCGCCGAACTCGCCGAGTCCTACGGCGCGAACGTCTACGCGCTCGGCCGCTCCACCACCGGCACCCACGTGGAGAACCCGGAGGAGGTCGACGACGCGCTGTCCACGGCGTACGCGGAGACCGGCCGGATCGACCATGTCGTCAACACCGCGGGTGTGCTGCGCATCGGCAAGCTCGCCGAGACCGACAACGCCACCATCGAGGAGGCGCTGAAGGTCAACTACCTGGCCCCGGTGCAGATCGCCCGTTCCAGCTACAAGTACCTCGCCGAGACGGGGGGCCAGTTGCTGCTGTACACCTCCAGCAGCTACACCCGCGGCCGTGCCGAGTACTCCCTCTACTCCTCCACCAAGGCCGCCATGGTGAACCTCACCCAGGCGCTGTCCGACGAGTGGGCCGGCGACGGCATCCGCGTCAACTGCATCAACCCCGAGCGCACCGCCACCCCGATGCGCACCAAGGCCTTCGGCCAGGAGCCCTCGGGCTCGCTGCTCTCCTCCGAGGCCGTGGCCCGTACCTCCCTGGACGTGCTGCTGTCCGAGCTGACCGGTCATGTGATCGACGTCCGCCAGCAGGACCCGACGGCGGGCGCGGCCCAGGCCTCCGGCTTCGAACAGGCGCTGGCCACCGTGCTGGACCGTCAGGACGGCATGTAATAATTCGTCAATAGATTCTTAGGAAATTCAGGCCTCTGCTGCCGCCAATTCACCGGGCGTTAGCAGAGGCCTGAATCCGTACATCTCTTACGTCTCTCACAACTTCTGCGAACCGGCACTCACCCTCCCAGAGCAGGTTTCTCCGTGATATCCACCGCTATTCGCGTAGCCCGGGTGGGCAGCGCGGCCGAACTGGCCGCGGCGGCCCTCATGATCCTGGGCTTCCCGGCGCTCATGCTGGCCGCGCTCGTCCCGAGCGTCCCCGCCTTCGCGGCCCTGGCCGCCGTGACGTACCTGGCGGACCACTATCTGCACCGCAGGAGCAGCTATCTGATCAACCGCCTCAGCAAGATCCGGGCGGGTCTGTCGATCCGCTTCCTGATCCGGCAGCTGCTGCTGATCCTGCTGCTGGCCCGCCTGTCGCACGCGGACGACCTGATCTTCTACGGCGCCGTCGCCTGCTTCATCGCGTTCTACGGCCTCCAGGCCCCGCACGGCGCGCTGGTCACCCTCATCCGCAACCGCCGCCGGATGCCGGTCGCCACCCGCAACGTCGACCTGAAGTCCCGCATCCGCATCCCGGACGCTCCGTCGCGCCGGCTGCTGCACCGCAGTGCGGAGAAGATGCTCCACCTGGACGTCTTCGCGATGATCGGCATCCTGATCTCCGCCGGGCAGGACTCCCCGGCCGCCCCGGGCTTCGTCGGCATCGGCCTCAGCGTCGCCCTCGGCGTGCTGTACGTGCTCGTGCTGATGCCCTACGTGCGCGGCCGGAAGATCCCGCCGAAGGCCGAGGTCGTCCTCGCCGCCGTCGACGACTGGCTGGCCGACTACAGGCCGGAGACGGTCCTGTACTTCTCCGGCTCCAAGGACTCCGCGTACCAGGTCAACATGTGGCTGGAGACGATGGAGCAGCTGGAGTCCCGGCCGCTGGTCATCCTCCGCGAGCGCGCCATCCTGAACAACCTCGCGCCGACCACGGCCCCCGTCATCTGCGTGCCCGGAGGGGTGCACCTGATGAACATGGACCTGTCGACCGTGCGCGTGGCCCTGTACGCCGCGAACGTCGGCAAGAACATCCACATGCTGCGCGTGCCCACCATGAAGCACGTCTTCATCGGCCACGGTGACAGCGACAAGCTCGCCAGCGTCAACCCGTACAGCAAGGTGTACGACGAGGTGTGGACCGCCGGCCGCGCCGGCCGTGACCGCTACGCCATCGCCGACGTCGGCGTCCGCGACGACGACATCGTGGAGGTCGGCCGCCCGCAGCTCGCACCCATCCAGACCTGGCAGGGCGAGCCCGACGGCCCCCGCGGCGGAGCCGCTGACGGACGCTGCCCGACGGTTCTCTACGCGCCGACCTGGGAGGGCTGGGACGGCAACCCGGGCAACACCTCGATCGTGCTCGCCGGCGAGACCATCGTGAAGAAGCTGGTCACGGCCGACCCGCCGGTCCGCGTCCTGTACAAGCCGCACCCGTTCACCGGCACGGTCAGCAAGGAGGCCGGCGCCGCGCACCGGCGGATCACCGCCCTGGTGGAGAAGGCCGCCGCCGAACGGGCCGCCGACTCCCGCTTCAGCACCGACGGCAAGGCGATGGCCCGGGCCAAGGCCGAGCTCGCGCGGATCGAGGCCCGGCTCGCCGAGCTGACCGGCGTGGGCGGCGACAAGGGGGACGAGGCCGAGGCCACCCGCGACGGTGTCGTCGACGTGGCGCGGCATGAGGAGATCGCCCGGCTGCGCGCCGAGTGGAACGCCGCCTACTGGCGCTCCTTCCCGTCGTACGAGCACCGCGTCATCACCGGCGCCGAGCCGCGTCTGTACGACTGCTTCAACGTCTCCGACGCGATGGTCTCGGACATCTCCTCCGTGGTCTCCGACTTCATCGCGAGCGGCAAGCCGTACGCGGTCACCGACTCCGGCGAGCTCGGTCACGAGGAGTTCAAGCGGCAGAACACGGCCGTGCGCGCCGCGGTGATCCTGTCCAATGACGCGGGCGAGCTGGGAGGCCTGCTGGACGCCGTGCGCGACCCGTCCGCCGACCCGCTGATGGACGCCCGCAAGGAGCTCAAGCGCTATCTGCTGGGCCCGGACGAGCCGAAGTCCATCGTCCAGTTCAACATGGCGGTGGCCGACCTGGCCCTCAAGGCCGAGGCGCGCAACGTCGGCCAGCAGTCCCGGCTGAGCGCCGGGGGCACGGACCCCGCCGAGCTGAGCAACGGGGTGCCGGGGCAGCGGATGGCGTCCGTGGACGACCAGGACGGTGTGAACGCGGGCTGACACCCCACTGCATGCGCGGGCCGGCCCCGGGATCGCTCCCGGGGCCGGCCCTCTGCCGTCGTTCAGGTTCCGCAGCCCGTTGGGATAGCTTTAATTTCCATACGAAACCGGTACAACCCTTTTTGCCGTACTCGCATCGTGAGTGAACGGCTGCCCAGAGCCTGTCCGGACGCTGGACCGACGGGCGCGAGGCGATCCACTTCGCGTAGATTGCGGCACAGGCAGCCAAACCGCGCGAGAAAACTGAGGACAAGGTGGCAAGGGCAAGGCAGGCCGTGTGCGAGGCCCGCAGGATCGTCGTCAAGGTGGGCTCCTCGTCGCTGACCACGGCCGCCGGCGGCCTGGACGCCGACCGCGTCGACGCGCTGGTCGATGTGCTCGCCAAGATCCGCAGTGGGGGAGAGCGCGAGATCGTCCTCGTCTCCTCCGGGGCGATCGCCGCCGGCCTCGCCCCGCTCGGTCTGCGGCGCCGCCCCAAGGACCTCGCCCGGCAGCAGGCCGCCGCCAGCGTCGGCCAGGGTCTGCTCGTCGCCCGCTACACCGCCTCCTTCGCCCGCTACGGCGTCCGCGTGGGCCAAGTCCTGCTCACCTCCGACGACATGAGCCGGCGCGCCCACCACCGCAACGCCTCCCGCACCCTCGACAAGCTCCTCGCGATGGGTGCCTTCCCGATCGTCAACGAGAACGACACGGTCGCCACCGACGAGATCCGCTTCGGCGACAACGACCGCCTGGCCGCCCTCGTCGCCCACCTCGTCCACGCCGACCTGCTCGTCCTCCTCTCCGACATCGACGGCGTCTACGACGGCGACCCCAGCAGGCCCGGCACCTCGCGGATAGCGGAGGTGAAGGGCCCGGAGGACCTCGCGGGCGTCGAGATCGGCAGCGCGGGCAAGGCCGGCGTGGGCACCGGAGGGATGGTCACCAAGGTCGAGGCCGCCCGGATCGCCGCCGGCGCCGGCATCCCCGTGGTCCTCACCAGCGCCGTGCACGCGGCGGACGCCCTGGGCGGCGGCGACACCGGCACCTACTTCCACCCCACCGGCAAGCGCTCCGCCGACCGGCTCCTGTGGCTCCAGCACGCCTCCACCCCGCAGGGCGCGCTGGTCCTGGACGACGGTGCGGTGGACGCCGTCGTGAAGCGGCGCACGTCGCTGCTGCCCGCCGGAATCGCCGCCGTGGAGGGCGAGTTCAGCGCCGGCGACCCCGTCGAACTGCGCGACACCACGGGGCGCGCGGTGGCCCGTGGGCTCGTCAGCTTCGACGCCAAGGAGATTCCCCGGCTGATCGGACGTTCGACCCGCGAACTGGCCCGGGAACTCGGCCCGGCGTACGAACGCGAGGTCGTACACAGGGACGACCTGGTGCTCCTGCACACGTAAAACAGGACGTAACGACGGCTCCCGGTGGGGGACGTTCCGTAAAACCGCCCCGCGGTGCCGTAGGTCCTGCTCAACTTTGTCTCAGAGAGACGTCCGAGTGGCGTTCCCGAGCGGTGGGTCAAGGAGGCCGTCGTGAGACGAGTGCGCGCTGGGGTGGCCACCCGCGGTGCCCTGACGAGCGTCGCGGCCGGCGACACCTACGAGGAGCCCAAGGACCTGCCCCGGCTCTGGCACGTCACCCTCAGCGTCGCCGGGCCGGACGTCCCCCTCGCGGATCTGCGACGGGCCCTGGAACAGCTGGCCCACGACCACCCCTTCCTGCTGACCAGCCGTTACGCGAGCGACCACGCGGAGATCCGGTACTGGGAGGAGGCCCGCGACCTGCACGACGCCGCCGCCGTCGCCCTGCGCCTGTGGGGCGAGCACCGGCAGACCGCCGGACTTCCCCCGTGGGAGATCGTCGGCCTGGAGGTCATCGACCGCGAGACCTACCACCAGCGCATCGCCGAGGGCTACGGCCCGCCGCCCGCGACACCGGTCGGAGTCCACCCCTTTTGATCCCCCTTGAGCCACCTTGATCCCTCCTGAGGCCTTGTCTCGGGGTTTGGGATGAGCGGTGACCGGCCCGTCCCGCGCACTACCCTTCCCTCATGACCACGCTCTCGCCGTACGACTCGATGTCCCCGGTCACCCAGGCCGCCTACCGGGCCAAGGCCGCCGCCGCCGACCTCGCGCCGCTCCCGCGTGCCGTGAAGGACGACGCGCTGCTCGCCATCGCCGACGCCCTCGAGGTCCGGACCAGCGAGATCGTCGAGGCCAACGCCAAGGACGTCGCCAAGGCCCGGGAGCACGGCACCAGCGAGGCCATCGTCGACCGGCTCACCCTCACCCCCGAGCGGGTCCGCGCCATCGCCTCCGACGTCCGTGACGTGGCCAAGCTGCCCGACCCGGTCGGCGAGGTCGTCCGCGGCTCCACCCTCCCCAACGGCATCGACCTGCGCCAGGTCCGCGTCCCGCTCGGCGTCGTCGGCATCATCTACGAGGCCCGTCCGAACGTCACCGTGGACGCCGCCGCGCTCTGCCTGAAGTCCGGCAACGCCGTCCTGCTGCGCGGCTCCGCCTCCGCCTACGAGTCCAACACCGCCCTCGTCCGCGTCATCCGTGACGCCGTCGGCGGCGCCGGGCTGCCCGCCGACGCCGTCCAGCTGGTGCCCGGCGAGAGCCGCGAGTCCGTCCGCGAGCTGATGCGTGCCCGCGGCCTGGTCGACGTCCTCATCCCACGCGGCGGCGCCTCCCTGATCCAGACCGTGGTGAGCGAGTCCACCGTCCCCGTCATCGAGACCGGCACCGGCAACTGCCACGTCTACGTCGACGCCCACGCCGACATCGACATGGCCATCGACATCCTGATCAACTCCAAGGCCCAGCGGGTCAGCGTCTGCAACGCCGCCGAGACCCTCCTCGTCCACCAGGACATCGCCCCCGTGTTCCTGCCGCGCGCCCTCGACGCCCTCGCCGAGGCCGGCGTCACCGTGCACGCCGACGAGCGGGTGCTGGCCTACGCCCAGGACTCCAAGGCGACGGTCGTGGAGGCCGTGGCCGAGGACTGGGAGACCGAGTACCTCTCGTACGACATCGCCGCCGCGGTGGTGGACTCGCTGGACAAGGCCGTCGAGCACATCCGGCTGTGGACCTCCGGCCACACCGAGGCGATCGTCACGACCTCCCAGCAGGCCGCCCGCCGCTTCACCCAGCTGGTCGACTCCACCACCGTCGCCGTGAACGCCTCCACCCGCTTCACCGACGGCGGCCAGTTCGGCTTCGGCGCCGAGATCGGCATCTCCACGCAGAAGCTCCACGCCCGCGGCCCGATGGGCCTGCCGGAGCTGACCAGCACCAAGTACATCGTCACCGGCGACGGTCACGTGCGCCCCTGAGACCCACCCGTTCGGCCGTACGTCGCCGGGGGCGTGCGGGGCGGCCGAAACGGTGTCTCATCAGTCAGACGAATTTCCATACCGTCTGCCCAAATTGACCCCCCAGGTCTACTCTGTATGCGTGCCGGAGGACGTGGGGGGCACGCCGTTCCCGGACGGCTGGGAGCCCGACGACGACCACGACCACGGGGTGTCGGACGAAGAGTTCGCCTCCGTGGTCTTCGACGAGGCCTTCGTACGGGCGGCCACGGTCCATGAGCCGACCGCCGTCGAGCGCCTCCTGGCCGCCGCACAGGCCAGAGCCGAGGCCTCCGAGGCGGAGGCCCACCGCGCCCACGCCCGAAGCGAGCGCTACGACGACGCCTACGGCCCCGAGGGGGCCGATTTCGGCCAAGATCCGGACGACGACGAGCTGGAGGACGCCTACGTCCTCGGCGACCGCCACTTCGGGGGATACGGCAGACCGGTCCGCTGGCACCGCCCCGTGGCCTGGGTGCTGGCCGTCGTGATGGGCATCGGCATGGTCGCCCTGGCCTTCGCCGCCGTCTACCGGGGCGGTTCCGCCGGCACCCGTGACGGGGTCCCCGCGCCCGCCCCGACCGGCCTGGAACAGGGCAGCGCCGCCGGGCCGTCCGTCTCCGCCGACACCTCCCAGCCGGCGGCCTCGGCCATCCCGCGCTCCCCCTGAACGGCCACGCCCACACTTGGTGAGCACCTGTCAGAAGTTGTCGTGTAGCAGGGCGTTTACCTGAGGCCCACGCGACCTACTCTGAAAGTATGGGCGGGCCTGGAGACCCACCGGAGGGCACACCCGAGGGCGGCCCCGCAGGTGGCGAGGACGAGTACCGATCCGTCGTGTTCGACGAGTCGTTCGTCCGTGCTGCCCGCCTCCAGGAGTACTCGGCCGAGGAGCGGATGGCCGACCACGCGCCCGCCGTACGCCGCCGCCCGCCCCTGCACCGCGGACTCACCCGGCAGGCCCTGGTCCTCGTCCTGCTGATCGCCGTCGCCTTCGGCACCGCGATCTACATGGGCGTCCGCCACCCCTACGGCTCCCCGGAGGCCCGGCGCCCCGCCGAGCCCCTGCGGATGACGGTGATCCCGCTCGCCCCGACGGGCAGGGTGCCCGGCACCGCCGACGCCGAGTACCTGTACGCCCACAGCCCAGCCGCCCAGTACGACGTCGGCGCCGAGGGCATACCCCTGCCGGCCTCCCGCAGCACCGCCCACTTCTCCGACAGCCAGGTGGTGGCCGCGCTCACCACCGCCAAGGACTACATCGTCCGCTCCTCGCTCTACCCCGAGGTGCTCACCGGCCGTCAGGTCAGCCCCGCCCGCGCCCTCATCGACGCCGACCAGCTCGACCAGTTCGACCAGAGCTTCGACCACCCGGCGGCGGACGGCCGGCACAGTGCCACCGGCTGGCTGGTCCGCCTCGACCCCTCCCGCGCCCAGCTCGCCGACGACCGGGTCCGCGTCCAGGGCGACCTGCAGGCCACCGAGTCCGACTCGGACACGCTGGAGGTCACCGCCGACCACACCTTCGTCTACGCCCTGCGCCCCACCGGCGCCGCGGCGAACGCGCCGGTGTCCCTCTTCACCGTCCGCCGCGAGCTGACCTTCCGCTTCACCCGCGACGACCTGCGCACCCACCAGGTCCAGCTGCTCACGTCCTACGTCCAGGCCGGCCCCCTCGCCTGCGCCGAGGACTCCACGGCCTACTTCCGCCCCCTCCTGGCCGGCCAGACCGCCCACACCGGCGTCCCCGCGGGCACCGACCCCTACGAGACGGACAGCCCCACGGCCCTGTGCGGAACACTGGCCGCCGGGGCTCAGCCGAAGGTGTGAGCGGTTTCCGGGTGTCCGGATTGCGGCGGGGTGGAGTCAGCCCTCCTGAGGGGCGTCCGTCGGGCCCTCCTGCGCCGGGGGCGGGCTGCGGAAGCCGTCGAAGCCGCGGCGAACCCGGCCGCCCAGGTCGCCCGCGCCGCCCGCGAGGTCGGAGACCAGCTTCATCAGCGGGTCCTTGGAGGTCTTCACCTCGCTCGCGTAGCTGGCCGCCGACTCGCGGAAGGACTCGCTGACCGAGGTGTCCTTGTCCTCGTCGCGCCGCGGATAGTGGCCGTCCATGATCCGCTGGAAGTCGCGGGACTCGGCCCACTTCTTCAGCTCGGCCGCACGGATCGTGGCGAAGGGGTGCGAGCGGGGCAGCACGTTCAGGATCTTCAGCACGGAGTCGCGCAGATCGCCCCCGGACTCGTACTCCTCGGCCTGCTCCAGGAACGCGTCCACGTTCATCTCGTGCAGGTGGTTGCCGCCCGCGATCTTCATCAGGCCGCGCATCGAGGCCCGTACGTCCTGCCCCACCAGCAGCCCGGCCCGGTCCGCGGACAGCTCCGACTTGCGGAACCACTCCCGGAGCGCCGTGATGATGGCCATGATCGCGAAGTTGCCCAGCGGGATCCAGGCGACCTTCAGCGCGAGGTTGGTCAGGAACAGCAGGATCGTGCGGTACACCGAGTGTCCGGACAGCGCGTGTCCCACCTCGTGCCCGACGACCGCCCGCATCTCCTCCTCGTCGAGGAGCTCCACGAGCCCCGTGGTGACCACGATGATCGGCTCGTCCAGGCCGATGCACATCGCGTTCGGCTGCGGGTCCTGGTTGACGTACATCGGCGGGACCTTCTCCAGGTCCAGGATGTAACAGGCGTCCAGCAGCATGTCGTGCAGGTGCTGGAACTGCCGCTCGGAGACGCGCACCGAGTCGGACAGGAACAGCAGCCTCAGGCTCCGCTCGGGCAGCAGCCCGCTGAGCGCCTTGAAGACGGTGTCGAATCCGCTCAGCTTGCGCAGCGCGACCAGGGCCGAGCGGTCGGCCGGGTGCTCGTAGGCACGCGAGGAGATCCCCGGGAAACGCCTGCGCTGCCTGCTCGGCACGCGCTCGTGCCCCGTGTGCTGCTGGCCGTCGTCGGACATGTCTTCCCCCATGTGCGTATGAGTGCCCACTGTGCCCCCGAAGCGGAGCCCAGCCTAGGCGGAGATACCGTGGACGGGCAGTACAGCCGAAGGAGTCCACTCATGGAGCACCACCCCGCAGCCGCCCGGCTGACCGAGGCCGCCGCGAGCGCCGTCCAGCAGCACGGGTCGGGCAATCTGCTCCGTATCGTCCTGATCGTGATGGTCCTGGGCTGTGCACTGACCGCCTGGTTCCTGCTCAGCGGCTACAAGCGGAAAGACGACTGACAGCTCGGATAAGTTCCCCCGCGCGTCCCGAACGGCAGAGTCGGCGTGATCGCCGCCGGGGCGCCCGCATACGATGAGCCGACATCTTTATCCCGCCCACACGCGTTAGGTCCTGCCGAAGATGAGCCTTCACAGCGCCGCAGCCCAGATGGTCACCCTCGCCGAAGCCGAGGGCGGCCACCACAACAGCCTCAACCCGGCGGTCACCGGCGGCAGCGCCCTCGCCATCCTGCTGCTCCTGCTGTGGATCACCACCCGCTTCAACCGCGACCGCTGAGCGGGGACCCCGTCCCCGGCCGGACGCCCGAGACCGGGCCGGTAGGGTCTGCACGCATGGGAGAGCAGGACATGCCTACCGGTCCGGCGTACGAGACCGCCGACGACAGGGTCGAGCACCCGGAGTACCGGCCGTTCGGCGGCCCCGCCCACACGGGCAAGCGGCGCCTCGGTGTCATGGGCGGGACCTTCGACCCGATCCACCACGGGCACCTGGTGGCGGCCAGCGAGGTCGCCGCGCAGTTCCAGCTGGACGAAGTGGTGTTCGTGCCCACCGGCCAGCCGTGGCAGAAGTCCCACCGCAAGGTCTCCCCGGCCGAGGACCGCTATCTGATGACGGTCATCGCCACCGCCGAGAACCCGCAGTTCTCCGTCAGCCGCATCGACATCGACCGCGGCGGGCCCACCTACACCGTGGACACCCTGCGTGACCTGCGTGCGCTCAATCCCGACACGGACCTGTTCTTCATCACCGGCGCCGACGCCCTCGCGCAACTGCTGACCTGGCGGGACAGCGAGGAACTGTTCTCCCTCGCGCACTTCATCGGCGTCACCCGGCCCGGCCACCACCTGACCGACGTCGGCCTGCCGGAAGGCGGCGTCTCGCTCGTCGAGGTGCCGGCGCTCGCCATCTCCTCCACGGACTGCCGTGCGAGAGTCGCCAAGGGAGAACCCATCTGGTACATGGTGCCGGACGGAGTCGTGCGCTACATCGACAAGCGCGAGCTGTACCGCGGCGAGTGAGCCGAGAGGGGCACCGGTGAACGACCGATACGACGCGGGTGACGCAGGCCACGGCGCCGGCCCGTACGAAATCGTCGGCTACGACGAGTACGGCCGGCCCGTGTACCGGCAGGTCCCGGCACAGCAGACGCCGCAGGCTCAGCAGGTGACCTACGACCCGTACGCCCAGCAGCAGGGCTACGGCTACGATCCGTACGCCACCGGCCAGCAGCCGGTGACCTCCTACGACAGCGGCCGGCCCGCACCCGGGTACGACCCCTACGGCTCCCAGGCTCCCTACGACCCCTACGGCACCGGCGCCCGGCACCCCGCCGGCCACGACCCGTACGGGCAGGCCGCGAGCAGCGGACAGCAGCCCCGGGTCACCGAGCACACCGCCCACATCCCGCAGCAGGCCGCCCCGGCGCAGGCCCCGCACATCCCGGCGCAGCCCGAGAGGCCGCACGAGGACGGTGAACGGGACTACCACACCGAGCAGTTCGCGTTCGTCGAGGAGCCGGACGGCGACTCCGAGGACGTCATCGACTGGCTGAAGTTCACCGAGAACCGCACCGAGCGCCGCGAGGAGGCCCGCCGCCGAGCCCGCAGCCGGATCATCGCCCTCGTCGTCGTCCTCGCCCTGGTCGCCGTCGGCGGCGTCGGCTACCTCTGGTACGCCGGGAAGCTTCCCGGCCTGTCCTCCGCCGGCTCCAAGCCCGGCGCGGCCACGCCGGTCGGCGCCCAGAAACGCGACGTGATCGTCGTCCACCTGCACAACACCGGCAAGGGCGGCACCTCCACGGCGCTGCTGGTGGACAACACCACCACCAAGCAGGGCAGCACCGTGCTGCTGCCCAACTCCCTCGCCCTGAGCGGCGACGACGGCTCCACCACCACCCTCGCCAAGTCGGTGGCCGACGACGGCTCCTCCGGCACCCTCGGCCAGCTCGACACCGTGCTCGGCACCAGCATCCAGGGCACCTGGCGGCTGGACACCCCCTACCTGCAGAACCTCGTCGACCTGGTCGGCAACATCGACATCGACACCAACACGGACGTGCCCGACCCGGACACCACGAAGAAGGGCGCCGAACCCCTCGTCCACAAGGGCAGCCAGCAGACCCTCAGCGGCAAGATGGCCGTCGCCTACGCCACCTACCGCGCCGCCGGCGAGTCGCCCAACGCCCAGCTGGAGCGGTTCGGCCAGGTCATGCAGGGCGTGCTGCGCAAGATGTCCTCCGACCCGTCGTCGGCCACGACCACCGTGCAGACCCTCGCGCAGATCCTCGACCCGCCCCTCACCGACAAGGACCTCGGCGCCTTCCTCGCCAAGCTCGCCGACCTCGCCAAGAGCGGGGCCTACCGGACCGCCCTGCTGCCCGTGCAGGCCGACGGCACCCTGAGCGCGAGGACCAGCGACAGCGTGGTGAAGGACATCCTCGGCGGCACCGCCAAGAGCCCCGACGCCGGGTCCGCGGTCCGGGTCTCCGTGCAGAACGCCACCGGTGTGAAGGACGACACGGAGAAGGCCCGCGTGGTGCTGCTCAACGGCGGCTTCACCTTCCTGGAGGGCGGCACCGCCTCCGGGGCGCAGGCCACCTCGAAGGTGCTGTACGCGGACGCCTCCCACAAGTCGGACGCCACCGAGGTCGCCAAGACCCTCGGCCTGCCCGCCGGCTCCGTGGCCAAGGGCACGGTCTCCTCCGGTGCCGACGTCTCGGTGGTCCTCGGCCAGGACTACAAGCCCGCCAGTTCGTGACCGGGTCCCGGGCGCCCCACGTGCCACAGTAATCACGTGGGGTGCGCCGGGCGGTCCGTGAGACCCTTGAGGTCCAGTGACCGCCGACCCGAAAGCTACGCAGTGACCGCCACCGACCGTTCCCTTGAGCTCATCAACACCGCCGCCCAGGCGGCGGCCGACAAGCTCGCCCACGACGTCATCGCCTACGACGTCAGCGACGTGCTGTCGATCACGGACGCCTTCCTGCTCGCCTCCGCGCCGAACGACCGCCAGGTCAGGGCCATCGTCGACGAGATCGAGGAGCGCCTGCTGAAGGAGCTCGGCGCCAAGCCGGTGCGCCGCGAGGGCGACCGAGAGTCCCGCTGGATCCTGCTCGACTACGTCGACATCGTCGTGCACGTCCAGCACAGTGAGGAGCGGGTCTTCTACGCCCTGGAGCGGCTCTGGAAGGACTGCCCCGAGCTGGAGCTGCCCGCCGACGCCAAGGCCACCCGCGGCAAGGCGGAGGAGCACATGAGGCTGCAGGCCGCCGAGGCCGAGCAGGAGCCGGGCGGGGAGTGGTGATGAGCGTCACGGGCGAGGTGACCGACCGCAGGAACCGCGGCCGCCGCATCATCCTGTGGCGGCACGGCCAGACCGCATGGAACGTCGAGCGCCGCTTCCAGGGCAGCACGGACGTCGCGCTGACCGAGACCGGCATCGGCCAGGCCCGCCGCGCCGCCCGGCTGCTGGCTTCCCTGGGGCCGGACGCGATCATCTCCTCGGACCTGCAGCGCGCGGCGGACACGGCCGCCGAGCTGGCCGCCCTCACCGGCCTCGACATCACCCGCGATGAGGGCCTGCGCGAGACCTACGCGGGCGTCTGGCAGGGGCTGACGCACGAGGAGATCATCGCCCGCTACGGCAAGGAGTACGCCGCCTGGAAGCGCGGCGAGGCGGTCCGCCGCGGCGGCGGCGAACTGGAGACCGAGGTCGCCGACCGCGCCGCACCCGTCGTACTGCGGCACGTCGAGAAGCTGCCCGAGGACGGCACCCTCGTCGTCGTCAGCCACGGCGGCACCATCCGCACCACCATCGGACGGCTGCTCGGTCTGGAGGCCGGGCACTGGGAGAGCCTCGGCGGCCTCTCCAACTGCTGCTGGTCCGTGCTCGGTGAGGGCGCCCGCGGCTGGCGCCTGCTGGAGCACAACGCCGGCACCCTCCCGGAGCCCGTGCTCGGCGACGACGACTGAGCGTCCGGCGGCTCGCGGACCCCGGATTTCACTTTCTGGCAGGTCACAGGCTAAAGTTCTTCTTGTTCGCCCCGCCGAGCGGAGCGAGACACCACGCGGCTCCGCCGCGTGACGCAAGGGGCTATAGCTCAGTTGGTAGAGCGCCTGCATGGCATGCAGGAGGTCAGGAGTTCAATTCTCCTTAGCTCCACAGATCGGATCCCGTCCCCCTCAGGGGGGCGGGATCTTCTGCTCTGGGCTTCTGCTGCGGGCCTTCCGCTGTGTGGCCGGGGGCCGACCGCACGAAGGGCCGAACCGGGTTGAGTCACTCCCGCCCCGCGCTCGTATACCTGCTGGGGAGGCGTTCTCGGCGCTCGTGTCCGGACTGGTACTGAGGCGTCGCTGACCGTATTGCTCCGGCCGTGGCAGAATCAAACGGCCGGAAGGGGGCGCGGCCCGACGGGAGGGAGTAGCGATGCCTGCGAGCATCCTCGAGGAGGTCGGCCACCTCCTCGGTGCGGCGTTGATACAGGGCACGACCACCCGGCTGAGCTGCCCTTCCTGCGGTTCCGCGCATGTCGCGCAAGTCCTGGGCGACAACGGCGGAATCTCCTACGTGTGCACGGCCTGCGGCCACAGCTGGAGCTGATCGATGGGTGCACACAGGCGAAAGTGCGACTGGTGTGGGAGCGGTACGCCGATCGTCCGTGACATGGAGCCGATCAATCCCGACTACCAGTACTGGTGCGAGGAATGCGCGCGGGCGCTGATCATAAAAGGCGACCCGATCGAGACGTACCGGGAATTGGAGGGCGAGCCGATCTACGGCCGTCTCCTCGAAGAGCACTGCACACTCAAGCGGTTCTACTCCTTCGTCACTGCCTGACAAAACGGACATCTGCCTTCTAACTGGGGCGCGGTAGGAATGGATTTGGCGCTGCGCCCCCGGGCCTGTAATGTTTACGACGTCGCCGGGGGAACCGGGCGAAACAAGAAAACAAGGGGCTATAGCTCAGTTGGTAGAGCGCCTGCATGGCATGCAGGAGGTCAGGAGTTCAATTCTCCTTAGCTCCACAGGAGTCGAAGGCGGATCATCCCGATGGGTGGTCCGCCTTCGGCGTGTTGTGTGATGCGCCACGCGCGCGAACACAACGGCGGGCCACCCGCTTCGGGTGGCCCGCCGTTGTCTGTGCTCAGCGGCCGAGAGCGCGCCGGCCGCGGCCCTGGGAGACGACCGGCAGGTTGCGGGACGGTGCCTGCCCGCGCGTGTCCTCCTCGATGCGCAGGGCGAGCGCCGGGCAGCGGCGCACCGCGCGCAGCGCCTTCGCCTCCGCGTACCGCGGCACCTGCGCCTGGGCGACCGTCGGGAAACCGTCGGCGCCGAGTTCGAACACCTCCGGCAGGATGTCGGCGCACAGTCCGTGGCCCCGGCACAGCGTCCAGTCGACGTAGATCTTCTGGCGGCTGGCGCCGGTCTCCTCGGGCTCTCCGCCGCCCGGGATGCCCGTAGGGGCCCTGCCTCCCTCGAAGAGCGGCAGAACGCCCTCCACGGGCCGTCCGCAGCCGTTTCCGAGGACATGCGCGGCCAGGTCGTCGGTGAACGCCTTGATGGTCGACTCCAGGAACATCGCCGAGCCGTCCGGATGCGAACACGCGCCGCGGCGCTTGACGTTCTTCGCGACCTGCTTCAGCGCCTCCAGGGCGGCCGGACCGCCGCCGTTGAGGATGTCCTCCATGCCGCGTGCGGCCGCCGGCAGTCCGAGGTAGCAGGGGCCGCACTGGCCCGCGCTCTCCTCGGCCAGCCACTGCGCCACCCGCAGCGACTCGCCGAGCGGGCAGGTCTCCTGGCTGATCGGCAGGATCGCGCCCGCGCCCAGCGAACCGCCCACCGCGTCCAGCGAGTTGCGGGAGACGATCGCCTCGTCGACGGTCGCCGCGTCGATCCACTTGCCGTGATAGCCGCCGGTCAGCACGCCCTGCGGCACCGGCGGGGCACCCGCCAGCTGCAGCACGTAGCGCAGCGGCACACCCGTGGGCACCTCGAGCACCATCGGGCGGGCGACCGCACCGGACACCGTGAGCATGACGGTGCCCGGCTCGTCGTACAGGCCGGTGTTGCCGTAACGCTCGGGGCCGATGCGGGCGGCGATGGCCAGCTGCGCGAACGTCTCCGCGTTCGACAGCAGCGTGGGCGCGCCGCCGACGCCGCTCTGCGAGGCGCTGATCTTGCGGCCGGGCGGGATCGCAGGGCCGCCGTCGACCGAGCGGATCAGCGAGGCGGCCGCGCCGGTGACCATCCGCACCGGGTTGCGCTGCACCCACGCGCGGAGCGCGGACCTACGGCTGTTGCTCAGCCCGCGTTCGGCGAGCGCGGCCTCCATGGAGCGCTGCGTGGACTCGCGTGTGACACCGATCACGAGCGTGCGTGCGCCGAGCGCCTCGGCGCACAGCAGCGCGCCGTCAAGGATCAGGTGCGGGGCACGGTTGATCAGCACCGTGTCCTTGCGGCAGGCCGGTTCGTCCTCGCTGCCGTTGACCACGACGACCGGCCGCACGCCGCGCTTGATCGCCGACTCGGCGACCGAGCGCAGCTTCTTGTGGAAGGGGAAGCCCGCGCCGCCGCGGCCCCTGAGGTTGATGCGTTCGGCGAGCTGTGCGAGCTGTTCACCGCCGAGCGGGTCGAGCGGCCCGTGCACCTTCAGGTGCATGGGCAGGTCGAGTCGTTCCACAAGGTCGAAGCCCGACGTGAGCTGCGGAAGGCCGACCACGCGGACTTCGGGGACGTCGGGCAGGGCCTCGTTCACTAAAAGCCTCCGGACGGCGTGTTCCAGGATTCGCCCGAACCCGGAGTGTCGTAGGACGCGCCGGGCAGCGTTTCGGTAGCGGGACCGCTGTTGTACGTGTCACTGGCGTTGTACGTGCCATAGAGGCCGTTTGTCTCACCGGTGTCGTACATGTCACTTCCGCCGTATCCCGCGGCGCCCGAATTGCCATAGACCGGAATGGTCTGCCCGGTGTCCTGGAGCGGGTCGTACACGGACCGCGGGGCCTCGCCCACCGGCGGCGGGGACGGGATCGGCCAGCTGCCCGAGGTGCCGGCGGAGCCGTCCATGCGCGGCATGGCCTCCGTGGCCTGCATGTCCAGCGGCAGGTCCATGCGGGCGGTCTGGCCGGCCGGGTACGACGGCCGGGAGCGGCCCGGCGTGGAGACGGCGCGGTAGGCGGCCGCGAAGCCCGACGCGGGTTCCGCCGCGGGAGCGGCGGGGGACTGGTACAGCGGCGCGGACGGGGCGGCGGCCCCCCTGGGCTCGCGCCGGTCCTCGAAGCCCGCCGGAGCCGCTTCGGCCACCCGGGAACGGCTCGCGTCGAGCTCGTCGAGTCCCGGCCGCTCCGAACTGCCGAACAGCGCCACGAGCCGGTCGGCGACCCTGCGCTTGACCGGGCGGGGGGCGGCGCGCAGGGCGAGGGCGGCCATCACGCCCAGCAGCGACAGGCCGTAGGAGATCACGAAGAACGGCTTGGCCGCGCGACCCGCGTACAGGCCGTGGATCAGCGCCGCGCACCAGGCCGGGTAGGCCAGCATGTGCATCGCCCGCCAGCGGGCGGCGACCGGCGCCGGGGTGGCGAAATTGCTGCGCAGGGCGCCGGTGACGCCCACGAAGATCATCAGCAGCCCCGCCAGCGAGCCCAGCCCGATCAGGCCGCCGATGCCCGTGATGCCGAGCGAGAACGGGATGATCGCGGCGATCGCCTTCGTGTGGCCGAGCGCGACCTTCGTGGTGATGTGCAGCAGCAGGAACGCGATCGACGCGACCCCCAGCGTGCGGTGCACGGCCTGGCCGATGATCCGCTGCCGGATGTTCAGGAAGATCCGGTCCTGCGCGAACAGGCCCCAGATCACCGAGCAGCTGAGCGAGACCAGCGACAGCACGCCCGCGCCGAAGTTCAGGAAGTCGCGGAACTGGTTGCCTCCGACCAGCACGACCACGGGTATCAGCAGCAGGACGACGGCCGACGCCACCCCATAGGCCGAGCGGCCCGGTTGGGGGAGGGAGCGGGTACTACGACGAGGGTTCATGGGGGCAACTCCGAGCAGTTTCGGGAAAGCGGTCCCGCTGCCGAACTCTAAGTGGCGCCATACCGATCAGTACGGGGGTTTGAGTTATTGCGTTGTTATCAACGGACAATGTGACAGGGGCGATGTCCCTTGGGGGACGGTACGCGAAGTAGTTGTCGACCTTGGTTCAGCTCCCCTTGCGGCTCCTGGCATGTCCACAAGGGATACGGAAGCGGGCCGCGGCTTGCTCAAGGCCGTCGCCGCTCGCTCAGGGCCTGCGGTACCCTAACGCCATGCGTGCCGTACGCCTTCTGCTTAGCGGGCCGCGCTGATCAGTACCGACCCCGGGTCGAACCGTGAGGTCGGCATCGGCGCGGCGTCCCCTCCTGTGCGAGGGGTTTTTTCGTTTCTTGGAATGTCACAGCCGCAGGCAGAGACGATCGATGGAGCTTTGAGGATCATGAGCGAGACGAACCCCGCTGCCGCCGCCACCACGTCGGCGGAGGCCGCCGCGCCGCACCGCTACACGGCCGCCATGGCAGCCGAGATCGAGGCACGCTGGCAGGACTTCTGGGACGCCGACGGCACCTACGCCGCGCCGAACCCCAAGGGCGACCTGGCGGGCGACGCCGCGCTGGTCGCCAGGCCCAAGAAGTTCATCATGGACATGTTCCCGTACCCCTCGGGTGCGGGGCTGCACGTCGGCCACCCGCTGGGCTACATCGCCACCGACGTCTTCGCCCGGTTCCAGCGCATGAACGGCCACAACGTCCTGCACACCCTGGGCTTCGACGCCTTCGGCCTGCCCGCCGAGCAGTACGCCGTGCAGACCGGCACGCACCCGCGCGTGTCCACCGAGGCCAACATCGAGAACATGAAGGCCCAGCTGCGCCGGCTGGGCCTGGGCCACGACAAGCGCCGGTCCTTCGCCACGATCGACCCGGACTACTACAAGTGGACCCAGTGGATCTTCCTGCAGATCTTCAACTCCTGGTACGACGACGCGGCGGAGAAGGCCCGCCCGATCTCCGAGCTGATCGCACAGTTCGAGTCCGGTGAGCGCGCGGTTCCGGGCACCACGCGCGCGTGGAGCGAGCTGAACGCCACCGAGCGCGCCGACGTCCTGGGCGAGTACCGCCTGGCCTACGCCTCCGACGCGCCGGTCAACTGGTGCCCCGGCCTGGGCACCGTGCTGGCCAACGAGGAGGTCACCGCCGACGGCCGCTCCGAGCGCGGCAACTACCCGGTCTTCAAGGCCAAGCTGCGCCAGTGGAACATGCGCATCACGGCCTACGCCGACCGGCTGCTGGAGGACCTGGAGGAGCTGGACTGGCCCGAGGCCATCAAGCTGCAGCAGCGCAACTGGATCGGCCGCAGCGAGGGCGCCCGCGTCGACTTCCCGATCGACGGCGAGCACATCACGATCTTCACCACCCGCCAGGACACCCTGTTCGGCGCGACCTACATGGTGCTGGCGCCCGAGCACCCGCTGGTCGAGAAGTTCACCCCCGAGGCCTGGCCCGAGGGCACGCACGCGGTGTGGACCGGCGGGCACGCCACCCCGGCCGAGGCCGTCGCCGCCTACCGCGCGCAGGCCGCCTCGAAGTCCGACGTCGAGCGCCAGGCCGAGGCCAAGGACAAGACCGGCGTCTTCACCGGCGCGTTCGCCACCAACCCGGTCAACGGCGAGCGCATCCCGGTCTTCATCGCCGACTACGTCCTGATGGGCTACGGCACCGGCGCGATCATGGCCGTACCCTGCGGCGACCAGCGTGACTTCGAGTTCGCGCGCGCCTTCGAGCTGCCGATCCGCTGTGTGGTCGAGCCGACCGACGGCCGCGGCACCGACACCTCGACGTGGGAGAACGCCTTCGGGGCGTACGACGCGAAGATCATCAACTCCTCGAACGACGAGGTCTCCCTGGACGGCCTGGGCGTCACCGAGGCCAAGGCCCGCATCACCGAGTGGCTGCAGGGCAAGGGCATCGGCGAGGGCACCGTCAACTTCCGCCTGCGCGACTGGCTGTTCAGCCGTCAGCGCTACTGGGGCGAACCCTTCCCGATCGTCTACGACGAGGACGGCATCGCTCACCCGCTGCCCGAGTCGATGCTGCCGCTGGAGCTGCCCGAGGTCGAGGACTACAGCCCGCGCACCTTCGACCCGGACGACGCGAACACCCAGCCCGAGACCCCGCTGTCGCGCAACGAGGAGTGGGTCAACGTCACCCTGGACCTGGGCGACGGCCCGAAGAAGTACCGCCGCGAGACCAACACCATGCCCAACTGGGCGGGATCCTGCTGGTACGAGTTCCGCTACCTGGACCCGCACAACGAGCGGCAGCTGGTCGACCCCGAGATCGAGCAGTACTGGATGGGCCCGCGCGAGGGCCGTCCGCACGGCGGAGTCGACCTGTACGTCGGCGGCGCCGAGCACGCCGTGCTGCACCTGCTGTACGCGCGCTTCTGGTCCAAGGTCCTCTACGACCTGGGCCACGTGTCGTCGGCCGAGCCGTTCCACAAGCTGTTCAACCAGGGCATGATCCAGGCCTACGTCTACCGCGACAGCCGTGGCATCGCGGTGCCGGCCGCCGAGGTCGAGGAGCGGGACGGCGAGTACTACTACCAGGGCGAGAAGGTCTCCCGCCTGCTGGGCAAGATGGGCAAGTCGCTGAAGAACGCGGTGACCCCGGACGAGATCTGCGCCGAGTACGGCGCCGACACCCTGCGCCTGTACGAGATGGCCATGGGGCCGCTGGACGTCTCCCGGCCGTGGGACACGCGCGCGGTGGTCGGCCAGTTCCGGCTGCTGCAGCGGCTGTGGCGCAACATCGTCGACGAGGCGACCGGTGAGGTCACCGTCACCGACGCCGAGCCCGACGAGGAGACCCTGCGCGCCCTGCACAAGGTGATCGACGGCGTCCGCCAGGACCTGGAGGGCCTGCGCTTCAACACCGCCATCGCCAAGGTCACCGAGCTGAACAACCACCTGACCAAGGCCGGCACGGCGGTGCCGCGTTCGGTGGCCGAGCCGCTGGTGCTGATGGTCGCCCCGCTGGCCCCGCACATCGCCGAGGAGCTGTGGCGCAAGCTGGGCCGCACCGACTCGGTCGTCCACCAGGACTTCCCGGTCGCCGACCCGGACTACGTCGTGGACGAGACCGTGACCTGCGTCGTGCAGATCAAGGGCAAGGTCAAGGCCCGCCTGGAGGTGCCGCCGGCCATCTCCGAGGAGGAGCTGGAGAAGGTGGCGCTGGCCGACGAGAAGGTCGTCGCGGCGCTGGGTGGCGCGGGCATCCGCAAGGTGATCGTCCGGGCACCGAAGCTGGTGAACATCGTTCCCGCCTAGGAAACGGGGGCCGTTCGCCGTCTCGGGGTAGTCCCCTACGGGCAGGTTCGGGGTTTTTCTGGAACCCCGGGCCTGCCCTCTGCGTTTACCGTGGAGAGCACAGCGGCGTGTGCCGCGTCCGGCCCGAGGAGGAGCGTCGTGGAAGCAGTGATCGCCGTGTTCGCCCTTCTCTTCCTGCTCTTCATCGGCCTGGGCGCGTACGCCACGGTCAAGGCGGTCGGCGCCGCCAAGCGCGGGGTGGACCGGACGATCGAGCAGGCCCGCCGCAGCGTCGAGGACCACACGCTGCGCGCCAAGTCGTTCGTCCAGACCGGCCCGGCCGCCGAGATCGCGCAGCTCCGGCTCGCGCTGCGCACCTCCATGCGCGCCACCCGGGACGCGCTGCGTGCGGGCGCGCCCGAGGACGAGTCGCTGAAGGAGTCCCTCGGCCTCTTCGAACGGCTCAGCGCACACGGTCACGAGCTGGACGCCGACCTGCGGCGGCTGGAGTCGGAGCCGGACCGGGCCGAACTCGGCGCCCGGCTGCCCGAACTGCGCAGCCGCACCGAGCGCATCACCAAGTCCGCGGACTCATTGCGCTGGGCGGTCCGCGACCGGGCGCGCCGCTTCATCGACGACGATCTGGGCGCGCTCAGCGACCAGATAGACATCGAATCCGACGCCCTGCGCCACTGGACCCCGGCCGGTCCCGCACAGGCGCAGGAGCAGCACACCGACGTGTCCGCCGCGTCCGCCCCCGGCGGTCCGGCGGCCCAGCACGACCGCTCGCGGACGTCCCGCCCCGCCGCGGAGCAGGCGCGCCAGGCGATCACCCCGCCGTCGCCACGTCTCGCCCACCCGTGGCAGAGGAAGCCGCGCCCCGAGAGCACCACCTGACCTGGCCGCTCCGGGCCCGCACCACGGGGGCCGGGCTGCCGCACCAGCACTACGGCAGGTAACCTCCAGCTCATGTCCCGCCATGTCGCGATCGTCACCGATTCAACGGCCTACCTGCCGCCGCGGACGATGGAGCGTCACGGCATCACCACAGTGCCCCTGACCGTGGTTCTCGGTGACCGGGCACTCGAAGAGGGCACCGAGATCTCCACCCGCTCCCTGGCCCAGGCGCTGCAGAAGCGGCGTCCCGTCACCACCTCGCGCCCGAGCCCCGAGGTGTTCGCGGAAACCTACCGCAGGGTCGCCGACTCCGGCGCGAGCGGCATCGTCTCCCTGCACCTGTCCGCCGAACTGTCCGGCACCTATGACGCCGCTGTCCTCGCGGCCCGCGAGGCGCCGGTGCCGGTGCGGGTGGTGGACACGGGGATGGTTGCGATGGCCCTCGGCTTCTGCGCGCTCGCCGCGGCCGAGGCCGCCGAAGCCGGCGGCACCGCGGACGAGGCCGTCACGGCCGCCGAGAAGCGGGCCGCGGGCACGTCCGCCTACTTCTACGTCGACACCCTCGACTATCTGCGCCGGGGCGGCCGCATCGGAGCCGCACAGGCCCTGCTCGGTTCCGCACTCGCCGTCAAACCCCTGCTCCAGCTGGACGGTGGCCGCATCGAACTGCTCGAGAAGGTCCGCACGGCCTCCAAGGCCATCGCGCGCCTGGAGGAGATCGCCGCCGAGCGGGCGGGCGACGCCGAGGTGGACATCGCCGTCCACCACCTGGCCGCGCCCGACCGCGCCGCCGCGCTCGCCGACCGGCTGCGGGAACGGGTGCCTGGCCTGGCCGACCTCCATGTCAGCGAGGTCGGAGCGGTGATCGGGGCACACACCGGTCCCGGGCTGCTCGGAGCGGTGATCTCCCCCCGCTGAGCCCGCACCCGTACGGGTGACGGAGTTGTCCACAACAGGGCTGTCGTCCACGGGAATTGACCAAGATCATCGCGGAGCGGCGGGATGTCCCATCCTCGTCGCATGGCACTTCGATCACGTTCACGCACAGCCACTCCGACCAGCGGCCCGGGCCGTGGCCCCACCTCCGACGGCCGCATCCGGCACCGCCGTGGCATCGACCGCGGCCGTGCCCGCCACCGCCCGCCGGCACCGTCCGAGGATCTGCGACGCCGAGCGGAACTCCTCTTCGGTGAACGAGCCGTGCGACGGCGGGAGTCGGGAAACGGCCCGCCGGACGCAGAGGGGCCTGCGAGGACGGCGACCGAGGCAGCCACCGGGGCGGCCACGGCATCGGTCACGGGCCGGGCGTCCGGGCTCAGCCCTGCCAGGGCGGTCGCAGCCACGGTCGCGCCTGCTCGGACCGAGCCACCGCACGCCTTCCCGCCGGACGGGCCGACACCGACGCCGACTCCGGCACCGAGCACGGCTGACGAGCCCGAACCAGCGGGTGCTTCAGGCCCATTGGAGCTGCCCGGCGCCGATGGCCTCGGCTGGCGAGAGCGGGTCGGGCCGGCGTTGCGGGAGCGGATGCCGGTGTGGCTGCAGGCGCGGTGCGGGGTGGAGCGGCGGGGAGTCGTGGCGCTGGCCGTGGTGCTCGTGGCCGCCGCGGTCTTCGCGGTTCAGCACTTCTGGGCCGGGCGGACCCAGTCCGTCAGCGCCCCTCAAGTGGTGCGCGCCGAGGCGCCTCACACCGAGGCGGGCACGCCCTACCCCAAGAAGGGGAACGACGCGAGGCCCGGAGCGGGCGCGAGCGCCTCCGCGACGCCGGGCGGACAGATCGTCGTGGACGTCAGCGGCAAGGTCCGCAATCCGGGGATCCAGCGGTTGCCGGCCGGTTCCCGGGTCGCCGACGCGCTGCGGGCGGCCGGCGGTGTCCGTCCGGGCGTGAGCATCGAGGGCCTCAACCGGGCCCGCTTCCTGGTCGACGGCGAACAGGTCGTCGTCGGCGCGCCCGCCGGGGCCGCACCTCCCTCCGGCCCCTCGGCCGGGCCCGCCGTCCCCGGACCGGCAGGCCCGGGCCCCGCGACGCCCGTCTCCCTCAACACGGCCACGGCCGACCAGCTCGACGCGCTGCCGGGAGTCGGGCCTGTCCTCGCCCAGCACATCATCGACTACCGCACCCAGCACGGCGGTTTCCGCTCGGTGGACGAACTGCGCGAGGTCAACGGCATCGGCGACCGCCGCTTCGGCGATCTGCGGAATCTGGTACGGCCATGACCCGAGCGATCGATGACGGGTCACCGGAGCGCGGGAGGACCGGCCTGCTCGTGCACGCCCGGCGAGAGAGCGAGCGGTCCGCAGACCGGGAGGCCCTCGGCGCCGTGGTTCGCGGCACCGGGGAGGACGACACCGCCGCTCGCGGCGACCGGGCGGGGCCCATGGACCTGCGCCTCGTGCCGCCCGCACTCGCAGCCTGGGTCACGGCGGCCCTGACACTGGACACCCCCGCGGGCTGGACGGCCGGGATCGCGGTGGCCTGTCTGGCGGCCGGGGTCGTTCTGCTGGTGGCGCGGAGGCCCTCACGGCCCGCACAGCCCGTACCGGCCGGGCGGGTCACACACAGAGCACCGGCCGCAATGCCGCCCGGGCGGTTCGCGTGGGCGCGATCCTCGATCGCCGCCGTGCTGCTGTGCGTTTCCGCAGCGGCCGCCTCGGCCGGACTGCACGGGGCGGACCTGCGGCGTGGGCCGGTACCCGAGCTGGCCCGGCGGTACGCGACCGTGACCGCCGAGGTCGAACTGAGCGGCGACCCCTGGCTGAGCCGGCCACGGGTGCGCGGCGATCATGCCGCGCCGACCGCGGTACTGGCCCAGGCCGAGGTGCGGCAGGTCGAACGGAGCGACGGGACGAGCGTGCGGACGCGGACTCCGGTGCTGCTGGTCGTCGACGCGGACGTTCCGGCCCCGGAAGCGACGGCTGCCAGGAACGGCGGCTCTCCGGCAGAGGGATTCGCGGCGCGCCCCGCAGCCCCGGGCACGCGGGGCAATCAGGGTGCGCGCGATGCCTGGCTCGGGTTGTTGCCGTCCACGCGGCTGCGGGTCGGCGGACGGCTGGCGCCCGCGGCGGCGGGCGGGGAACGGACCGCGGCCGTGCTGCGGGTGCGCGGCCGGCCGGGGCCGCGGATCGTGGCGGGCCCCAGTGGGCCGCAACGGCTCGCGGGACGGCTCAGGGCCGGACTGCGGAAGGCGACCGACGGCCTGCCGGGGGACGCGCGGGCCCTTCTTCCCGGACTGGTCGTCGGGGACACCTCACGGATCACGCCCGAGCTGGACCAGGCGTTCAAGGATACGGATCTGGCGCACACGCTCGCCGTGTCCGGCAGCAACCTCACCGTCCTGCTCGCGCTCCTCATCGGACCGCCGGGCCTGGCACAGCTGGCCGAGCGCCGTGGCCTGGCCCCGCGCCTCGGGCTGTCGCTGCGGACGACGGCGCTGCTCGCCGGGGCGCTCACGCTGGGATTCGTGGTCGTGTGCCGGCCCGACCCCAGTGTGCTGCGGGCCGCCGCCTGTGGCGCGGTCGCGCTGCTCGCCCTGGCCACCGGGCGCCGCAGATCCCTGATCCCGGCACTGGCCACGGCCGGTCTGCTGCTGGTGCTCTACGACCCGTGGCTGGCCCGCAGTTACGGCTTCCTGCTCTCCGTGCTGGCCACCGGCGCCCTGCTCGTGCTGGCACCGGGCTGGAGCGAGGCGCTGAGGCGGCGCCGGGTACCGCCGAGGCTCGCGGAGGCGCTGGCGGCGGCCGGGGCGGCTCAGGCGGTGTGCGCCCCGGTCACGGCGGTGCTGTCGGCCCGGGTGAGCCTGGTCGCGGTGCCGTGCAATCTGCTGGCCGAGGTGGCGGTGGCACCGGCCACGGTGCTGGGATGCGCGGCGCTCGTGACGGCGCCGGTGGCGATGGCGCCCGCCAGGGCGCTGGCGTGGTGCGCGAGTTGGCCCGCCGGGTGGATCGCCGCCGTGGCCCGGACGGGGGCGGCGCTGCCCGGAGCGGGAGTGGACTGGCCGGGCAGCTGGCCCGGGGCGCTGCTGCTCGCGGCGGTCACCGTGGCCGTCGTTCTGGCCGGGCGGCGGCTCACGCGGCATCCCTGGTGGTGCGCACTGCTCGGGGTGCTGCTTCTGCTGGCGGTGGTGCGGCCGGCGCCGCTGACCCGGGTGATCACCGGCTGGCCGCCCCCGGGCTGGCGGTTCGCGATGTGCGACGTCGGGCAGGGCGACGCGACGGTGCTGGCGGCGGGCGAGGGAGCCGGGGTGGTCGTGGACGCCGGCCCCGATCCGGTGCTGGTCGACCGCTGTCTGCGGCAGTTGGGCATCACCCGCATTCCGCTTGTCGTCCTGACCCACTTCCACGCCGACCATGTGGCGGGACTCCTCGGGGTGCTGCGGGGCCGTTCGGTGGCCGCGATCGAGACCACGGGTTTCGAGGAGCCCGCCGACGAGGCCGAGTTCGTCAGAAGGGAGGCGGCGGCGCGGCACATCCCGGTCACGCGTGCCGTAGCGGGAGAGGAACGGCGTGCCGGAGCGCTGTCCTGGCGGGTCCTGTGGCCCCCGCCGAGCACCCGGCCGCCCGGGGACACGCAGACCCCGGCCTGGCCGGGCCCGGTGCCCGAGCCGGACGGTCCGAACGACGCCAGCGTCGCGATGCTGGTGCGCTCGGGCGGGTTGCGGCTGCTGTTGCTGGGCGACCTCGAACCACCGGCCCAGCAGGCGTTGGTGCGGTCACCGGCGGCGGCCGAGCTGGCCGGCGTGGACGTCCTGAAGGTGGCCCACCACGGCTCGGCCTACCAGGACCCGGAGCTGATACGACTCGCGGCTCCCCGGGTGGCGCTGATCTCCGTGGGCGCCGACAACCCCTATGGCCACCCGGCACCGGCGACCGTGGCCGCGCTGCGGGCGGGCGGGGCGCTGGTACTGCGCACCGACCGGGACGGGGAGCTCGCGGTCGGCGGGACGGGAGGGGCGGGCGGGGAGCTGCGGGTGGCGAGAGACTGAGGAACAGGAGTTCGCGCAGACTGAGTCCATGAACTCAAGCCGGATCGAGGCCTATCTCCGTCGGATCGGGGCCGAGCGCCCGCAGGAGCCCACCGGTGGGGCACTGCGCGAACTGCAGCTGCGCCATCTGCGGACCGTGCCCTTCGAGAACCTGTCGATCCACCTCGGCGAGGCGATCGTACTGGAGGAGGAAAAGCTGCTGGACAAGGTGGTCGGACGCGGTCGGGGCGGTTTCTGCTACGAACTCAACGGAGCGTTCGGCGCGTTGCTCGCCGCGCTCGGCTACGAGGTCGAGCTGCTCGCGGCGCGCGTGTACGGCGATGAGGGACGGCTCGGCATCCCGTACGACCACCTCGCCCTGCGGGTGCGGACGGCGGAGGCGGACACCTGGCTCGCGGACGTCGGGTTCGGGGCACACAGCCACTGTCCGCTGAGGTACGAGGAGCGCGGGGAGCAGGTCGACCCCGCTGGGGTGTTCCGGGTGGTCGAGGCCGGGCCGGACGCGGCCGGGGTGAGCGGCGGCGGCTCGGCCGGTTCCGGGGACCTGGACGTCATACGGGACGGCAGGCCGCAGTACCGGCTCGAGACGCGGCCCCGGGTGCTCGGGGACTTCACGGCAGGGGCCTGGTGGCACAGCACCTCGCCGCTGTCGCACTTCACCCGGTCACTGGTCTGCTCACGGGTCACCGGGGACGGAGGGAGGATCACGCTCAGCGGCCGGGAGCTGAAGACGACGGCCGGCGACGGTACGCGCGGTGTGCGGGAGTTGGGGACGGACGAGGAGGTGCTGACGGTGTACCGGGAGCGGTTCGGGATCGAACTGGACCGCGTGCCGAACGCAGGAAGCCGGAACGGGACCTCCTGACCCCCCGCGCCAGAGGTCTGACCTGGCGGTTCGGTTCTCGTGCGGTGGCGGAGAATGGGCCCGTGAGCGATGTGAGACACGTGCTGGTGCTGCCCGACCGGGATGCCGCCGAGGAGGTGGCCGAGGCGCTCGGGGAGCGGTTCGGGCTGGACGAGGAGCCCCGGCTCGTCCGGGACGCGTTGGCCGGCGAGGACGACGCCGAGGATGCCCAGTGGCTGGTCGTCCTGCGGGACGAGGAGGAGCGGCTGGACCCGGCGGAGCTGGACGAGTTCGCCGCGGGGTGGGACGGCTGGCGCGAGGAGCCGTGACCTCGAGCCGGGCCCCGGTCCGTGTCTCCGAGCCGGGCCTCGAGCCGGATCCTGGGCCGTGTCCCCGAGCCGGGCCTCCAAGCCCGGCGCCCGAACCGGATCCTGAGCGGGTCGGCCCGGTCTCGGGGTCCGCTCCGGGATCGGTCAGGGTGCCGGGGCCGGTTCGTTGTCAGTGCCGCGTGGGATGCTGTGAGTGATGGCCAGGAAGACTGCGAATGACGACCCTCTCGCCCCGGTGACGCTCGCCGTGGGCCAGGAGGACCTCCTGCTCGACCGTGCCGTGCAGGAGGTGGTGGCCGCCGCCAGGGCCGCCGACGCCGACACGGACGTGCGCGACCTCACCCCGGACCAGTTGCAGCCCGGCACCCTCGCCGAGCTCACCAGTCCTTCGCTCTTCGCCGAGCGGAAAGTCGTGGTCGTACGCAATGCGCAGGACCTGTCCGCCGACACGGTCAAGGACGTGAAGGCCTATCTCGGGGCGCCCGCCGAGGAGATCACCCTCGTGCTGCTGCACGCGGGCGGGGCCAAGGGCAAGGGGCTGCTCGACGCCGCGCGCAAGGCGGGGGCGCGGGAGGTGGCCTGCCCGAAGATGACCAAGCCGGCGGACCGGCTGGCCTTCGTGCGGGGAGAGTTCCGCTCCTTCGGGCGGTCGGCCACGCCGGAGGCGTGCCAGGCCCTGTGCGACGCCATCGGCAGCGACCTGCGGGAACTGGCCTCGGCGGTCTCCCAGCTGGTCGCCGACGTGGAGGGCACGATCGACGAGGCGGTGGTCGGGCGGTACTACACAGGCCGGGCCGAGGCCTCCAGCTTCACGGTCGCCGACCGGGCCGTGGAGGGGCGTACGGCGGAGGCGCTGGAGGCGCTCAGATGGTCGCTGGCGACGGGCGTGGCGCCGGTGATGATCACCAGTGCGCTGGCCCAGGGCGTGCGGGCGATCGGGAAGCTGTCCTCAGCGCGCGGGGGGCGGCCTGCCGACCTGGCGCGGGAGCTGGGGATGCCGCCGTGGAAGATCGACCGGGTGCGGCAGCAGATGAGGGGGTGGACGCCGGACGGGGTCGCGCTGGCGATGCGGGCCGTCGCCGAGGCCGACGCCGGAGTGAAGGGCGGGGGCGATGACCCCGAGTACGCCCTGGAGAAGGCGGTCGTGACGATCGCCCGGGCAGCGCGATCGAGAGGCCGGGCCTGATCCGCCGCCGACCCGGGCGGCCTTGACGCCGACCCGGGAAGGCCTCGACGCCGACCCGGCGTGAGTCCCGTCCCCTCCACCCCCGGCATCAGCCGTGGAGAGCCGGAGCTGTCAGCCGACGTCGCCGACGCGTGGGAGGCGGCGATCGCCGTGGCTGGACAAACACCCGCACGCAACGGTCGTCCCGGATCTCGTGCCGAACTGCGCGAACCGGCTCCCGTGGTGACCGCCTGCGGTCGTTGAGAAAGGCGCATGCCGAAGGCCCCGGCGTCCGCCCTGGGGAAGGGAGGGTGCCGGGGCCTTCGGATCAAGCTGGTGGACTCGCACCCGCGTGGCGAACGCAGGCCGCGTGCGAATCCGGGGGTGCCGGGCGGGAGCGGATGAGAGAGGGCCCGCTCTTGGTCCTTCCGGCGGTCAGATCAGAAAGGGGTTCAGCCCTTGAGGGTCGCGACCTTGGAAGCAAGCGCCGACTTCTTGTTGGCGGCCTGGTTCTTGTGGATGACGCCCTTCGAGACGGCCTTGTCGAGCGCACGCGCGGCAGCGCGCTGCAGCTCGGTGGCCTTCTCGACGTCACCCGCGGCAGCGGCCTCGCGGGCCTTGCGGATCGCGGTCTTCAGGGAGGACTTGACGGCCTTGTTGCGCAGCCGGGCCTTCTCGTTGGTCTTGATCCGCTTGATCTGGGACTTGATGTTCGCCACGAAGGAGCCTTTTCAGGTTCAGGTGCGGGGCCGCACGGGTCCCGTACCGGTGATCCAAAATTTCTCTGACGCGCCTCGCGCTGAGAGGGCATGAGGCACAGCCATCTACAGTACCAGTGGCCCTGCGAGCGGCCCAAAACGGTGCCCGGTCCCTCCGCGTGGGACCATGGAGACTACGTATCGATCCGACCCGAGGCATAAGGCGCCTCAAGAGACAGGACCCTGCGTGCCCGCGACCCCTAACCATGTGCCCGAGCCGAGCCGTACCGACCCGGCTCTGATCCGCAATTTCTGCATCATCGCGCACATCGACCACGGCAAGTCCACGCTCGCCGACCGGATGCTCCAGCTGACCGGTGTGGTCGAGCAGCGGCAGATGCGTGCTCAGTACCTCGACCGGATGGACATCGAGCGCGAGCGCGGTATCACGATCAAGTCCCAGGCGGTGCGTCTGCCCTGGGCCCCCACCGAGGGCCCCGACCAGGGCACGACCCACATCCTCAACATGATCGACACCCCGGGGCACGTCGACTTCACCTACGAGGTCTCGCGGTCGCTCGCCGCTTGTGAGGGGACCATCCTCCTCGTCGACGCCGCCCAGGGCATCGAGGCGCAGACCCTCGCCAACCTCTACCTGGCGATGGAGAACGACCTCACGATCATCCCCGTGCTCAACAAGATCGACCTTCCCGCGGCCCAGCCCGAGAAGTTCGCCGAGGAGCTCGCCAACCTCGTCGGCTGCGACCCGGAGGACGTCCTCAAGGTCTCCGCGAAGACCGGTCTCGGTGTCGACGCGCTGCTGAACAAGGTCGTCAAGGAGATCCCGGCCCCGGTCGGGGTCGCCGACGCCCCCGCGCGAGCGATGATCTTCGACTCGGTCTACGACTCCTACCGCGGTGTCGTGACCTACGTCCGTGTCATCGACGGCCAGCTCAACAAGCGCGAGCGCATCCGGATGATGTCCACCGGCGCCACGCACGAGCTGCTGGAGATCGGCGTCAACTCGCCCGAGATGCTCCCGGCCGACGGTCTCGGCGTCGGTGAGGTGGGCTACCTCATCACCGGTGTGAAGGACGTCCGCCAGTCCAAGGTCGGTGACACCGTCACCAGCCAGAGCAAGGGGGCGACCGAGGCGCTCGGCGGCTACAAGGACCCGAAGCCGATGGTCTTCTCGGGCCTGTACCCGCTCGACGGCTCCGACTACCCGGAGCTGCGCGAGGCCCTGGACAAGCTGCAGCTCAACGACGCCGCGCTGGTCTACGAGCCGGAGACCTCCGCCGCGCTCGGCTTCGGCTTCCGCGTCGGCTTCCTCGGCCTGCTGCACCTGGACGTGATCCGGGAGCGGCTGGAGCGTGAGTTCGGCCTCGACCTGATCGCCACCGCCCCCAACGTGGTCTACCGCGTGATCATGGAGGACGGCAGCGAGGCCACCGTCACCAACCCGAGCGAGTTCCCCGAGGGCAAGATCGACGAGGTCTTCGAGCCGGTCGTGCGGGCCACGATCCTCGCGCCCACCGAGTTCATCGGCGCGATCATGGAGCTGTGCCAGACCCGGCGCGGCACCCTGCTCGGCATGGACTACCTCTCCGAGGACCGCGTCGAGATCCGCTACACCCTCCCGCTCGCGGAGATCGTCTTCGACTTCTTCGACCAGCTGAAGTCCAAGACGCGCGGGTACGCCTCGCTGGACTACGAGCCCACGGGCGAGCAGTCCAGCTCCCTCGTCAAGGTCGACATCCTGCTGCACGGCGACAAGGTGGACGCCTTCTCGGCGATCACGCACAAGGACCAGGCGTACGCCTACGGCGTGCGGCTCGTCGCCAAGCTCAAGGAGCTGATCCCGCGGCAGAACTTCGAGGTGCCGGTGCAGGCCGCCATCGGCTCCCGGGTCATCGCCCGCGAGACCATCCGCGCCATCCGCAAGGACGTCCTCGCCAAGTGCTACGGCGGTGACATCTCCCGCAAGCGGAAGCTGCTGGAGAAGCAGAAGGAAGGCAAGAAGCGGATGAAGATGGTGGGTTCCGTGGAGGTTCCGCAGGAAGCCTTCATCGCCGTCCTGTCCAGTGATGACAGCGCGGGGTCGGCCAAGGGCAAGAAGTAACCAGGGGTAACAACGGGTTACGTCCATAAACGGGACACAAGGGGGCCCGTCGTGCGAAAGCGCGGCGGGTCCCTACGCGTGCGTAGCGTCGCTCTCCGTGGAAAGTGACAGGCCGAAGCCCCTTACGCAGCGGCCTGTCGCGGCTTACTCTGATCCCTGCTCGATAGTTACTCGCGAGTTAAACAACAGCGAAGCAGCAGCACGAACCCCCACCGTGAGTTAACCCAGCCGCACCGAGTTCAGCCGCACCGTCGCGGGCCCCGGAGGATGTCGTGAGCGACACACAGACCTTGATCGAGAACCGTCCGCCGTCCGTGGCGGCCCTCTTCCTGGAGCGCGTGGCGGCCACACCGGACGCCGAGGCCTACCGGTATCCGGTGCCGCCCGCCTCCGGCCAGGGTCCCGACGACTGGAAGTCGCTCAGCTGGGCGCAGGCGGCCGAACGGGTGTTCGCGATCGCGGCCGGCCTCATCGAGCTGGGTGTGCAGCCCGAGCAGCGGGTGGCGCTCGCCTCCTCCACCCGGGTCGAGTGGATCCTCGCCGACCTCGGCATCCTGTGCGCCGGCGGCGCCACGACCACCATCTACCCGCAGACCAACGCGGACGAGTCGGCCTTCATCCTCTCCGACTCCGAGAGCCGGGTGCTGATCGCCGAGGACGCCGCCCAGGTCGCCAAGGCGCTCGAGAAGCGCGCCGAGCTGCCCGAGCTGACCAAGGTCGTCGTCGTCGACCCGGCCGGTGCCGAGACGAGCGACTGGGTGATCACGCTCGCCGAGCTGGAACGGCGCGGTGCCGCCTACCTGGAGCAGCACCCGCAGCTGATCAAGGAGCGGGTCGGTGCGATCACCAGGGACCAGCTCGCCACCCTCATCTACACCTCCGGCACCACCGGCCGCCCCAAGGGAGTCAGGCTCCCGCACGACAACTGGTCGTACATGGCGAAGGCGATCGCCGGGACCGGCCTGATCAGCGCCGAGGACGTGCAGTACCTCTGGCTGCCGCTCGCGCACGTCTTCGGCAAGGTCCTCACCTCCGGCCAGATCGAGGTCGGCCACGTCACCGCCGTCGACGGCCGCGTCGACAAGATCATCGAGAACCTCCCGGTGGTGCAGCCGACGTACATGGCGGCCGTGCCGCGCATCTTCGAGAAGGTCTACAACGGCGTCGCCGCCAAGGCCCGCGAGGGCGGCCCGGCCAAGTACAGGATCTTCCAGTGGGCTGCCGAGGTCGCCCGCGAGTACGCCAAGGTCAGCCAGGACAACTTCCGCCGCACCGGCACCCACGCCGTGCCCTTCGGGCTCGCCGCCAAGCACAAGGTCGCCGACACCCTCGTCTACGGCAAGCTCCGCGAGGCCTTCGGCGGCAGGCTGCGCGCCTGTGTCTCCGGCGCCTCCGCGCTCGCGCCCGAGATCGGCTACTTCTTCGCCGGCGCCGGCATCCACATCCTGGAGGGCTACGGCCTCACCGAGTCCTCAGCGGCCTCCTTCGTCAACCCCGGCGAGGCCTACCGCACCGGCACGGTCGGCAAGCCGCTGCCCGGCACGGAGGTGCGGATCGCCGACGACGGCGAGATCCTGCTGCGCGGCCCCGGCATCATGGAGGGCTACCACGGCCTGCCCGAGAAGACCGCCGAGGTGCTGGAGTCCGACGGCTGGTTCCACACCGGGGACATCGGCGAGCTCTCGCCCGACGGCTACCTGCGCATCACCGACCGCAAGAAGGACCTCATCAAGACCTCCGGCGGCAAGTACGTCGCCCCGGCCGAGGTCGAGGGCCAGTTCAAGGCGGTGTGCCCGTACGTCTCCAACATCCTGGTGCACGGCGCCGACCGGAACTACTGCACCGCCCTCATCGCCCTGGACGAGCTCGCCCTTCTGGACTGGGCGAAGGAGAACGGCCTGGAGGGCAGGCCGTACGCCGAGATCGTCGCCGCGCCGCAGACGGTGGAGATGGTCGACGGGTATGTGCAGCAGCTCAACGCGGGGCTTCAGAAGTGGCAGACGATCAAGAAGTTCCGGCTGCTGCCGCGGGATCTCGACGTGGAGCACGGGGAGATCACGCCGAGCCTGAAGCTGAAGCGGCCCGTGGTGGAGCGGGAGTACAAGCACCTCATCGATGAGATGTACGCCGGGACCAGGGAGAAGTGAGGGGCGGTTCGGTGAGTGGGGGGCCGCGGGCCCGTTGTCGCGCCCACGCGGCGGAGCCGCGTATCGGTACGGCCCGCGCCCCTGGGTAGGTTGAGCTCGACGGCGTTCGAAAGTGGTCGTCTTCTGCCCACTTCAGTGACACACCGCTTATGGACGCCCTCGGTCTGTCACCCTGGCCGCATGGACATGGCGGCCATACCGACGCAGCGGGAGAGCGAGCCCCGGGCCAGGGAGGCGCGGGGCCGCACGACGCTGCCCGGAAGCCCCCTGGCACCGGGGTCCGCACGTGCCCTGGTGCGGGCCGCGCTGGCCGAGACGCCCGGAGTCCCGGCCCGGCTCGTCGACGACGCCATGGCCATCGTCAGCGAACTGGTCACCAACGCCGTCGTGCACGCCGGCACCGACGTCGAGGTCGACTGGCTGCTGGAGGAGACGGGCGCGTTCGTGGTGGAGGTCGGCGACCGGCATCCCTCCCGCGCCCCGCGCGACCCGCTCGGCGGCGAGGGGCCGTACGACACTCCCGAGTACGGGCGCGGCCTGCGGCTGGTCACCACGCTCGCCGAGTCCTGGGGCGTCACCTACCGCGCCGGCGCCAAGACCGTCTGGGCGCGGCTGCCGCCCGGTGGGGTCGAGGATCCGGACACCCCCGCCCCGGACGCCGCCCTGGAGGTCGCCGAGGACCTGGCCCCGCAGCCGCACCGCGCCGGCGGAGACCGGGACTGGCTCGGCCGGGGCGCGCTGTCGTTCCTCGCCGAGGCCTCCGACCTGCTCGCCGGACAGCTGGACGAGAACCTGGTCACCGCCCTCACCGGGCAGCTCATCGTGCCCCGGCTCGCCGACTGGTGCGCGGTGTGGCTGGAGGACGAGGCGACCGTGCGCGGCGGCGCCACCAGCGGCCCCGACCGGGTCTGGCACGCCAGCGAGAGCCACATCGAGGAACTGCGGTGCGCCCTGGAGAAGGAGCCGCCCTGCCCGCACGAGGGGCTGCGCTCCGGCCCCGAGCCGTACCCGTGGCCCGGCCACGCGCTCGGCCCGCAGGGCGCCGACGGCACGGCGCTGGCGTACCGGCTGATCGCGGCCGGCCGGCCGCTCGGCACGCTGGTCATCGGCCGGTGCGGACTGCTGAGCTTTCCCGAAGAGGTCACCGGGCTCGTCGAGGACCTCAGCCGGCGCGTGGCCCTCGCCATCGGCGCGGCCCGCCAGTACGCCCGCCAGGCCACCATCAGCGCCGTCCTGCAGCGCGGCCTGCTGCCCGGCGCGGTCGCCGAGATCCCCGGCGTGAGCAGCGCGCTCGTCTACGAGCCCTGCGACAAGGGCGGCCCCAGCGGCGACTTCTACGACCTGTTCCCGGCCGGCGACGGCCGCTGGTGCTTCGCCGTGGGCGACGTCCAGGGCAAGGGCCCGGAGGCGGCGGTCGTGATCGGCCTCGCCCGGCCCTGGCTGCGCCTCCTCGCCCGCGAGGGGTACCGCGTCGCCGATGTCCTGGACCGGCTCAACCAGCTCCTCCTGGACGACGCCACCGAGGCCGCCGACGCCGCCGCCCGCGCGCTCGTCGCCGTCCCCGGCCGGCCGGTGGCCGCCGGGGACGGCCCGCAGACCCGCTTCCTGTCCCTGCTCTACGGCGAGCTGACCCCGTACGACGGCGGGGTCCGCTGCACACTCGCCTCCGCCGGCCACCCGCTCCCGCTCGTCCTGAGCCCCGACGGCACCGTGCACACCGCCGCCCGACCGCAGACCCTGCTCGGCGTGGTCGAGGACGAGACCTACACCAGCGAGACCCTCGACCTGCGGCCCGGCGACAGCCTGCTGTGCGTCACCGACGGGGTGACCGAGCGGCGCTCCGGCTCCCGCCAGTTCGACGACGGCGACGGCCTCGCCCGCGCCCTGTCCGGCTGCGTGGGGCTCAGCGCCGAACTGATCGCGGAAAGGATCCGCCGCCTGGTCCACGACTTCGGCGGGGGCCTGCCGGAGGACGACCTGGCCCTGCTCGTGCTGCAGGCGGAGTAACCGCGCCGGTGCTGGACAATGGAAGGCATGCCTTCCGCTCTCCCCGACGGCGAGCCCGTCCCCGCCGACGGCGCGCTGCCCGCGCACGCGCTCGCCGGGGCGGCCGACCGTCCGCTCGGCTTCTACCTGCACGTGCCGTACTGCGCGACCCGCTGCGGCTACTGCGACTTCAACACCTACACCGCGACCGAGCTGCGCGGCACGGGGGGCGTGCTGGCGTCCCGCGACAACTACGCGGACACGGTGATCGAGGAGATCCGCCTCGCCCGGAAGGTACTGGGCGACGACCCGCGTGGGGTCCGTACGGTCTTCGTCGGCGGCGGTACGCCCACGCTGCTGGCCGCGGACGATCTCGTACGGATGCTGGGGGCGATCCGCGACGAGTTCGGCCTGGCGGAGGACGCGGAGATCACCACCGAGGCGAACCCGGAGTCGGTCGACCCGGTCTACCTCGCCACGCTCCGGGAGGGCGGCTACAACCGGATCTCCTTCGGCATGCAGAGCGCCAAGCAGCACGTGCTGCGCGTCCTCGACCGCACCCACACCCCGGGCCGCCCCGAGGCCTGCGTCGCGGAGGCGCGGGCGGCGGGCTTCGAGCACGTCAACCTCGACCTGATCTACGGCACGCCCGGCGAGAGCGACGACGACTGGCGGGCCTCGCTGGACGCGGCGATCGGCGCGGGGCCGGACCACGTCAGCGCGTACGCGCTCATCGTCGAGGAGGGCACCCAGCTGGCCCGCCGGATCCGCCGGGGCGAGGTCCCGATGACCGACGACGACGTGCACGCGGACCGGTATCTGATCGCCGAGGACAGCCTGACCGCGGCGGGCTTCGACTGGTACGAGGTCTCCAACTGGGCCACCTCCCAGTCGGGGCGCTGCCTGCACAACGAGCTGTACTGGCGCGGCGCCGACTGGTGGGGGGCCGGTCCAGGGGCGCACTCGCACGTCGGCGGGGTGCGCTGGTGGAACGTCAAGCATCCGGGGGCGTACGCGGCGGCGCTCGCTTCCGGGCGGTCGCCGGGGGCGGGCCGGGAGCTGCTGTCCGACGAGGACCGGCGGGTGGAGCGGATCCTGCTGGAACTGCGGCTGCGGGAGGGGGTGCCGCTGTCGCTGCTGAAGGAGGAGGGGCTGGCGGCGTCCCGGCGGGCGCTGGCTGAGGGGCTGCTGGAGAGCGGTCCGTACGAGGAGGGGCGGGCGGTGCTGACGTTGCGTGGCCGCTTGTTGGCGGATGCGGTGGTCAGGGACCTGGTGGATTGATCACTCGGGCGGGTGAATCACGGCCGGACGCCGGTTCGGCCCCTAACCTGGTTCGTAGGCTGCCGCTGACAGCATGCGGCGAATGTAGAGGCCACGGAGATGACCGCTGTGGACGAACGTGGAGTCGCAGAGTTCTTCGAGGGTTTTGAGCCGCCTGACGGGCTCAAAGCGGAGCTTCTGCGGGGGGAAATCGTGATGATGGCCAGCCCTGATCTGGTGCACAACCTGATCGTGTTGCTGACGGAGCGGCAGATTCCGTTGGATCGCTGGTATCCGCTCCAGACCCAGGATGTGGACCTCGTCGACGAGGCGAGTGAGCCGGTTCCGGACCTCGTAGTCGTGGCGCGTGACGTCCTGCCCGATTCGGGGCGTCTGCTGCCGTGCCAACTGATCACGATGGTTGTTGAGGTCGTTTCCAAGAACAGCGTGCACCGCGACTACGCCGTCAAGCGTTCGATCTATGCCGCAGGCAACGTGCCCGCCTATCTCGTCATCGATCCGATCATGGCGCAGTGCGTTCTGTTCACAAAGCCCGAGGGAAAGGGCGAGGACGCCAACTACCGGGCGCAGTACATCGAGAAGTTCGGCCGGCCGCTGATGCTGGATGTCCTGGGTGTCGAGCTGAAAACCACCGAGTTCGGAACCTTCCCCAACGTCAGGCCCCACCGCTACCCGTGACGAAGTCGATCAGCTCCTCCACCCGCCCCAGCAGCTCCGGCTCCAGGTCCTTGTAGGACCCCACCCGCTTCAGGATCGCCTGCCACACCGCCCCGGTGTTCTCCGACGGCCAGCCCAGCGCCCGGCACACCCCCGTCTTCCAGTCCTGCCCGCGCGGCACCTTCGGCCAGGACTCGATCCCCAGCGACGACGGCTTCACGGCCTCCCAGATGTCGATGTACGGGTGGCCGACCACCAGCGCGTGCTCGCTGGTCACCGACTGCGCGATCCGCCACTCCTTCGTGCCCGGCACCAGGTGGTCCACCAGGACACCCAGGCGGGCGTCCGGGCCCGGTGCGAAGGAGGCGACGATCGCCGGCAGGTCGTCCACGCCCTCCAGGTACTCCACCACCACGCCCTCGATGCGCAGGTCGTCGCCCCACACCTTCTCGACCAGTTCGGCGTCGTGCCGGCCCTCGACGTAGATGCGGCCGGCGCGGGCCACGCGGGCGCGGGTGCCGGGGACGGCGACGGAACCGGAGGCCGTACGGGTGGGTCGTACCGGACCGGAGGACGACGGGCGTACGAGCGTCACCACCCGCCCCTCCAGCAGAAAGCCCCGTGGCTCCAGCGGGAACACCCGGTGCTTGCCGAACCGGTCCTCCAGGGTCACCGTGCCCGCCTCGCAGCGGATCACCGCCCCGCAGAACCCGGTGCCGGGCTCCTCCACCACCAGGCCCGGCTCCGCCGGTACCTCCGGCGCGGGCTGCTGCTTCTTCCACGGCGGGGTCAGGTCGGCGGAGTACTGGCGCATTCGAGTGACGATAGGAGAAGCCGCGGACCTGCGCCTACGACACGCCGAAGCGAGCCGCCAGCTCGTCGCGCTGCCGTCGTACGAACGCCGCGTCCACCACCGCTCCGTGACCGGGCACGTACAGTGCGTCCTCGCCGCCCAGGGAGAGAAGCCGGTCCAGGGCGTCCGGCCAGCGGGAGGGCAGCGCGTCCGGACCGGCCTGTGGCTCGCCGGACTCCTCGACCAGGTCTCCGCAGAAGACCACCTCCGGAGAGCCGGGGACCAGCACCGCGAGGTCGTGGGCCGTGTGACCCGGACCCACGTTCGCCAGCAGCGCCTGGCGGCCGCCCCCGAGGTCCAGCGTCCACTCGCCGGAGACCGGATGGCCGGGCGTCACCAGCGCGTCCACCGCCTCGTCGGCGTCGGCGACCGGCAGACCGTTCCTGACCGCGTCCATGTGCAGCTCGTGGCGTTCATGGGCGAACACCACGTCGACGCCCACCGCCCCGTACACCTGCGCTCCCGCGAAGGCCGCCGCCCCGAAGACGTGGTCGAAGTGGGGATGGGTCAGCGCGAGATGGGTCACACGGCCGTCGGCGAGTTCCTCGGCCTGTCCCCGCAGCCGCGCGCCTTCGGCCACGCTCGAGCCGGCGTCCACCATCAGTGCCGTACCCTCGCCGAGGACCAGTCCGGCCGTGCAGTCCCAGCCGGGCAGCCGGCACCGGCCGACCCCCGCGGCCAACCGCTCCCACCCCAGCTCTTCCCAAGTCACCGTCATACCGCGACGCTAGCCGCATGAGCCGCCGGGACGGCACCGACCTTGCCCCGGGCGTACCCGACAGCCGTACACTGGGCCCGGGAACGCTGGCACTCGCATGCGAAGAGTGCCAGGCGGACGGACCGCAGGACCGAGTGGAACCGAGGGGACGACGTGCTGGAGGTGCGCGCGGATGCTGAGTGAACGCAGGCTGCAGGTACTGCGCGCCATCGTCCAGGACTACGTCGGCACCGAGGAGCCGGTCGGGTCGAAGGCCCTCACAGAGCGGCACAACCTGGGCGTGTCCCCGGCGACGGTCCGCAACGACATGGCGGCCCTGGAGGACGAGGGGTTCATCGCTCAGCCGCACACCAGCGCCGGGCGCATCCCCACCGACAAGGGCTACCGGCTGTTCGTGGACAAGCTGGCGGGCGTCAAGCCGATGACCGCGCCCGAGCGGCGGGCGATCCAGAACTTCCTGGAGGGCGCCGTCGACCTCGACGACGTCGTGGCCCGTACGGTACGGCTGCTCGCGCAGCTCACCCGCCAGGTCGCCGTCGTGCAGTACCCGTCCCTGACCCGGTCCACCGTGCGGCACGTGGAGCTGCTCTCGCTCGCCCCCGCGCGCGTGATGCTCGTGCTGATCACGGACACCGGCCGGGTCGAGCAGCGGATGGTCGACTGCCCGGCGCCCTTCGGCGAGACCTCCCTCGCCGATCTGCGCGCCCGGCTGAACAGCCGGGTCGCGGGCCGCCGGTTCACGGACGTGCCGAAGCTGGTCGAGGACCTGCCGGAGGCTTTCGACCCCGAGGACCGCGGTACGGTCTCGACGGTGCTCTCCACCCTCCTGGAGACGCTCGTCGAGGAGAACGAGGAGCGGCTGATGATCGGCGGCACCGCCAATCTCACCCGCTTCGGACATGACTTCCCCCTCACGATCCGGCCCGTCCTGGAGGCCCTGGAGGAGCATGTCGTGCTCCTCAAGCTCCTCGGCGAGGCGAAGGATCCGGGCGTGATGGTGCGCATCGGGCACGAGAACGCCCACGAGGGACTCAACTCCACCTCCGTGGTGTCGGTCGGCTACGGTTCGGGCGGCGAGGCGGTTGCCAAGCTCGGCGTGGTCGGACCGACCCGCATGGACTATCCGGGAACGATGGGAGCGGTACGCGCAGTGGCACGGTACGTCGGACAGATCCTGGCGGAGTCGTAAGTGGCCACGGACTACTACGCCGTTCTCGGCGTGCGCCGCGACGCGTCGCAGGATGAGATCAAGAAGGCGTTCCGTCGGCTCGCGCGCGAGCTGCACCCGGACGTCAACCCCGATCCGAAGACCCAGGAGCGGTTCAAGGAGATCAACGCCGCTTACGAGGTGCTGTCGGACCCGCAGAAGAAGCAGGTCTACGACCTCGGCGGCGACCCGCTCTCGCAGTCCGGCGGCGCGGGCGCGGGCGGCTTCGGGGCCGGTGGCTTCGGCAACTTCTCCGACATCATGGACGCGTTCTTCGGTACGGCGTCGCAGCGCGGGCCGCGCTCGCGCACCCGGCGCGGCCAGGACGCGATGATCCGCATCGAGGTCGAGCTGGACGAGGCGGCCTTCGGGACCACCAAGGACATCCAGGTCGACACCGCGGTCGTCTGCAACACCTGCAACGGCGAGGGCGCGGCGCCCGGCACGACCGCCCAGACGTGTGACATGTGCCGTGGCCGCGGTGAGGTCTCGCAGGTCACCCGGTCCTTCCTGGGCCAGGTCATGACCTCGCGTCCCTGCCCGCAGTGCCAGGGCTTCGGCACCGTGGTGCCGACCCCGTGCCCGGAGTGCGCCGGAGACGGCCGGGTCCGCTCGCGGCGCACCCTGACCGTGAAGATCCCGGCCGGCGTCGACAACGGCACGCGGATCCAGCTCGCCGGTGAGGGCGAGGTCGGGCCCGGCGGCGGTCCGGCCGGTGACCTGTACGTCGAGATCCACGAGCTGCCGCACCCGACGTTCCAGCGGCGCGGTGACGACCTGCACTGCACGGTGACGATCCCGATGACGGCGGCGGCGCTCGGCACCAAGGTGCCGCTGGAGACGCTGGACGGCATGGAGGAGGTCGACATCCGGCCCGGCACCCAGTCCGGCCAGTCGATCCCGCTGCACAACCGGGGCGTCACGCATCTGCGCGGCGGCGGCCGGGGTGACCTGATCGTGCACGTCGAGGTGCAGACCCCGACCAAGCTCGATCCCGAGCAGGAGCGCCTGCTGCGCGAGCTGGCCAAGCTGCGCGGCGAGGAGCGGCCGCAGGGACAGTTCCAGCCGGGTCAGCAGGGGTTGTTCTCACGGTTGAAGGACGCCTTCAACGGTCGCTGAGATGGTGGGTACGGGGTGCTTCGGCACCCCGTATGCCATTGGTTTATGCCATGGGGCGCCCGGATTCGGACTTGTTCAAGGGACGTGACAACATGCGGTCATGTCCTCCGCACTGACCGATCTCTTCCCCCACCCGATCGTGCAGGCCCCCATGGCGGGCGGTGTCTCCGTGCCGCAGCTCGCCGCCGCCGTCTCCGAGGCCGGTGGCCTCGGGTTTCTCGCCGCCGGGTACAAGACGGCCGACGGCATGTACCAGGAGATCAAGCAGCTGCGGGGGCTCACGAGCCGCCCGTTCGGCGTGAACGTCTTCATGCCGCAGCAGGAGCACGCCGAGTCGGGCGCCGTCGAGGTCTACGCCCACCAGCTGGCAGGTGAGGCCGCCTGGTACGAGACCGAGCTGGGCGACCCGGACAGCGGCCGGGACGACGGCTACGACGCCAAGCTCGCCGTACTCCTCGACAACCCGGTACCGGTGGTCTCCTTCCACTTCGGGGTGCCGAGCCGGGACGTGTTCGACGCCCTCCGCCGTGCCGGAACCTTCACCCTGGTCACCGCCACCACCGCCGAGGAGGCCCGCGCGGTCGAGCGGGCGGGCGCGGACGCGGTGATCGCACAGGGCGTGGAGGCCGGCGGCCACCAGGGCACCCACCGGGACCTCCCCGAGAACGACGGCTCCGGCATCGGGCTGCTCTCTCTGGTCGCGCAGATCCGGGAGGCCGTGCGCATCCCGGTCGTAGCCGCCGGCGGCATCATGCGCGGCAGCCAGGTCGCCGCCGCGCTCGCGGCCGGCGCGAGCGCGGCCCAGCTGGGCACCGCCTTCCTCGCCACCCCGGAGTCCGGCGCCCAGCCCGTGCACAAGCAGGCGCTGACCAACCCCCTGTTCGTGCGTACCGAGTTGACCCGCGCGTTCTCCGGCCGCCCGGCGCGCGGACTGGTCAACCGCTTCCTGCGCGAGCACGGCCCGTACGCCCCCGCCGCCTACCCGGAGATCCACCACCTCACCTCGCCGCTGCGCAAGGCCGCCGCCAAGGCCGGGGACGCGCAGGGCATGGCGCTGTGGGCGGGCCAGGGCCACCGGCTGGCCCGCGAGCTGCCCGCCGGGGAGCTCGTGGAGGTGCTGGCCGCCGAACTCGACGCCGCCCGGACAGCGTTGTCGGCCAAGGGGGGCCTGCGATGACCGCGCCGGTGTTCGTCGTGGACTCGCTGGAGGGTGTGGGTCCCGGCTCGGTCGTCGACGTCACGGGCCCCGAGGGGCGGCACGCGGTCTCCGTACGGCGGCTGCAGCCCGGAGAGCACGTGGTGCTGACGGACGGCAAGGGGCGCGGGGCCGCCGGGGCCGTGGTCGGTGTGTCGGGCAAGGACCACTTGGTCGTGGAGCCCTTCGAGTTCCCGGTGGAGCCGGAGCCCAGCCCCCGTATCACCGTGGTTCAGGCCCTCCCGAAGGGCGACCGGGGCGAACTCGCCGTGGAGACGATGACGGAGACCGGAGTCGACGCGGTCGTCCCCTGGCAGGCCGCCCGGTGCATCACCCAGTGGAAGGGCGAGAGGGGTCAGAAGGCCCTCGCCAAGTGGCGGGCCACCGCGCGCGAGGCCGGCAAGCAGTCCCGCCGGCTGCGCTTCCCGGAGGTCGCGGACGCGGCAACCACCAAGCAGGTTGCCGCACTTCTCGCCAAAGCCGACTTCGCCGCCGTGCTCCACTCCGACTTCGAGCACGAGAGCGGGCGGCTGGCGACCGCCGAACTGCCCACCGAGGGCGAGATCGTGCTGGTCGTCGGCCCCGAAGGAGGGGTCGCCCGGGACGAGTTGGCGCTCTTCGAGGAGGCGGGTGCGAAGGCGTACGTACTCGGCCCTACCGTGTTGCGTACATCAACCGCCGGCACCGCCGCGGTGGCCCTGCTGCTGGGCCGCACCGGCCGCTGGTCCTGACACCTGGGGGACACCGTGGAACTCGCCCAAGTCCGGCTCCTGGTCACCGACTTCGCCGCCTGCTACCGCTTCTACGCCGACGTCCTCGGCCTCAAGCCGCAGTCCGGGGCGACCGGGGGCCCGTACGAGAAGTTCAGCCCGCACACCGGTTCCGCGGGGATCGCGCTGCAGGACCGGGCGATGATGGCGGAGGTGCTGGAGGAGCTGGGGGACACGGCCACCGGTCACCGTTCGCTGGTGGTGCTGCGCGTCGACGACCTGGACGCCTACGTGTCGGAGATCGTCGCCCGGGGCGCGGTCCTGGTGCACGGCCCGGCCCCCATGACCGACCGCATGCGAGTCGCCCACCTCAAGGACCCGGAGGGCAACCTGGTCGAACTCCAGCAGTGGCTGCTGTTGCGGGGGTAGCTCCGCTGGTTCGGCCGAGGGCGCGATCGGACGTGCCGGGCATGTGTCGTCCGGCGTCTGCGGGTCCGTCGTGGTTGCCCGCGCAGTTCCCCGCGCCCCTTCGGGGCGCTGCCCTGCTCCCGGACGAGTGAGTGGCCGTATGCGGCCTTCCCCGGTGCCCGCGTCGGTGGCACGCTGCCCTGCATGGGGGCTTTGAGAGGGAATCGGCGTGGAGTGCGGGTGGTTGCCGCGGCCGGAATGGTCGTGGGAGCCGGTGCGGTCGTGGTCGCGTGCCGGCCCGCCGACCTCAGTCCCGCCACCGTCGCCTACACCACCGCCACCACCGCCAAGGCCAGGCTCGAGCAGCAGCACATCGAGGTCAGCTGGCTCACCTGTACCGGCAATGACGGGGGCGGTTCGACGGGTAGGTCGCCCTCGCCCGGCGCGAGCACCGTCGTGTCCGTCGACTGCCGGGGTGAGACCAAGGACGGGCGGAAGATCACCGTCACCGGGAAGGTGACCAAGGCCGTCGACGGGGCGTGTGTGCGGGGGGACCTGACCGCCGAGGTCGGCGGCAGGCAGGTGTTCCACGTCAGCGGGCTCGGGGACTGCGGCGCCACGACCGGGCCGACGTACAGGCCGCCCACCCCTCGGCCGGGGGGCGGGAAGCCCACCGTGACCGTCACCGTCACCCGCACCGTCTGGTGCAAGGGCGACCCCACCTGCTGGCCCGCCGGGGGCAAGTGATCGGAACGCAAGCGGGACACACCGGTCACTGCGTACAGTGACGGGGTGACTCAGGGTGCCGCCTATCTCCGATACCCCCATGTGCACGGCGACTTGGTGACCTTCGTCGCCGAGGACGACGTATGGCTCGTGCCCCTCGCCGGCGGCAGGGCCTGGCGGGTCAGCGCCGACAACGTGCCGGTGACCTCGCCCCGGATGTCTCCGGACGGACGGCACCTCGCGTGGACCTCCACCCGTGACGGCGCGCCCGAGGTGCATGTCGCCCCCGTCGACGGCGGCCCCGCCGACCGGCTGACCTACTGGGGCAACCGTCGTACCGAGGTGCTCGGCTGGACCGCCGACGGGCGGGTGCTCGCGCTCGGTGCGCAGGGCCGGGCCAGCTTCCGGCACACCTGGGCGTACGCCGTCCCGCTGGACGGCGGCCCCGCCGAGACCCTGCCGTACGGCCCGGTCGGCGACGTGGCCTTCGGCCCCGCCACCGTGCTGCTGTCCGCACCGATGGGCCGCGAGGCCGCGCACTGGAAACGCTACCGGGGCGGCACGGCGGGCAAGTTGTGGATCGACCGGGAGGGCGACGGGGAGTTCGTCCGGCTGCACGAGGACGTCGACGGGAACATCGAGCGGCCGGTGTGGGCGGGGGACCGGATCGCCTTCCTCAGCGACCACGAGGGCACCGGCGCCCTGTACTCCTCCCTCGCCGACGGCTCCGACCTGCGTCGGCACACCCCGCTCGACGGGTTCTACGCCCGGCACGCCTCGGGTGACGGCGCCCGGGTCGTCTACAGCTCGGCCGGTGAACTGTGGCTGCTGGACGACCTGGAGGGCGCCGAGCCGCGTCGGCTGGACGTGCGGCTCGGCGGGCCCCGGATCGATCTGCGGCCCCGGCCGGTGAACGCCGGTCGCTGGTTCGGCGAGGCGTCCCCCGACCACACCGCGCGCGGCAGCGCGGTCTGCGTGCGCGGCGGGATCCACTGGGTCACCCACCGCTCCGGGCCCGCCCGCGCCCTCGCCGCCGGCTCCGGGGTCCGCGCCCGGATGCCGCGCGCCTTCCGCGCCGAGGGCGAGGAATGGGTGGTGTGGGTGACGGACGCCGAGGGCGACGACGCCCTGGAGTTCGCCCCCGCGACCGGGACGGTACCGGGCGCCCCGCCCCGCCGCCTCGCCGCCGGACAGCTCGGCCGGGTCCTGGAGCTGGCCATGGCCCCCGACGGCAGCCGGGCCGCCGTGGCCGCGCACGACGGACGGCTGCTGCTCGTCGAACGCGAGACCGGAGAGGTCCGCGAGGTCGACCGCAGCGACGACGGCGAGGTCTCCGGGCTCGCCTTCTCACCCGACTCCGCCTGGCTCGCCTGGGCCCACCCCGGCCCCCGCCCGCTCTCCCAGCTGCGCATCGCCCACACCACCGACCTGTCGGTCACCGAGGCGACCCCGCTCCGCTTCCAGGACTACGCCCCCGCCTTCACCCTCGACGGCAAACACCTCGCCTTCCTCTCCAACCGCGCCTTCGACCCGGTCTACGACGAGCACGTCTTCGACCTCGCCTTCGTGGTCGGCGCCCGCCCGCACCTGATCACCCTCGCCGCCACCACCCCCTCGCCCTTCGGCCCGCAACGCCACGGCCGCCCCTTCGAGACCCCGGACAGGGACGAGACCCCCGACAGCGAGGGCACCCCCGCCACCCGCATCGACCCCGAGGGCCTCGCCGACCGGATCGTCCCCTTCCCGGTCGAGGCCGGCCGCTACTCCACCCTGCGCGCCGCCAAGGACGGCGTGCTCTGGCTGCGCCACCCCGTGCACGGCGTCCTCGGCGCCGCCCGCGCCCACCCCGAGGACCCCGACCCGCACACCGAGCTGGAGCGCTACGACCTCGCCCAGCGGCGCCTGGAGCACCTGGCCTCCGACGCCGACCACTTCGAGGTCAGCGGCGACGGCAAACGCGTGCTGCTGTGGAGCGACGGCCGGCTCCGGGTCGTCCCCAGCGACCGCCGTACCGGCACCGAGGACGACGGCGACACCAGCGTCACCGTCGACCTCGGCCGCGTCCGGCAGACCCTCGACCCGGCCGCCGAGTGGCGGCAGATGTACGACGAGACCGGCCGCCTGATGCGCGACCACTTCTGGCGCCCCGACCTCGGCGGCGTCGACTGGACCGGCGTCCTCGCCCGCTACCGCCCCCTCCTGGCCCGCCTCGCCACCCACAGCGACCTGGTCGACCTGCTCTGGGAGCTGCACGGCGAACTGGGCACCTCGCACGCCTACGTCATCCCCTCCGGCGGCCGTGGCGGCGGCCCCCGGCACGGTCTGCTCGGCGCCGACATCTCCCGCCACCCGGACGGCAGTTGGCGCATCGACCGGATCCTGCCCTCCGAGACCTCCGACCCGGACGCCCGCTCCCCGCTCGCCGCGCCGGGTGTCGCCGTCCGCCCGGGAGACGCGGTCATCGCCGTCTCCGGCCACCCGGTCGACCCGGTGACGGGACCGGGTCCGCTGCTCGTCGGCACGGCGGGCCACCCGGTGGAGCTGACCGTCTCCCCGGCGGGCGGCGGCGAACCCCGGCACACGGTCGTCGTCCCCGTGGCCGACGAGGAACCCCTGCGCTACCACGCCTGGGTGGCGGACCGCCGCGCCCACGTCCACGCCGCCTCCGCAGGCCGCCTCGGCTACCTCCACGTCCCCGACATGCAGGCCCCCGGCTGGGCCCAGATCCACCGGGACCTGCGCGTGGAGGTGGCCCGCGAAGGACTCGTGGTCGACGTCCGCGAGAACCGCGGCGGCCACACCTCCCAACTGGTCGTGGAGAAGCTGGCCCGCCGCATCATCGGCTGGGACCTCCCGCGCGGCATGCGCCCCACCAGCTACCCCCTCGACGCCCCGCGCGGCCCGGTCGTCGCCGTCGCCAACGAGTTCTCCGGCTCCGACGGCGACATCGTCAACGCGGCGATCAAGGCCCTCGGCATCGGCCCGGTCGTCGGCACCCGCACCTGGGGCGGCGTCATCGGCATCGACAGCCGCTACCACCTGGTCGACGGCACCCTGATCACCCAGCCGAAGTACGCGATGTGGCTGGAGGGGGTGGGCTGGGACGTGGAGAACCACGGGGTGGACCCGGATGTGGAGGTCGTACAGCGTCCCCAGGACTGGGCAGCGGGTCGCGACACCCAGTTGGACGAGGCGATCCGGCTCGCGCTGGAGGCACTGGAGGAACGGCCCGCGAAAACCCCGCCGGGAATGCCGGCCTGATACGACTACGATGCACCGGTATTGATCACCAGCGTGAGGAGGCACACGCATGGCCGGAGAAGCGCAGGACGACTGCCTGTTCTGCAAGATCGTCGCGGGGAGCATCCCGGCGACGATCGTCCGCGAGACAGACACCACCGTCGCCTTCCGGGACATAAACCCCCAGGCCCCCACCCACATCCTGGTGATCCCCAAGGCCCACTACAAGAACGCGGCCGTCCTCGGTGCCGAAGCACCGCAACTCGCCGCCGACGTCCTCGCCGAGACCCAGGCCGTGGCCGACGAGGAGAAGCTCGACAGCTACCGCATCGTCTTCAACACCGGCAGCGGCGCGGGCCAGACCGTGTGGCACGCCCACGCGCACGTCCTCGGCGGCCGTGGCATGCAGTGGCCCCCCGGGTGACCCACCGTGTCCGTACGTGAATTGGTGGTCCTCGGCACCGCCAGCCAGGTCCCGACCCGGCACCGCAACCACAACGGCTATCTGCTGAGGTGGGACGGCGAGGGCATCCTGTTCGACCCCGGCGAGGGCACGCAGCGGCAGATGGTGCGCGCCGGGGCCGCAGCCCACGACCTGAACCGGATCTGCGTCACCCACTTCCACGGCGACCACTCCCTCGGCCTCGCCGGTGTCATCCAGCGGATCAACCTCGACCAGGTGCCGCACGAGATCACCGCGCACTACCCGCGCTCCGGGCAGCGCTTCTTCGACCGACTGCGGTACGCCACGGCGTACCGGGAGACGGTCGGCGTCACCGAGGCACCGGTCGCCGCCGACGGCATCCTCGCGGTGACCCCGTCGTACACCCTGGAGGCGCGCAGGCTGTCGCATCCGGTCGAGTCCTACGGCTACCGGCTGATCGAACCCGACGGCCGCCGCATGCTGCCCGACCGGCTCGCCGCGCTCGGGATCAAGGGCCCGGACGTCGGCCGGCTGCAGCGCGAGGGCCGGCTGGGGGAGGTCACGCTGGAGGACGTCAGCGAGGTGCGGCGCGGGCAGCGGTTCGCGTTCGTCATGGACACCCGGCTCTGCGACGGCGTGCACGCGCTCGCGGAGGGCTGCGACCTGCTCGTCATCGAGTCGACCTTCCTGGACGAGGACGTCGAACTGGCCGTGGAGCACGGTCACCTGACCGCCGGGCAGGCCGCCGCCGTCGCCCGGGAGGCGGGCGTACGGCACCTCGTCCTCACCCACTTCAGCCAGCGCTACACCGAACCCGAGGAGTTCGAGCGGCAGGCACGGGCGGCCGGATTCGACGGCGAGTTGACCGTGGCGCACGACCTGCAGCGGGTGGCGGTTCCGAAACGGCGATAAAAGATCCGTACGATGCTTTGATGCCCCTCCCGAAAGCAGAACTGCACCTCCACATCGAAGGCACCCTGGAGCCGGAGCTGGCGTTCGAGCTGGCCGCCCGCAACGGCGTCGAGCTGCCGTACGCCGACACGGACGCCCTGCGCAAGGCCTACCAGTTCGAGGACCTCCAGTCCTTCCTGAACCTGTACTACGAGCTGATGGCCGTCCTGCGCACCGAGCAGGACTTCGCCGACCTGGCCAACGCCTACCTGGCCCGCGCCGCCGCGCAGGGCGTACGGCACGCGGAGATCTTCTTCGACCCGCAGGCCCACCTCGCGCGGGGCGTGTCCATGGGCACGGTCGTCGAGGGGCTGTGGCGGGCGCTGGGCCGCAGCGAGGAGAACCACGGCGTCTCCACCAGGCTGATCCTGTGCTTCCTGCGGGACGAATCCGCCGAGTCGGCCCTCGAGACCCTCCAGGCGGCCCGGCCGTACCTGGACCGGATCACCGGCGTCGGCCTGGACTCCGCCGAGGTCGGGCATCCGCCGGTGAAGTTCCGGGAGGTGTACGAGGCCGCCGCCGCGCTCGGACTGCGCCGTGTCGCGCACGCCGGTGAGGAGGGGCCGCCGGAGTACATCACCGAGGCCCTGGACGTGCTCGGCGTCGAGCGTGTCGACCACGGGCTGCGCTGCATGGAGGACCCGGCGCTGGTCGAGCGGCTGGTCCGGGAGCGGATCCCGCTCACCCTGTGCCCGCTGTCCAACGTCCGCCTGCGCACCGTCGACACCCTCGCCGACCACCCGCTGCCGGCCATGCTGGACGCGGGCCTGCTGTGCACGGTCAACTCCGACGACCCGGCGTACTTCGGCGGGTACGCCGGCGACAACTTCGCGGCCGTACGCCGGACCCTGGGCCTGGGCGAGGACCGGCTGCGCGAGTTGGCCCGCAACTCCTTCCTCGCCTCCTTCCTGGAGGACGACGAGGAGCGGCGGGCGCGTTACCTCGCCGAGGTCGACGCGTACGAGTTCGGCGACGCCGTGTCGTAGGCGTGCCGGGCGGGCACGGCGGGCGATTCCACCGGTACTTCCACCACCGGGAGTTCCACGACCGGCAGGGGCCGCCTGCCCGCCCGCAGCGCCACCGCCGTCATCGGCACGGCGATCAGCAGCAGCCCGGCGCCGAGCACCCGCCCCATCACCGGGAAGCCCGCGCCCGCCGCCAGCACACTCCCCGCCAGTGGTCCGGCCGCCGTCCCCAGGGATGCCGCCGAGCCGACCAGGACCGCCCAGCGGCCGCGCGGGTCGAGGGAGGCGGCGAGGCCGATGACGTACGACAGGACGACCGGGTACAGCACGTTCCAGGAGATCTCGCCCGCCGCGAAGGCCGGCAGGTCGCTCGCGGACGCGCTGAGCGCGATGCAGCCCGCGATCAGCGCCGTACCGGCGCCGATGGGCACCGCCCGGCCCAGCCGGGGGCCGAGCGCGCCCGCGCCGACGACCCCGACGAGTCCGGCGCCGAGCGCGATCGCGAACACCGCGCCGACGGTGGCCTCGGTGAGGTGGGCCTGGTCGACTCCGATCCGGCCGCTGACGCCCCACAGCGAGTTCTGGGCGAGGGACCAGCAGAGCATGGCGGCGGCCAGCAGCAGCCCGGCACGCGGGCGGGGGAGACGGCCGTGCGCGATGGTCGTCGGGGCCGGTGCGGTACGACCGGACAGGCGGCCGGTGAGCGGGAGAGCGGCGAGTGCCGTGAGCGCGAGGGCCGCGAGCGGCTGGCCGTGGCCGGGGCCGAGGTGGGGGATCGTCAGGTACAGGGCGCCGGCGAGGGCGGAGACGCTGAGCAGGCCGAGCGTGGTGACCCGGTGCGGGTCGCGGTGTGCCGCGATGCCGCTCGCGGCGACCGCCGTGACCGTGCCGGATCCGAATCCGCCGATGACCGCGCCCGCGACGACGGCCGGCACGAAGGCCGTGAGGGCGGCGCCGCCGTAGCCGAGGACGGCGAGCGCGAGGCCGAGCCGGGCGAGCGTGCGGGGGCCGATCCGGTCGACCCGGGAGGCCAGCAGGAAGCCCGCCGACGCCGAACTCAGCAGCAGCGCACTGCCGATCGCCCCGGCCTGGGTGGCGGTGAGCGGAAGCCCGGAATCGAGCCGGCCGACGGTGGTCGGCAGCAGATAGGGCGCGAGATACCCCGCCGTGAAAAGGGCGACGAGGGGCCAGGGCAGGGGGCGGGGGGCGGACACGGGCGTTCCCAGGGCAGGCGAAAGGAAGGGCTCGAAGAAGGGGGAGGGGCGACGACCGTCGACGGACAGGAACGCGCGAGCAAGTTGTATCAAGCACGCGGTTTCCGGAAGAAGGGCGGGGGATGCGATCTGTGTCACTTTTCTGTTTGCCTGGCAGGGGTTCGGGTAGAAGCGCTAGGCTGCGTTCGCATACATGGACATGATTCATAAGGAGAGATGGAAGGGGAGATGGTCAAGGTGGGTGGCGATCCGAGTCCCGAAGGCGTGGCGCGGCCCGTCGGCGCCCCCGCCCACTCCTCCGCCGTGCACGCCCTCGCCCCCGAGATCGCCGGCGCCTTCGTCACCGCCCTGCGGGACGCCGACCCCGCGCCCGCCGGCCTCGCCGCCCGCAAGGCCCTGCTCACCACCGGACTCGACCTCGTAGGAGCCGCCCTGTGACCCGTGACCTGACCATCGCCGAGGTGCGGCTGACGCCGATCCTGGTCGCCGACCCGCCGCTGCTCAACACCCAGGGGGTGCACCAGCCGTACACCCCGCGGCTGATCGTGGAGATCGTCACCGGCGACGGGATCACCGGGCTCGGCGAGACCTACGGCGACACCAAGTACCTGGAACTGGCCCGCCCGCTGGCCGAACGGCTCCTTGGGCGATCGGTCATGGATGTGAACGGCCTGTTCGCGATCGACCTAGGCGTGGACGAGTCGCGGGTCCGGGGCGAGGTGGACGCCGGCGGGCTGCGCGGCGTGCAGAGCGCCGACAAGCTCCGCCTTTCGGTGCTGTCCGCCTTCGAGGTCGCCTGCCTGGACGCCCAGGGCAGGGCACTCGGGCTGCCCGTGCACGCGCTGCTCGGCGGCAGGGTGCGGGAATCCGTCGAGTACAGCGCCTACCTGTTCTACAAGTGGGCCCGGCATCCGGAGGGCGTGCCGGCCGAACCGGACGACTGGGGAGCCGCCCTCGACCCGGCCGGGGTCGTGGAACAGGCGCGGAGGTTCACGGAGCGGCACGGCTTCACCTCCTTCAAGCTCAAGGGCGGCGTCTTCCCGCCCGACCAGGAGATCGCGGCCGTACGGGCCCTCGCCGAGGCCTTCCCCGGGCATCCGCTGCGCCTCGACCCCAACGGCGCCTGGTCGGTCGGGACCTCGCTGAAGGTGGCGAAGGAACTCGGGGACGTCCTGGAGTACCTGGAGGACCCGACGCTGGGTACGGCGGCGATGGCCGAGGTGTCGGCGGAATTGAGAGGGGCGGCGCGAAGCGCCTCGGACAAGGGTGGTGGTGGGCGACGGGCGGGCGTCGCGCTTGCCACGAACATGTGCGTGACCACCTTCGGGGAGATCAGGGAGGCCTTCACGCGCGATGCCGTGCAGGTGGTCCTCTCCGACCACCACTACTGGGGCGGGCTGCGCAACACCCAGCGGCTCGCCGCGGTCTGCGCCGCCTTCGGGGTCGGGGTGTCGATGCACTCCAACACCCATCTGGGGATCAGCCTCGCCGCGATGACCCAGGTCGCGGCCACGGTCCCCGGGCTCCACCACGCGTGCGACTCGCACTATCCCTGGCAGTCCGAGGACGTCCTCACCGAACGGCCGGCGTTCCGTGACGGGCGGGTCCGGGTCTCCGACGCCCCCGGCCTCGGGGTCGAGCTCGACCGGGACGAACTGGCCCGGCTGCACCGGCGGTGGGCCGAGGACGACGGCTCGCTGCGCGACCGCGACGACGCGGCCGCGATGCGGGTGGCCGAACCGGGCTGGCGGCAACCGGTGATGCCCCGCTGGTAACCCTCTGTGCGGCGGGCTGATTGGTGCACACTGGCCAGATCCGCACCATGCCAGGGAGCGCACCGTGACCGCCTCGCACACGATCACCGGAGAGGAACCGGAACACCTCACCCAGGCCGCGCGCTGTCAGGCCCGGGTCGATCCGCTCGCCGCGCTGCGCCGGCCCGGCGATCCGCCCTGGGACGTCTATCTGACGGGCACGGTCTTCCTCGACATCATCTTCACCGGCCTGGACTCGGCGCCCGTGCGCGGCACCGAGTCCTGGGCCCGGGGCATGGGCTCCAGCCCCGGCGGGGTCGCCAACATGGCCACGGCCCTGGCCCGGCTCGGCCTGAAGACCTCCCTGGCGGCCGCCTTCGGGGACGACCACTACGGCGAGTACTGCTGGGACGCGCTCGCCCAGGGTGAGGGCATCGATCTGTCGTCGTCCCGGACCGTGCCCGGCTGGCACTCGCCGGTGACGGTGTCCATGGCGTACGAGGGCGAGCGGACGATGGTCTCCCACGGGCACGAGCCGCCGCCGGAGGCCGTGCTCATCCAGGAGGGGGCCGCGCGGTGCCCGGCACGCGCGCGGGCCGCCGTGGCCTCACTGACGCCCGGTTCCCGCGCGCCGTGGATCGCGCAGGCCGCGCGGGAGGGGACCCGGATCTTCGCCGACGTCGGCTGGGACGACACCGGGGCGTGGGATCTCGCCGGGCTGGCCGATCTGGAGCACTGCGAGGCCTTCCTGCCGAACGCGGAGGAGGCGAAGCGGTACACGGGGACCGACTGTCCGCGGCTCGCCGCGCACGCCCTGACCGAGCACGTGCCGGTGGCTGTGGTGACGCTGGGGTCGGAGGGGGCGTACGCCGTGGACCGGCGGACGGGGGAGGCGGCGGAGGTGCCGGCGATCGCCGTGGAGGCACTGGATCCGACGGGGGCGGGGGACGTCTTCGTCGCCGGGTTCGTGACGGGGTCGCTGGCGGGGTGGCCGCTGGCGGACCGGCTGGCCTTCGCCGGGCTCACGGCGGCGCTGTCGGTGCAGGAGTTCGGGGGGTCCCTTTCGGCGCCGGGGTGGTCGGAGATCGGCGCGTGGTGGCGGAGGGTGCAGGCCCTTCCCGGTCAGGATCCGGCGGCGTTGCAGAGGTACGCGTTCCTGGAGGGGCTGGTGCCGGAGGAGCTGGATCAGGCGTGGCCGCTGCGGCGTGCGGTGCCGACTGTCGGGTTCCGTCGCTCCACCTGACGTACCGGGGCTCCGCCCCCTGGTCCCCCGTTTCCCGCCCACCCACTCCAAGCCGCCCGCTGAGAAGTGGCCGTATGAAAAGCCCTACGGGCTTGTCCGTGCCCCGTCGTACCCTGGAATCGCGAGGCCGCCCTCAGCTACGCGGCCGTGACGAGGAGGAAGCGCAGGCCTTCAGCGCCGGCCCATGACACAGACACCCACAGCTCACACCACCCCCGCGCAGGAGCAGGCGAGAGCGCAGTTCACCGTCCCCGCCCAGCACCCCATGGTGACCGTGCTGGGTTCCGGCGACTCCCTCCTGCGTGTGATCGAGAGGGCCTTCCCGGCGGCCGACATACACGTCCGGGGCAATGAGATCAGCGCGGCCGGCGCCCCCGCCGACGTCGCCCTCATTTCGCGCGTGTTCGACGAGATGATGCTGGTGCTCCGCACCGGGCAGCCGATGACGGAGGACGCAGTGGAACGCTCGATCGCCATGCTCAAGGCGAGCGAGAACGGGACGAGCGACGGCCCGGAGACCCCGGCTCAGGTGCTGACGCAGAACATCCTGTCCTCGCGGGGCCGGACGATCCGCCCGAAGACCCTCAACCAGAAGCGGTACGTCGACGCGATCGACAAGCACACGATCGTCTTCGGCATCGGCCCCGCCGGTACCGGCAAGACCTACCTGGCCATGGCCAAGGCCGTACAGGCCCTGCAGTCCAAGCAGGTCAACCGGATCATCCTGACCCGGCCCGCGGTCGAGGCGGGGGAGCGGCTCGGCTTCCTGCCGGGCACGCTCTACGAGAAGATCGACCCCTACCTGCGCCCGCTGTACGACGCGCTGCACGACATGCTCGACCCGGACTCCATCCCGCGGCTGATGGCGGCCGGGACGATCGAGGTCGCCCCGCTCGCCTACATGCGTGGCCGTACCCTCAACGACGCCTTCATCATCCTGGACGAGGCCCAGAACACGAGCCCCGAACAGATGAAGATGTTCCTCACCCGCCTCGGCTTCGACTCGAAGATCGTGATCACCGGTGACGTGACCCAGGTCGACCTGCCGAACGGCACCAAGAGCGGTCTGCGGCAGGTGCAGGAGATCCTGGAGGGCGTCGAGGACGTCCACTTCTCCCGGCTGTCGTCCCACGATGTCGTACGGCACAAGCTGGTGGGCCGTATCGTCGACGCGTACGAGTTGTACGACAGCAAGCACGGCACCGAGAACGGCACCCACAAGGGCGGCCGTGGCAAGTCCGGCGCCAAGGGCTCCAAGGGGAAGTAGACCAGCACGACCATGTCGATCGACGTCAACAACGAGTCCGGCACCGAGGTCGACGAGCAGGCGATCCTCGACATCGCCCGCTACGCGCTCGCGCGGATGCGCATCCACCCGCTCTCCGAGCTCTCGGTGATCGTCGTGGACGCCGACGCCATGGAGCAGCTGCACATCCAGTGGATGGACCTGCCGGGTCCCACCGATGTCATGTCGTTCCCGATGGACGAGCTCAGGCCGCCGTCCAAGGACGACGACGAGCCGCCGCAGGGGCTGCTCGGCGACATCGTGCTGTGCCCGGAGGTCGCCGCCAAGCAAGGGGCGGAAGCCCCGACGCAGCACTCCATGGACGAGGAGCTCCAGCTGCTCACCGTCCACGGGGTGCTGCACCTGCTCGGCTATGACCACGAGGAGCCGGACGAGAAGGCGGAGATGTTCGGGCTCCAGGCCGCCATCGTGGACGGCTGGCGTGCCGAGCGCGGGCTGACCGGGCCGTCCCCGGCGCCGACCGTCTCATAAGCGGGCCGTATGTCTCCGCAGATCGTGATCGGCGCGATCGCGCTGGTCGTCGTCGCCTGGCTCGCCGCCTGCGCGGAGGCGGGCCTCGCCCGGATCTCGAGCTTCCGCGCCGAGGAGGCCGTCAAGTCCGGCCGCCGCGGCAGCGCGAAGCTGGCCCAGGTCGCCGCCGACCCCACCCGCTATCTGAACGTGGCCCTGCTGGTCCGCGTCGCCTGCGAGATGGCGGCCGCGGCCCTGGTGACCTACGCCTGCCTGGAGGAGTTCAGCGCCACCTGGCAGGCCCTGCTGATCGCCATCGGGGTCATGGTCCTGGTGTCGTACGTCGCCGTGGGGGTGTCCCCGCGCACCATCGGCCGTCAGCACCCGCTGAACACCGCCACGGTGGCGGCGTACGTGCTGCTGCCGCTGGCCCGGATCATGGGCCCGATCCCCTCGCTGCTGATCCTCATCGGTAACGCGCTGACGCCCGGCAAGGGCTTCCGGCGTGGCCCGTTCGCCTCCGAGGCCGAGCTGCGGGCGTTGGTCGACCTCGCCGAGAAGGAGTCGCTGATCGAGGACGAGGAGCGCCGCATGGTGCACTCGGTCTTCGAGCTCGGTGACACGCTCGTCCGCGAGGTCATGGTGCCGCGCACCGACCTGGTCACCATCGAGCGCTTCAAGACCATCCGGCAGGCCCTCACCCTCGCCCTGCGCTCCGGGTTCTCCCGGATCCCGGTCACCGGGGAGAGCGAGGACGACATCGTCGGGATCGTGTACCTGAAGGACCTGGTCCGCAAGACGCACATCAGCCGGGAGGCGGAGAGCGACCTGGTCTCGACGGCCATGCGGCCCGCCGCCTTCGTGCCGGACACCAAGAACGCCGGCGACCTGCTGCGCGAGATGCAGAAGGAACGCAACCACGTCGCCGTCGTCATCGACGAGTACGGCGGCACCGCCGGCATCGTCACCATCGAGGACATCCTCGAGGAGATCGTCGGCGAGATCACCGACGAGTACGACCGCGAACTCCCCCCGGTCGTCGAACTCGGCGACGACCGCTTCCGGGTCACCGCCCGCCTGGACATCACCGACCTCGGCGAGCTGTACGGCTTGGAGGAGTACGACGACGAGGACGTGGAGACCGTCGGCGGACTGCTCGCCAAGGCGCTGGGCCGGGTGCCCATCGCGGGCGCGTCCGCCGAGGTCGAGCTGCCCGACGAGCGCCGTCTGAAGCTGACCGCGGAGGCCGCCTCCGGACGCCGGAACAAGATCGTGACGGTCCTGGTCGAACCCGTCCCCGTGCCGGCCGCCGAGGAGGCGAACGCCGAGTGACGCCCGAGCAACTGCGCGCCTTCTGCCTGTCCTTCAACGCGGTGGTGGAGGACTTCCCGTTCAATCCCGAGACCTCGGTCTTCAAGGTGCTGGGCAAGATGTTCGCTCTGACGAACCTGGGCGCGCGGCCCCTGACGGTCAACCTCAAGTGCGACCCGGAGGACGCGGTCCGGCTGCGCGGGGAGCACGAGGGGCTGATCATCCCCGGGTATCACATGAACAAACGCCACTGGAACACCGTGACGGTCGACGGGGCGCTCCCCGAGCGGCTGGTGCGCGAGCTGATCGAGGACTCGTACGACCTCGTGGTCGCGGGGCTGCCCAGGGCGGAGCGGCTGCGGCTGGACCGGCCGTAATTCCGTTGCCGGGGGCGGGCGGCGCGGGGTCGGATGTCGCCCATGACGATCAGATGTCCGCGCCCGCTGCGCCCCGGTGACCGTATCGGTGTGACCTCTCCCTCCTCCGGAGTGGCCAAGGAACTCCGGGGGCGGCTCGACGCCGCGGTCCGGGAGATCGAGTCACGTGGGTACGAGGTGGTCGTCGGCCGGTGCATGGACGGATCGACGCACCTGAGCGCCCCGGCCACCGGGCGCGCGGCCGAGTTGACGGAGATGCTGACCGATCCGGCGATCCGCGCCGTGGTGCCTCCGTGGGGCGGGGAGACCGCGATCGATCTGCTGCCGCTGCTCGACTTCGGGGCGATCCGGCGCGCCGAGCCGACCTGGGTCGTCGGGTACTCCGACATGTCGACCGTCATCACCCCGCTGACCCTGCTGACGGGGGTCGCCACCGTCCACGGGAACAACCTCATGGACACGCCCTACCGGACGCCGGAAGGGCTGCTGTCCTGGCTCGACGTCGTCGCCGCGCCGCAGGGTGAGCCGTTCGGCCAGACCCCGCCCGGACGGTACCGGTCCGGCGGCCGGGACGACTGGGCCGCGAACCCGGAGGTCCGCGACCTCACCCTGGACGCCGAGGGCAGGTGGACCCGGCTCGACGGGGCCGGGGACGTGGACGTCGAGGGCCGGCTGATCGGCGGCTGCATCGAGACCCTCGTCAACCTCGCGGGGACGCCGTACCTCGACACCTCTCGGTTCGCCGGGGACGAGCCGCTGCTCCTCTACGTAGAGGCCTGTGAGGACAACGCGTTCACCATCTGCCGCAACCTGCACGGCATGCGCCTCGCCGGCTTCTTCGACCGTGCCGCCGCCGTCCTCGTCGGCCGCACCCACGCCCCCGACAGCCCCACCCTCACCCAGCACGAGGCCGTGCTCGACGCGCTCGGGCCACTCGGGGTGCCGATCGTCGCCGATGTCGAGTGCGGACATGTCGCGCCCCACCTCCCCCTGGTCAACGGCGCGCGCGGCCGTGTGGTGCACACGGCCGCGCGGAGCGAGATCGTTCAGACCCTGGTCTGACGTCGGCGCAGGCCCAGCCCGACCAGGACGGCGGCCGCGAGCACGATCGCCGAGTCCAGGGCGAGGACCGTGTGGACACCGGTCAGCAGGTCGTGGGACGTGGTGGCCAGGACGCCCAGCAGCGGGATGCCGACCGTGATGCCGACCTGCTGCGTCGAGGTCACCAGGCCGGTGGCCAGGCCCTGCTCCTCGTCCGGGACACCGGAGGTGACGGTCAGGCCGTACGAGATGATCGCGCCCAGATGGAACATGCTGGCCAGGGACACGGCCGCGGTGGCGAGCCACACCGACCAGACGTGGGAGTTCAGCAGGAGCAGCGCCGCGATCAGCGCGCCCTGGCCGGTCAGCGAGCCGACCAGGGTGCGGCGGGCGCCGAAGCGGCCGATCACCTTCGGGGCGAGGGTGCCGGCGACGGCCGACAGCACGCCCTGGACGCCGAAGACCAGACCGGTCTCGAAGGCCGACAGGCGCAGGATCTCCTGGAGGTACAGGGTCAGGACGAAGATCACCGTCGACATCATCGAGAAGGTGACCAGACCGCCCACGTTGCCCCACGCCACCGTGCGGCGGCGCAGCATGGGGAGCGAGACGAGGGGAGCGGCCGTACGGGACTCCACGACCGTGAACGCGGTCAGCAGGAGCACGCCGGCGACCAGCGCCGTGATGACGTCCGCGCGGCCGAAGCCCTGGTCGGCGGCCGTGGACAGGGCGTAGATCAGGGACAGCAGGCCGGCGGTGACGGTGACCGCGCCGGGCACGTCCAGGCGCGGACGGTCCGGGGTGCGCGACTCCGGCAGCAGGCCCGGGGACAGCGGCAGCACGACCAGCGCGGACACGGTGAGCAGGGCCATCGTGGAGCGCCAGCCGAGCGTGTCGGTCAGCATCCCGCCCGCGACCATGCCGACCGTGTAGCCGAGCGACATCACCGTGCCGGCGATACCGAGGGCGCGGTCGCGGGCCGGGCCCTCCGGGAAGGTGGTGGTCAGCAGGGACATGGCGGTCGGGACGATCGCCGCGGCGCCGAGGCCCTGCAGCGCGCGCCCGGTCAGGAAGGACGCCGGGTCCCAGGCGAGGGTGGCCAGCAGCGAGGCCGCGCCGAACAGGGCCAGGCCGGTCAGGAACAGCTTGCGGCGGCCGTACAGGTCGCCGATGCGGCCGAAGAGGAGCAGGAAGCCGCCGGACGGGAGCGCGAACGCGGTGACCGCCCACTGCAGGGCCGAGCGGCTCATGCCGAGGTCGGTGCCGAGTTCCGGCAGGGCCACGTTCAGGACGGAGAAGTCCAGCGCGACCATGAACTGGGCGGCGCACAGGACGAACAGGACGAGCTTGTCGCGCGTCGACAACCGGGGCGGCCGGGGGGTGTCGAGCGGTGTGCCCGTGGAGGTGGTGGTCTGGGTGGTGGTGTCGATCGCCATGGCAAGAGCTTCGGGCGAACGGAATACCGGTGGGGAGTCGGAACTTATGGTGGTGGTGGCACCACCAGACACGGGGCCCATCACGACGGGGGAGGAGCGGTACGTGCCTGCTGCTGAGGCGACGAGGAGTCACCGGCGCGAAGAACTGCGCGAGTTCCTGATGAGCCGACGGGCCCGGGTCAGCCCCGAGGAGGCCGGACTGCCCGTCGGCGGCGGCCGGCGCCGTACGCCCGGACTGCGCCGGGAGGAGGTCGCGGTGCTGGCCGGGGTGGGCGCCTCCTGGTACCAGTGGCTGGAGCAGGGGCGGGAGATCTCCGTCTCCCCGCAGGTGCTCGACGCCGTCGCCCGGGTGCTGCGGCTGAGCGACGCCGAGCGCCGTCATCTGTACCTGCTGGCCGGGATGAACCCGCCGGCGCCCGAAGTGGCGCCGGAGAAGCGGGACATGTGCGACGGGCTGCGGCGGCTGATCGACACCTGGATGCCGTATCCGGCGCACATCATGGACCTGTACTACAACTGCGTGATGTACAACGACGCGGCCGCGATCGTGCTCGGCATGCGGCCGGACATCACGCAGAACTGTCTCATCGACTTCTTCGTCGACCCGCTGTACCGGTCGCGCAGCCACAGCTGGGAGCGGAACGCGCGCACGGTCGTGGCGCAGTTCCGGGCGGCGTGCGCGGCGCGGCCGGACGACGAGGGGTTCCAGGCGGTGCTGGCCGAGCTGAACGAGGCCAGCGCCGAGTTCCGGGCGATGTGGGCGGAGCGGGACATCGAGGACCAGGGGCAGATCCGCAAGGAGCTGGAGCATCCGCTGGTCGGGCTGCTGGTCGTGGAGTCGACGGTGATGAAGGTGCCGGCCCGGCCCGATCTGATGATCGTGCTGCACACTCCGCTGGACGAGGCGAACACCGCGGCGAAGCTGGAGTGGCTGGCCTCTCCGGAGGGGCGGCGGGGTGCGATGTACCCCGTGGCGGGGTGACGAGCCACCCCTTGGCGGGGTGCGCGGGCTGCGGGTTCGTATGCTCTGGGCATGACCGAGAGCAACGCGCTTGACCCCGAGGACCGCAAGATCGTGACCCTGGCCCGTTCCGTGCGGGTCCGCAACGGTGTGCCGGAGGGGGCGGCCGTACGGGACGACACCGGGCGTACGTATGCCGCCGGGTCGGTCTCGCTGCCCTCGCTGAGGCTGAGCGCGCTGCGGACCGCCGTCGCCATGGCGGTGGCTTCCGGGGCTACGTCGTTGGAGGCGGCGGCGGTCGTGAGTGACGTGGAGTCGGTGCCGGGGGAGGACCTGGCCGCGGTGGCCGATCTCGGGGGTGCGGGGACGCCGGTGTTGCTGGCCGGGCTCGACGGCGTTGTACGGGTGACCGTTTCCGCCGGCTGACGTACCGGGGGGCGCGCCCGTACCGGCCGAACGAAAGGTCGGCTGGAATTCAACCTTGTTGGGTTCCTGCCCCTGCGCATCAATGAAGCCGTACACCCGACGGGTCGTCAGATCCGCACCCGCCCGTCGGCGTCCCCCCACAGCGCACTCCCCACAGGGAAGGGAAGCGGATCCCCATGAGAGGCAAGCGCACGGCAACCGGTGCGGCACTGGCCGCCGGGGCCCTCGCGGTCACCGGACTCGCCTTCGCACCCACCGCGGCCGCCGTCACCCCACAGTCGGCGACCATCACCGCGAGCTGCGGCATCTTCGGCGGCGGCGCGGCCACGCTCACCGCCACCCAGAGCGGCACCTCGGCCACCATCACCCTCACCTCCTCCGCGATCACCGCGCCGGTCGCGGTCGCGCAGGACTCCATCTCCTCCACCCTCACCCTGGCCAAGGCCGGCGGCGGCTCCGTGGTGTTCAGCGGGACCAGGAACCCCGCCATGAACACCGGCGACGCCGTCAGCGTCGGCCCGCTCCCCGGCACCGTCGCCTCCGGTGACAGCCTGGACGCCTACGGCGGCTCGCTGAAGATGGTGATCTTCGGAGTCACCGTGACCTGCACGGCGAACGGCCCGCAGTCGCCCGGCCCCTTCGTCTTCGACTGATCCCGCCCGCCGACCGAACTGAGCGATCTGTTCCGGATGCCGCAGAAACCGACGAGAACTGATGATCCGTCAGATTTCTGCGGCATCTCCATTGACTTCTCACCCCGGCTCCACATCAATGCCCCCTGTCGGCGCAGATGAGCCGCTGCGCCCGCAACCCTCAGGAGGGGGCCCCATGGGTTCGACACCCCCAAGACCACGAAGATCCCGACGGTGGCGCTGGGCGTCCCTGTTCGGGGCGACCGCGCTCGCGGTCACCGCCGGCGGCGCGCTGGCCGGTCCGGCCGGTGCCGCCGGCACGAACGTGGACTTCGCCACGCACTGCATACCGCCCGCCGTCGCGGGCATCCCGCCGATCGACGGCACCACGACCGCCGACGTGACCGTGGACAACGCCAGCCCCAAGGTCGGCGACACCGTCACCGTGACCTACACCGTGGTCACCGCCGCCGCGAGCAACCCCACCGACCTCGCCCTGCCCGCCGACATCATGACCCCGACCGGGAAGGTGACCCTCGGCGGCGCCCAGACCGGGGACGTGACCGTCGCCGGGCCGAAGAAGAACCCGCCGGTGCCGGGGAAGGCCGCCTTCCCGTCCTTCTCCATGACCGGCACGTTCACCGTCACCAAGGCCGGGCAGATCACCCTCTCGCCCGGCGACTACAACATCCACACCAGCTACATCCTGGAGCTGGACACCCCGTGCACGGTCACCAACCCGCCCGCACCGGTGTCGCAGACCGTCACCGCGACCGACGGCACCCCGGCCAACACCCGGGCCATCTCGCTGAGTTCGGCCTCCGGTGACCCCGGTGCCGGTGTCACGGTCAACGGCACCAACTTCACGCCGGGCGCCACGGTCACCCTGGCCGGGCGGTCCGGGGACCGGCAGACGGCCGACACGGCGACCGCCACCGCGAACGCCCAGGGCTCCTTCAGCGGTTCCCTCGTCGTCAACGACAGGACGACGACCGGGATCGTGGCCTACGAGGGCGGCTCCTGGAGCGCGGACAAGGGCGCCGGACCCGCGGCCTACGTCGTCAACGACAACACCCCCGTCCCGCCCGGCAGTCAGAAGCTGACCACCACCGTCAAGGCGGGCACGCTGTCCATGTCCCAGGCCGGGGACTCCGTCGCGCTGTCGGCGGTCGACTTCGGCAAGGGCGGGGCCTCGACCGGCAAGCTGCAGACGGTGACGGTCCAGGACTTCCGCGGCGGACCCGCGGGCTGGTCCCTGACCGGCAAGGTCACCGACTTCACCGGTCCCGGCGGCAGGATCGACGCCGGAAAGCTGGGCTGGACGCCCGCGTGCGCGACCAAGGCGGGCAGCCCCAGCACCTGCAAGGCGGGGTCGGCGGGCCGTGTGGGTGCCTCGGGCGCGACCCTGGCGTCGACCTCCGACGGCACGCTCACCGGCGGTGAGTTCACCGTCGACGCCGGACTCTCCCTGGACGTCCCGGCGTTCACGCCTCCGGGCGCGTACTCCGGCGTGCTCACGCTGACGCTCACCTGAGCGTGCGGGCGTCCGCACCCGCCCGTTCTCCGCCCGCTCCCGTCTCCCGTCCGTGGGGGTCCGCACCCATGCGCAAGCTGTACGTCCTCCTCCTGGGCCTGATGCTGGCATGGCAGGCCGCACCCGCCCACGCCGCCGACAACGGCGGCTGGTCCGTCTACCCGGTCGCCTCGAAGATCGCCGCGCGGCCCTACTTCTACCTCTCCGCCGATCCCGGACAGACGCTCACCGACAAGGTCGCCGTACAGAACAAGACCGGCGGGCCACTCACCTTCCGGCTCTACGCGGCCGACGCCTACAACACCGCCAGGGACGGCGGTTTCGCCGTACGCACCCTGAAGGAGCGCATGCTCGGCGTGGGCGCCTGGGCGCGGCTCGCGAAGGGGCGCATCACCGTCCCCGGGCACAGCACCGCCACCGTGCCCTTCACCCTGCACGTTCCGGACGGCGCCGAGCCCGGCGACCATCCGGGTGCCGTCGTCGCCCTGGACGAGCGGATCGACCCCGGCGGCGGCTCACTGGCGCTCGGGGTGCAGCGGGCCGTCGGCGCCCGGATCTACCTCCGGGTCAGCGGGCCCACCCTGCCCGCGCTCTCCGTCGGACAGCTGCACATCAGCCACCACCAGCCCCTGCTCCCGTGGCTCGGCACCGGCACGGCGACCGTCTCCTACACCCTGCGCAACACCGGGAACGTCACCCTCGACCCCGAGGTGGAGCTGAAGGCGCACGGGCTGTTCGGCCGTACCCTGCTCGACCGCGAGCTGACCCGGGTGCCGTCCGAGCTGCTGCCGGGTCAGTCGGTACGGCTCACCGAGACCTGGTCCGGGGCGCCGCAGCTCGACCGGGCGGACGTGACGCTGACCGCGAGCGCGCCCGGCACCCGGCAGTCGGCGAGTGCCTCCTTCCTCGCGCTGCCGTGGCTGGTCGGGGCGCTGGTGTTCGTCGCGGGCGCGACGGTCGCGACGCTGCTGGTCAGAGCGCGTCGGGGCCGCGTTCGCCGGTCCGCACGCGGACGACCGTCTCCACGGGCACGGCCCACACCTTCCCGTCCCCGATCTTCCCCGTCTGCGCGGCCCTGACGATCGCGTCGATCACGGGCTCGGCGTCCGCGTCCTCCACCACGACCTCGATCCGCACCTTCGGCACCAGGTCGACCCGGTACTCGGCACCCCGGTACACCTCGGTGTGGCCGCGCTGCCGGCCGTAGCCGCTCGCCTCGGTCACGGTCAGACCGTGCACGCCCAGCTCCTGCAGGGCGGTCTTGACCGCGTCCAGACGGTACGGCTTGACGATCGCGGTGATGAGCTTCATGCCTGGGTGTCGACCTTCTGCGTGCTGATGCCGGTGAGGAGGGAGTGGGAGACCGGGGCGCCGTGCCCCAGGACCCCGTGATCGTAAGCCGTCTCGGCGTGCACCGTAAGGTCCAGGCCGGTGTGCTCCTGCTCCTCGCTCGCGCGCAGGCCCATCGCCTTGTCGAGCAGCTTGCCCAGACCGTACGTCACCGCGAAGGCGTACAGCGCGACGGCCACCACGGCGAGCGCCTGCCTGCCGAGCGGGGCGAGCCCGCCGCCGTAGAAGAGGCCTTCCGTGCCGCCGGTCATCGCCTTCTCGGCGAACAGCCCGATCAGCAGGGTGCCGATGACGCCGCCGACCAGGTGGACGCCGACGACGTCCAGCGAGTCGTCGTAGTTGAGCCTGAACTTCCAGCTCACCGCGTACGAGCAGACGACACCGGCGGCGAGGCCGACGACCAGCGCGCCGAGCAGCGAGACAGTGCCGCAGGACGGGGTGATCGCGACGAGACCGGCGACCGCGCCGGAGGCGGCGCCCAGGGTGGTGGGGTGGCCGTCCCTCTTCTGCTCCACGAAGAGCCAGCCGAGCAGGCCGGTGCAGCCGGCGGCGAGGGTGTTGAGGAAGGCGGCGGCAGCGAGGCCGTTCGCGCCGAGCGCGGAGCCCGCGTTGAAGCCGAACCAGCCGAACCAGAGCAGACCGGCGCCGAGGATCACCATGGGCAGGTTGTGCGGGCGCATGGCGTCCTTCTTGAAGCCGAGCCGCGGGCCGAGGACCAGGCACAGGGCGAGACCGGAGGCGCCGGAGGCGATCTCGACGGGCATACCGCCCGCGAAGTCGAGTGCGCCGAGCGCGTTCGCGATCCAGCCGCCCGGCCCCCACACCCAGTGGCTGATCGGAACGTATACGAGGAGCGTCCAGAGGGGGACGAAGACCAGCCACGCCGAGAACCTGGTCCGGTCGGCGACCGCGCCGCTGATCAGCGCGGCCGTGATGATCGCGAAGGTGAGCTGGAAGGTGGCGAAGAGGAGCGTGGGGACGGTGCCGTGCACGCTGCCGGGGCCGAGGTGCGCCATCCCGGCGTGCTGGAGCCCGCCGATGAGCCCGCCGAACGCGTCGTCGCCGAAGGCGAGGGAGTAGCCGGCCGCCAGCCAGACCACCGTGACCAGGGCGATCGACACGAAGCTCATCATCAGCATGTTGAGGACGCTCTTCGTGCGGACCATGCCGCCGTAGAACAGGGCCAGGCCCGGGGTCATCAGCAGGACGAGGGCGGTCGCGGCGAGCAGCCAGGCGGTGTCGCCTGTGTCGACGTGCGCGGCGGCGAGGGTCACGGGCGTCTCCAACGGGTGTGCGGGCTCGTCAGAGCGTCACCGGTGAGCGTTTCCGGTTGCGCACAGGTGTGTTTCCGTGACGTTTCGTTGCGCCGGGGTTACCGAAACCTCACGGTACGGCGGGGCCTCGTGGATCAGGGACAATGAACGGCATGAGCGTTCGTACCCAGTCATCCGAGCAGTCGGCCGAGGCCGTCCACCGCGCCGGTTTCGCCTGCTTCGTGGGCCGTCCCAACGCGGGCAAGTCCACCCTCACGAACGCTCTGGTCGGGCAGAAGGTGGCGATCACCGCCAACCAGCCGCAGACGACCCGGCACACGGTGCGCGGGATCGTGCACCGTCCGGACGCCCAGCTGATCCTGGTGGACACGCCGGGGCTCCACAAGCCGCGCACGCTGCTCGGCGAGCGGCTCAACGACGTCGTGCGGACCACGTGGGCCGAGGTCGACGTGATCGGCTTCTGCCTCCCGGCGAACGAGAAGATCGGTCCCGGCGACCGCTTCATCGCCAAGGAGCTGGCCGGGATCCGGAAGACCCCGAAGGTCGCGATCGTCACCAAGACCGACCTGGTCGACTCCAAGACGCTCGCCGAGCAGCTGATCGCCATCGACCAGCTCGGCAAGGACCTGGGCATCGAGTGGGCGGAGATCGTGCCGGTGTCGGCGGTGGGCGCCAAGCAGGTGGACCTCCTGGCCGACCTCCTCATCCCCCTCCTCCCCGAGGGCCCGGCCCTCTACCCCGAGGGTGACCTCACCGACGAGCCCGAGCAGGTCATGATCGCGGAACTGATCCGCGAGGCCGCGCTGGAGGGCGTCCGCGACGAACTGCCGCACTCCATCGCCGTGGTCGTGGAGGAGATGCTCCCGCGCGAGGACCGTCCCGCGGACCGTCCCCTCCTGGACATCCACGCCAACGTCTACATCGAGCGCCCCAGCCAGAAGGGCATCATCATCGGCCCCAAGGGCAAGCGCCTGAAAGAGGTCGGCATCAAGTCCCGCAAGCACATCGAGGCGCTCCTCGGCACGCCGGTCTTCCTGGACCTGCACGTCAAGGTGGCCAAGGACTGGCAGCGGGATCCCAAGCAGCTGCGGAAGCTCGGCTTCTGACCGGCGGCGTCCCGTGGCTCATTCCACGCCCCGTATCCGCCCCACCAGCACCGCCCCCGCCAGCCCGATCACCGCCGCCACCAGGTACAGGACCCGGTAGCCGCCCAGGTAGGTGACGATCGGCGCCGCCAGCGCGGGGGCGGCCACCTGGGGCAGGGCGTTGGCCACGTTGATGACGCCCAGGTCCTTGCCCCGGTCCAGCGCCCTCGGCAGGACGTCCGTCATCAGCGCGAAGTCGACCGAGGTGAACACGCCGAAGCCGACGCCGAGGACGGCCGCCGCCACGATCGCGCCGGGCCAGGTCTGCCAGCCGGCCAGGGCCGCCGTCGCCACCGCCATCAGCACGCCCGACCAGACGACGAAGGGCTTGCGCCGGCCCACGCGGTCCGACCAGACGCCGCCCGCCACGACGGTCGCCATCAGCGTCAGGCTGTTGACCGCCGTCAGCACGAGCACGCCCTGCCCGGGGTCCGGGCGGTGCAGGCGGTCGCGGAGGTAGTACAGCAGGTACAACAGCACCAGCGAGTTGCTGAGGTTGATCAGGAACCGGGTCAGCCAGGCCCAGCCGAGGTCGGGGTGGCGGCGCGGGCTCAGCCAGAAGCCCGCGAGGAAGCCGCGCCAGGACCAGCGCGGGCGGTCCTCCGGCGGCAGCCGCAGGTCGTCGTAGCGCAGGACGTACGGCAGCACGCCCGCCGCCGTGAACACCGCGCACGCCGTGTACCCGGCCCCGGTCCCACCCGCCAGGGTCGCGAGTCCGGTCCCGCCGACCACGCCCAGGATCTGCGCCGCGCCCAGCCAGCCGCCCACCGCGCCGCGCTGGCGCCGGGGCACCCGGTCCGGCACGGCCGCCGTCACCGCCGCGAACGCCGCGTTCAGCGTGAGCTGTACCAGGCACCAGCCCAGCGCCATGGACCACGCCCCGCCCGCCCGCGCGAGCAGCAGCAGCGACAGCGCGCCGCCCGCCGCCCCGGCCACGATCCACGGCGTACGGCGGCCGGGGCGGGCGGTCGTACGGTCGGACAGGGCGCCGAAGAGCGGGTTGGCGAGCAGGGAGACCACCGCGCCGGCGCCGGTCACCCAGGCCAGCATGGTCTCCTTGGACATCCCGGAGCCGGGCGCGAAGTCCTTCGCCTGGGCGGCGAGCAGGATCTGCAGCGGGCCGAACCAGCCGACCCAGATCGCCCCGTTGGCCAGCGACAGGGCGGTCGTCCAGCCGCGGCCGACGGGTTCGACGGGCTCGGCGAGGGCGGCGGCCGAACGACCGACCGTGGTCATCTCTGCGCCCGGAGCACGTCCCGGAACCAGTGGTAAGAGGCCTTCGGGGTGCGCCGCAGCGTCGCGTAGTCCACGTGCACCAGGCCGAAGCGGCGGGCGTACCCCTCGGCCCACTCGAAGTTGTCCATCAGGGACCACACGAAGTAGCCGCGCACGTCCACGCCGGCCTCCATCGCGGTGTGCAGGGCGCGGATGTGGGCGTCCAGGTAGGCGATGCGGTCCCGGTCGTCGAGGCCGTCGTAGGAGCAGCCGTTCTCGGTGATGACGATCGGCGGCAGCTTGTCGCCGTAGGTCTCGCGGAAGCCGCACAGCAGCTCGGTGAGGCCTTCGGGCACGATCGGCCAGCCGAAGTCGGTCACCGGACGGCCCTCGATCTCCCGCACCGAGAAGGGCAGTTCGGCGGGGAGCGCCAGGCCGCCGTACTCGCTGTCGGTGCCGCCGGGTGCACCGACCCGCGTGGGTGCGTAGTAGTTGATGCCGTACCAGTCGACGGGCCCGGCGACGACCTTCAGGTCCTCCTGCACGTCGCCCGGCATCAACTCGCCGATGCCGTCCGGGTATTGACCGAGGATGACCGGCTCGGCGAACAGGCGGTTGAGCAGGACGTCGTAGAAGCCGGCCGCCTCGGCGTCGGCCGGTTCGGCGGAGGCCGGCCAGGTGGGGCCGTGGGAGTTGGCGATGCCGATGTCCGTCGCCCCGGCCGCGCGCAGGGCCCGTACCGCGAGACCGTGGGCGAGGAGCTGGTGATGGGCGACCGGGAGGGCGTCGAAGAGGAGCCGCCGGCCGGGGGCGTGGGCGCCGATGGCGTGGCCCAGGAGGGTGTGTTCCGCCGGCTCGTTGAGGGTGATCCACTTCTCCACCCGGTCGCCGAGCCGCTCGGCCACCACCGCCACGTGGTCGGCGAACCGGGCCGCCGTGTCCCGCCGGAGCCAGCCGCCGGTCTCCTCCAGGGAGGCGGGCAGGTCCCAGTGGAAGAGGGTGGGCACGGGCCGTACGCCCGCCGCGCACAGCTCGTCCACCAGGCGGTCGTAGAAGTCCAGGCCGCCGGGCGAGCCGGCGCGGGGCCAGGAGACGGAGAAGCGGTACGCGTCCACGCCGAGGCCGGTGAGGAGGGCCACGTCCTCCCGGTAGCGGTGGTAGTGGTCACAGGCCACCGCCGCCGTCGTACCGTCCTTCACCCGGCCCGGCTCGGCGGTGAACACGTCCCACACGGACGCCTCGCGCTCGTCCGCCGCCCCCTCGATCTGATGGGCGGAGGTCGACACACCCCACAGGAAGCCGGCCGGGAACCGAGGTATCGGATTGCCTGCGTCAGTCGCCATGCCGGGATCATCCTTACCCACGGTAACGTAAGTCAACGCCCCGGCGGGAACCGGCGCTCACGCCCCCTCCTTCAGCACCCGGGACACCAACTCCCGCTGTTCCTCGGTGAGTCGGGGATCGGCCGCGTACACCGTGCGGCCGTCCACGGTGATCTCGTAGCGGAAGCCGTCGGGGACGCCGGGCGGCGGGGTGCCGTGGCCGGACGCCAGGACGCGTTCGGCCAGGGTGTGCCAGGCGTCGGCGTCGGGCCGGGCCGCGGTGTCCACCTCGGCCCGGCGCTCGATGCCCGCGAAGCCGCCCGTGCGCCGTACTCGGATACGCATGGGAACTGTCTAGTACGGAACTACAGCGTCCGCACCCCGACCTGTTCCCACGCCTTCTGCACGGCCTGGAGCTCGTCGCCGGCGCCGTACCGCTCCCGCGCCGCCTTCACGGTCAGCGTGGCGAAGTCGGCGAACTGGGCGCTCTGTTTCAGCGCGCCGCCGGTCAGCACGTCGTACCAGATCTGCCCGGCCTTCTCCCAGGCGTGCCCGCCGATGGCACTGGCGACCAGGTAGAAGGCGTGGTTGGGGATGCCCGAGTTGATGTGCACGCCGCCGTTGTCGCGGCCGGTGCGGACATAGTGGTCCATGCTCGCCGGCTGCGGGTCCTTGCCCAGGTTGGGGTCGTCGTAGGCCGTGCCCGGGGCCTTCATCGAGCGCAGCGCGGTGCCGTGGACGTGCGGGGCGAGCAGGCCCGCGCCGATCAGCCAGTCGGCCTCGGCGGCGGTCTGGCCGAGGGTGTACTGCTTGATCAGCGAGCCGAAGACATCGGAGACCGACTCGTTGAGCGCGCCGGACTGCCCGAAGTACTCCAGGTTCGCGGTGTGCTGGGTGACGCCGTGGGTCAGCTCGTGGCCGATGACGTCGACCGGGATGGTGAAGTCGAGGAAGATCTGGCCGTCGCCGTCGCCGAACACCATCTGCTCGCCGTTCCAGAACGCGTTGTCGTAGTTCTGGTCGTAGTGGACGCTGGCGTCCAGCGGCAGCCCGTTGCCGTCGATGGAGTGCCGGCCGTACGCCTTCAGGTACAGCTCGAAGGTGGCGCCGAGTCCCGCGTAGGCGCGGTTGACGGTGGCGTCCGCGACCGGGTCGGAGCCCTCCGCGCGGACCTGGGTGCCGGGCAGGTCCTGGGTGTGGTGGGCGTCGTAGATCGTGCGGTGCGGCTGGTCGGCGGCGGTGCCCCGGGGCGCGGTGACGGAGGGCGCGCCGATGACCGTGGTCAGGCGGCGCTTGGTGCGCTGGTAGGCGTCGTGCTCCAGGGAGCGGCGGGCCGGGCCGGAGAGCGCGGAGTCCTCGGCCTGCGCGAGCCGGTCGAGGACGTGCGGTGGCACGATCGTGCAGAAGACGGGCTCGAAGCCCCCGTTGGTCGTCATGCCCCGCACCATCGCACTCCGTGATGTCGGTGTCACTAGAGGCCACCATGATTGGTGAAATACCGGGACAGGACCGCGACGCTCCGTGACGGTGTGCTAGGGCGATGTGGTGCTGCGCACTTTTTGTCCCTTTTGTGGCGGCGGTCCCGCATACTGATACGCGTCCCCCGAGTCCGGGGCGGCTCGGCTAGGCTGCGACGCATCATGCGTTTCGGGCTGCTTCTTCTTAGCTGCCGCGGCGAGGGCCTGTAGTCACAAGGCCGACTCCCTCCCCGCGGAGCTCTGGCGTTGCCTCGTCGGCCGTCCACCCGGACATCCGGATGCACATCCGGACACCCTGAGGAGCCCACGCACCATGGCCAACCGCCAGCAGCCCAGTTCCATGCCGATCCACAAGTACGGCCGCTACGAACAGGTGGACATCCCGGACCGCACCTGGCCGGAGCAGCGGATCACCGCCGCCCCCCGCTGGCTCTCCACCGACCTGCGCGACGGCAACCAGGCCCTGATCGACCCCATGTCGCCCGAGCGCAAGCGCCGGATGTTCGACCAGCTGGTGAAGATGGGCTACAAGGAGATCGAGGTCGGCTTCCCCGCCTCCGGCCAGACCGACTTCGACTTCGTGCGCTCGATCATCGAGGAAGAGGGCGCGATCCCCGACGACGTCACGATCTCCGTACTGACCCAGGCCCGCGAGGACCTGATCGAGCGGACCGTGGAGTCCCTGAAGGGCGCCAAGCGGGCCACCGTCCACCTGTACAACGCCACCGCCCCGGTCTTCCGCCGGGTGGTGTTCCGCGGCTCCAAGGACGACATCAAGCAGATCGCCGTCGACGGCACCCGCCTGGTGATGGAGTACGCCGAGAAGCTGCTGGGCCCGGAGACCGAGTTCGGGTACCAGTACAGCCCGGAGATCTTCACCGACACCGAGCTGGACTTCGCGCTGGAGGTCTGCGAGGCGGTCATGGACGTCTGGCAGCCCGGCCCCGGCCGCGAGATCATCCTCAACCTGCCCGCCACCGTGGAGCGTTCGACCCCGTCCACGCACGCGGACCGCTTCGAGTGGATGCACCGCAACCTGACCCGCCGCGAGCACGTCTGCCTGTCCGTCCACCCGCACAACGACCGCGGTACGGCCGTGGCGGCGGCCGAGCTGGCCCTGATGGCCGGCGCCGACCGCGTCGAGGGCTGTCTGTTCGGACAGGGCGAGCGCACCGGCAACGTCGACCTGGTCACCCTGGGCATGAACCTGTTCTCCCAGGGCGTCGACCCGCAGATCGACTTCTCCGACATCGACGAGATCCGTCGTACGTGGGAGTACTGCAACCAGATGGAGGTCCACCCGCGCCACCCGTACGTGGGCGACCTGGTCTACACGTCCTTCTCCGGCTCCCACCAGGACGCCATCAAGAAGGGCTTCGACGCCATGGAGGCCGACGCGGCCGCGAAGGGCGTCACCGTCGACGACATCGAGTGGGCCGTGCCGTACCTGCCGATCGACCCCAAGGACGTCGGCCGCTCCTACGAGGCCGTCATCCGCGTCAACTCCCAGTCCGGCAAGGGCGGCATCTCCTACGTCCTGAAGAACGACCACAAGCTGGACCTGCCGCGCCGGATGCAGATCGAGTTCTCCAGGCTCATCCAGGCCAAGACCGACGCCGAGGGCGGCGAGATCACGGCGAAGGAGATCTGGTCGGTCTTCCAGGACGAGTACCTGCCGAACCCGGACAACCCCTGGGGCCGCATCCAGGTCAGGACCGGCCAGTCGACCACCGACACCGACGGCGTGGACACCCTGACCGTCGAGGCGACCGTCGACGGCGAGGACACCGTCCTGACCGGCTCCGGCAACGGTCCGATCTCGGCCTTCTTCGACGCCCTGGAGTCCATCGGCATCGACGTACGCCTGCTGGACTACCAGGAGCACACGATGAGCGAGGGCGCCTCCGCGCAGGCCGCCTCCTACATCGAATGCGCGATCGACGGCAAGGTCCTGTGGGGGATCGGCATCGACGCGAACACGACGCGTGCGTCGCTGAAGGCGGTCGTCTCGGCCGTCAACCGCGCGGCCCGCTGACCACTCCTGACCGGGAGTTTCGGGGTCCCGACCGCTGTATACGGCGGCCGGGGCCCCGCCTGTTATCGGCCACGGGGCCGGTCAGGTCACAGAAAGGTCTCTTACGGGGTACTGACTCAGCCTTGGTGATGTGGCTAACATCACGCCAGCGCCGCGATGTTGCGGCGTCGTTACGGAGGTGCGACGTGCTGCCAGTACGGGGACGAGACGGCCGTGCCACCAGGGCTGCGCACATCCTGCGCGTCCGCACCGCGTGGACACCCGTGGGGGACGGCGAGTTCTACTGCCCCGGCTGCGGAGGCGACCGCAACTACCAGCGGCTCACCGGCCGCCGCAGGCTCACCCTGCTCGGCGTCCCCCTGCTGCCGCGCGGCACCGCGGGCCCGGTCGTGGAGTGCGCCGCCTGCCGCCACCAGTACGGCACCGACGTCCTCGACCATCCCACCACCCGCCGCTTCTCCGCGATGCTCCGCGACGCCGTGCACACCGTCGCCCTCGCCGTGCTCGCCGCCGGCGGCACCTCCTCCCGTACGACCCTGGAGACGGCCGCCACCGCGGTCCGCGCGGCCGGCTTCGACGGCTGCACCGAGGAACAGCTGGCCGCCCTGGTCGAGGCCCTCGCCGCCGACACCGGCCGGGTCCTCGGGGCCGAGTGCGGCACCAGCCTGACCATAGAGCTGCACGAGGCCCTGGACCCGCTCGCCCCGCACCTCGCCCCGGCCGGCCGCGAGTCCCTCCTCCTCCAGGCCGCCCGCATCGCCCTCGCCGACGGCCCCTACACCCCCGCCGAACGCGACGCCCTCACCACGGTCGGCGCGGCCCTGACCATCTGCGCCGACGACGTGACCCGCCTGCTGGCGGCGGCACGGACGCCGTCCTGATACTCCCCCGGGAGTAACGGCGCGCCCCGGTCACCCCCGGCAGTAGCGCCGAACTCGCCTTCACGCCCGACGAACGGCGTCCCTTTCGCCGGAAGTCTGGAAGCCGTATCCAGACATCCGCAGGGGAAGGGAGGCCCGCGCCATGGGATCCGTGGGGGCCGGGAGAACACAGGGAAGCCGGGGCCTGCCCTGGCTGGTCGTCGGGCTGTGGGCGGTGCTGCTGGCCGTCGCCGCGCCGTTCGCCGCCAAGCTGGCCGACGTGCAGCACGACCGGGCCACCGACTATCTGCCGGCGTCCGCCGACTCCACCCGGGCCGCGAAACTGCAGGACCGGCTGCCCGGCGGCGAGACCACCGAACTGGTCCTCGTCTACCACCGGGCGACCGGGCTCACCGCCGCCGACCGGACCACGGCCGCACGGCAGCTGAGCCGGGTCGCCCACCGCCACACCCTGACGGCCGGCACCCCGCACGGCATCCCGTCCGCCGACGGCACCACCCTCATGTACCCCGTCACCAGCAACGAGCCCGGCACCGACGAGAAGAAGCGGAACGCCCTCGTCGACGACGTCCGCCAAGTGGCCCATGACCAGGGCGGGTTGAGCGTCCAGGTCGGCGGTCCGGCCGCCCTCGCCACCGACGCCTCCGGCGTCTACGCCTCGCTCGGCGGCCCCCTGCTCTACACCACCGTCGCCGTCGTCGCGCTCCTGCTCGTCCTCATCTACCGCAGCCCCCTGCTGTGGCTCGTCCCGCTCGTCGTCGCCGGCCTCTCCGACTTCCTCGCCCGCGCCGCCGCCTACGGCCTCAACCAGGCCTTCGGCACCACCGTCTCCGGCCAGAGCGCCGGCATCATGACCATCCTCGTCTTCGGCGCCGGCACCGACTACGCCCTGCTCCTCGTCTCCCGCTACCGCGAGGAACTGCGCCGGCACGAGCGCCCGTACGACGCTATGCGCGCCGCCCTGCGCGGCTGCGGCCCCGCCGTCCTCGCCTCCTCCGGCACGGTCGCCGCCGGACTGCTCTGCCTGCTCGCCGCCGACCTCAGCTCCAGCCGGGGCATGGGCCCGCTCGGCACGGTCGGCGTGCTGTGCGCGCTCGCCGCGATGCTGACCCTGCTCCCGGCCCTCCTGGTGCTGCTGGGCCGCCGGGTGTTCTGGCCGCTCGTGCCCGCCCACGGCAGCACGCCCAGGGCCCGCCGGTCCCTGTTCGCGGCGATGGGCTCCTCGGCCGGGCGCCGCCCGCTGACCGTCCTCGCCGTCGGCGCCGCCCTGCTCGGCGCGCTCGCGCTGGGCACCCTGAACCTGCCCGGCGCGATCAAGCAGCTGGACACCTTCGTGCACCGGCCCGAGTCCGTGACCGCCATGGAGACGGTGGCCAGGGCCTACCCGGAGCGGTCCGCGCAGCCCATCGGGATCATGACCCCGGCCGGGCGTGCCGACGCCACCCTCGCCGTGGTCGAGGGCACCCGGGGCGTGGCGGACGCCCGGGAAGGCCGTACCGGCGGTGGCTGGACCGAGATCACCGTGACCGCCTCAGCGCCGCCCCAGTCCGCCGCCGAGACCGCCACCATCGAGGCCCTGCGGCACCGGCTGCCCGGCTCCCACGTCGGCGGGCCCAGCGCCCAGCAGCTCGACCTGAAGGACACCGGCGCCCGCGACCGCCTGGTGGTCGTCCCGATCGTCCTGGTCTCCGTGCTGCTGATCCTGGTCGTCCTGCTGCGCTCCCTGGTCGCCCCGCTGCTCCTGGTCGCCGCCGTCGTCGCCGTGTGGGGCGCCGCGCTCGGCCTCGGCGGGCTCGCCTTCGGACCGCTGTTCGGCTTCCCCGGCACCGACCCCGGCCTCGGCCTGCTGTCCTTCGTCTTCCTGGTCGCGCTCGGCGTCGACTACGGCATCTTCCTGATGCACCGGATGCGGGAGGAGTCGGTCAGGGGCGCCGAACCGGCGGCGGCCGCGCTGATCGCGCTGCGCACCACCGGCGGGGTCATCGCCTCCGCCGGGCTGGTGCTCGCGGCCACCTTCGCGGTGCTGACGAACATGGGCCTGGTGCCGCTGGTCGAGCTGGGCTTCGTCATCGCCGTCGGTGTCCTGCTGGACACCTTCCTCGTCCGCACCTACCTCGTGACCAGCGCGAGCGTCGCGCTCGGGCACCGGGTGTGGTGGCCGGGCCGGCTGTCCCGACCGGCGCCGGACGCCGACCGCACACCGGAGCCCGTGGGCGCATAGCGGAAGATGAACCCCGTGCAGGCAACCGTCACGAACCCCGTGCAGGCGACCATCGCCGCGTTCCGGCCCGGCCGGACCCTCGCGTCCCTGGATCCCCTGCGGCAGGACGCGCTCCTGGCCGCCGCGCTCGCGGCGCTCGCCTCCGGCATCGCCGTCACCGTCGGCAGCGGCCGGCACCCCGACGCGCTCGGCTGGGCCCTGCTGCTCGGGCTGCACGTGCCGCTGGTGTGGCGGCGGCGGGCCCCGCTCACCGTGCTCGCGGTCATGATCACGCTGATCGCGACCTACCACCAGCTGGACTACAACCACTCGGCGCCCACCGCCGCCTCGATGGTCGTCCTCTACACGGTGGCGGTGACCCACGGCCCCCGGCGCACGGCCTTCATCGGCGCCGCCGTCGTCACGCTGATGCTGCTCCTGAAGATCCGTCACGGCATGGCCGGGGTCCAGGTGAGCTTCCAGATCACCGGCTGGATCGTCTCCATGCTCGTCCTCGGCGGGTACATCCGCGTCCACCGCGAGAATGCCGCCGCGGCCGTGGAACGCGCCGAACGCGCCGAACGCACCCGCGAGGAGGAGGCCCGGCGCCGGGTCGCCGAGGAACGCCTGCGCGTCGCCCGCGACCTGCACGACCTGCTCGCCCACACCATCACCCTCATCGGCGTGCAGACCTCGGTCGCCGCGCACGTCCTGGAGGCCGACCCCGAGCGGCTGGACCGCACGGCCGTCGCGAAGGCCCTCGACGACATCGCCGAGACCTGCCGCACGGCCCGCGGTGAACTCCGCACGACCCTGGAGGTGCTGCGCGACCCCGGCACCCCGGACGCCCGCGGCCCGCTGCCCGGCCTCGCGGGCCTGGCCGAGCTGGCGAAGTCGGCGGGCGCCCGGGTGGACCTGGCCGTGCGGGCCGACGGGGTGCCGCCGGCCGTCGGCGCCGCCGCCTACCGGATCGTGCAGGAGGCGCTCACCAACGCGGTACGGCACGGCGGCCGGGCCGACCTGACCGTGCGCGTCGGCGTGTACGAGGAGCATGGCGGCCTGCGCGTCCGGGTCACCGACGACGGGGTGGGCGGCGCGGCCGGAGCCGGTGCCGGCCCGCCGGGATTCGGGCTGGTCGGGATGCGGGAGCGCGCCCGCAGCGTCGGCGGCACGGTCGAGGCCGGACCGCGCGCCGACGGACCGGGCTTCGAGGTGAGCGCCGTACTGCCGCTGGGGGAGAAGCCCGGGGACCAGAGATGATCCGGGTGCTGCTCGCCGACGACCAGACCCTGGTGCGGGCCGCGTTCGCGATGCTCGTGGAGTCGGCGCCGGACATGGAGGTCGTCGGGCAGGCCGGCACCGGCCGCGAGGCCGTCGACCTGGCCCGCGCCGAGCGCGCCGACGTCGTCCTCATGGACATCCGCATGCCCGGCCTGGACGGCATCGAGGCGACCCGGCTGATCGCCGCCGACGAGGACCTCGCCGGGGTCAGGGTCCTGGTGCTCACCACCTACGACACCGACGAGCACGTGGTGGAGGCGCTGCGGGCCGGAGCCTCCGGATTCCTGGTGAAGGACACCCGTCCGGCCGACCTCCTCGACGCGATCCGCACGGTCGCGGCGGGCGAGGCACTGCTCTCACCGGGCCCCACGGCACACCTGATCGAGCGGTTCCTGCGCAGCCCCTCGGCGCCCGTGACGGGCGGCCCCGAGTGCCTGTCGGACCGGGAGCGCCAGGTGCTGACCCTGGTCGCGCGCGGCCTCAACAACGCCGAGATCGCCGAGGCGTTGGGGCTGAGCCCGCTCACCGCCAAGACCCACGTCAGCCGGATCATGGGCAAGCTCGGCGCCCGCGACCGGGCCCAGCTGGTGATCGTCGGCTACGAGTCGGGGCTGGTGACTCCTGGGAGCATGGGTGGGTGACACCGAAGAGCCGCACCCTGCTCACCGCCCTCGCGCTCCTCACCTCGCTCACCGTCCGCCCGCCCACGGCAGCCTCCGCCCAGGCGGGTCCCGGCTGCGTCTCGTCCGTGCCGTACGTCTCCGGTCAGGGCGGCTATGCCGCCTACCGCATCCCCGCGGTCGTGAAGACGGGGTACGGCACCTTGCTGGCCTTCGCCGAGGGGCGGCGGGACGGCGTCGGCGACACCGGTGACATCGATGTCGTGCTGCGCCGCTCCACCGACGGCGGCTGCACCTGGGGCCCGCTGACGGTCGTGGCCGACGGACACGGGGACACCCGGGGCAACCCGGCGCCGGTCGTGGACCCGCGCACCGGTGACGTCGTCCTGGTGACCTGCGCCAACAGCGGGAAGGCGACGGAGGACCAGATCCGGCGCGGTGCGGCACAGCGCCGGGTGTTCGTGCAGCGCAGCCGGGACGACGGCCGGCACTTCACGCCCCCGGTGGACATCACGGCCCAGGTGGAGCGGCCCGGCTGGCGCTGGTACGCCACCGGCCCCGGCCACGCCGTCGCCCTCACCCGGGGCCCGCACACCGGCCGCCTGCTCGTCCCCGCCAACCACTCCGTCGCCCCGCCCGAAGGCTCTCCCGGCCCCGCCTCCCGGTACGACGGCGGGCACGCGCTCTACAGCGACGACGGCGGCCGCACCTGGCACCTCGGCTTCGTGACCGGATCCCACGCCGGCCTGACCAACGTCAACGAAACCACCGCCGCCCAGCTCCCGGACGGCAGGCTCTACTTCAACGCCCGCGACCAGTACGGCACCGCCCCCGGCAACCGCCTCGACACCTACTCCGGCGACGGCGGCACCACCCTCGACCGCCCCTACGCCGTCCAGCCCACCCTGAACGACGTCCCGGTCGTCCAGGGCAGCGTCCTCCAACTCCGCGGTCGCCAGGCCCCGTTGCTGTTCTCCGCCCCCTCCGTACCGACCGCCCGCCGCGCCCTGGCGATCTGGTCCAGCACGGACTGCGGCCGCACCTTCACCAGGCTGCGCACCCTCTCCGACCGCCCGGCCGCCTACTCCGACCTGGTCCAGCTCGGCCACGACACGATCGGCGTCCTGTACGAGACGGGGAGCGAGCAGGCGTACGACACCGTGGAGTTCCGCAGACTGACCCTGTCAGGGGACTAGGCCCTGTCGTCAAACTCCCTCCCCCAGCCTTCGGCCGGGAGGTGCCCCCAGCCCCGCGACGCCATGCACGCACTCTCGCCGCACCGGGCCCGGGCCCAAGTACGTCCAGTACGAGGGCCAGGGCCCGGCACTCCCCCAGCCTTCGGCCGGGGGGACCCCCAGAGCACGCACCTGACGCCGCAGGGCCCGCCCTTCGGGCGGACGACGGGAGTTTGACGACAGGGCCTAGAGCAGTCCCGCCGCCGCCAGGAACTTCCCGACCCTCTCCGTCTCCTCCCCGGACAACGGCACCTGCGGCTCCGCCGTCACCGCGCACTCGATGACCCCCCGCAGATGCAGCGCGGCCTTGAACGCCCCCAGCGCCGACGAGCTGCCACCCATCCGTGCCGGGTCCCCGGCCGTGACCATCCCGAACAGCGCGCACAGCCGCTCCTGCTCCACCCGCGCCCCCTCCCAGTCGCCGGCCCGGCACATCCGGTACAGCCGGACGTACCCGTGCGGGTCGACGTTGGCCAGCCCCGGCACCGCCCCGTCGGCGCCCAGCGCCAGCGCGGAGTCGACGACCAGCTCGGAGCCGGTCAGCACGCTGAACCCGGGGTGCGCGCGGGCGCCGGTGACGATCTCACGGAAGGCGCCCAGGTCCCCGCTGGAGTCCTTGATCCCGGCCAGCACGTCGTCGGCGGCCAGGCCCAGCACCACGTCGGCGGGGAGCTTGGTGTGCACGGCCACGGGAATGTCGTAGGCGATGACCGGCACCGGCGACGCGGCGGCGATCCTGCGGTAGTGGTGGACGATCTCGGAGCGGTGGGTGCGGGCGTAGAAGGGCGCGGTGACGACCACCGCCTGCGCTCCGGCCGCCGTCACGGCCGTGACGTGGTCCAGGACGCGCGGCGTGGTCATGTCGATGGCGCCGGCCAGGACCGGCAGCTGACCGCCCACATGGGCCACGACCGCCGCCACCACCTGCCTGCGCTGCCGGTCCGTGAGGAACGCGGCCTCGGACGTGGACCCGAGCAGGAACAGCCCGTGCACCCCGCCCTCCACCAGATGGTCGACCAGCCGGAGCAGCGAGGGCACGTCCACCTCGCGCTCCGGCGTCAGGGGCGTGCAGACGGGCGGGACGACACCGGTGAGCGGGGCGGGGAAGGACATGTCAGGGCTCCTGGCGTGCTGGGTCTGCGAGGTCTGCCGGGTCTCGGGTCGAATCCTCCTCCTCAACAGGATGGTGGCACCGGTAGCGGTGTCCGGGCCGCGACGCGGCCGAGAAGTCCGGCATCACCTCGGCGCACACCCCGTCCGCCCGCCGGCACCGGGTGCGGAAGGGGCAGCCGCTCGGCGGCCGGGTCGCGGACGGCACCGGGCCGGTCAGCGGGATCGGGTCGATGGGGTCCAGCAGTCCGGGCGTGGCGGAGAACAGGGCACGGGTGTACGGGTGCCGGGCGGCGCCGGTGACCCGGTCGGCCGGGGTCTCCTCCACGATCCGGCCCAGGTACATGGTGATCACCCGGTCGCTCATCCGCCGTACCGTCTGGATGTCGTGCGAGACGAACACCAGGGCCAGGCCGAGGCGTTCCCTGAGGTCCAGCAGGAGGTTCAGGACCTGGGCGCGGACCGACACGTCCAGGGCACTGGTCGGCTCGTCGGCGACGACCAGCGCCGGGTCGAGGGCGAGCGCACGGGCGATGGCCACGCGCTGCCGCTGCCCGCCGGAGAGCTGTCCGGGCAACGCGTCGGACAGGGCCCGGGGGAGGCCGACCAGGGCCATCAACTCCCGTACCCGGTCCTCCCGTTCGGCCCTGGTTCCGCGGTCGTGGACGTCCAGCGGGTCGCGCAGGATCCGCCGTACGGTCAGCCGCCGGTTGAGCGCCGTCGACGGGTCCTGGAAGACCATCCCGACGCCCGCGCCGACCGTGGCCCGGCGCTCGGCGGGCGGCATCGTCCACAGGTCCCGGCCCTGGAACGCCACCGACCCCGAGACCGGCCGCTGGACGCCCACCAGCACCCGCGCCAGCGTCGACTTCCCGCACCCCGACTCGCCGACCACGCCCACCGTCTCCCCGGCGGCCACGGTGAGGTCGGCGCCGGTCAGGGCGTACACCCGGTCCCGGCGCAGCAGCCCGCCGCTGCGCGCCCTGTGCACGACATGGGCGTCCCGGACCTCGACCACAGCGCTCACTGCAGTGCCTCCTGAACGGGTACGGCCGGATGGTGGCAGGCGGCCGTGTGGGTGGCCGTACCGGCGAGGACGGGCGTCCGGGCGTGGCACACCTCGCTCGCCAGCGGGCAGCGGTCGGCGAAGCGGCAGCCCGCCGGGAAGTCGGCCGGGGCCGGTACGGCCCCCTTGATCTGCGTCATCCGTTGCTCGGCCGACTCCAGCGACAGCACGCTGCCGAGCAGACCGCGCGTGTAGTGGTGGGCCGGCGCCGCCACCAGGTCGGCGGTCACCCCGCTCTCCACGATCTGCCCGCCGTACATCACCGCCACCCGGTCGGTGACGTCGGCGACCAGCGCCAGATCGTGCGAGACCAGGATCAGCGCGAACCCCAGCTCCTCGCGCAGCCGCAGCAGCAGCTCCATCACCTGGGCCTGCACGGTGACGTCCAGGGCGGTCGTCGGCTCGTCGGCCACGATCAGCCGTGGGTCGCGGGAGAGCGCCATGGCGATGAGCACGCGCTGGCGCTGCCCGCCGGACAGCTCGTGCGGATAGCTGCGCAGGGTGCGCTCGGGATCGAGCCCGACCAGCTCCATGAGCTCGCGCGGACTGCGCCTGCCCCCGCGCCGGACGAGCTGCTTCAGCTGGGCGCGGACGGTCATCGCCGGGTTCAGCGCGGACAGGGCGTCCTGGTGGACCATCGCCATCTCGTGCCCGAGCAGCCGCCGCCGCACCCGCATCGGCTCGGCGAGCAGGTCCCGCTGCCGGAATCGCACCTGGCCGCCGATGCGGGCGTCCCCCGGCTGGAGCCCCATCACGGTGAGCGCGGTCAGCGACTTCCCGCAGCCCGACTCGCCCACCAGACCGAGCACTTCACCGGGGTGCACCTCGAAGCTGACACCGGCGACGACGTCCACGCCCCGGTGCCGGTCCGGGAAGCCGATGGTGAGGTTCTGCACGGCGAGCACCGGCTGACCGGAGGAGTCGGGGCGGGGCCGGGCCCGGGAGCGCAGCCGCCGGGCCGCTTCGGTGAGGCCGGGCAGCTGGAGCACCTCGCCGCTGCCGGGCTCCGGCGCCTGAAGCCGGTCCGGTGGCGTCTCCACCTCCCTGGGCGCCGGCGCCGCCCACGCGTCGGACACGCCCTCGGAGAGGATGTTCAGCGACAGCACGGTGAGCAGGATCAGCAGCCCGGGGAAGACGGTCGCCCACCAGCCGCCGGTCAGCACCATGTTCTTGCCGTCGGCGATGACACTGCCCCAGGAGGGGTCAGGGGGCCGCACACCGGCGCCGATGAAGGACAGCGACGCCTCGAACACGATCGCCTCGGCGACCTGCACCGTGCAGAACACCAGCACCGGGGCCGCGCAGTTGACGGCCACGTGCCGGCCCACGATGTGGGGCGTACGGGCGCCGATCACCCGTTCCGCGGTGACGTAGTCCTCGCCGTACTGGTCGAGGACGTTGGCCCGGACGACCCGGGCGACGGGCGGCGTGAACAGGAAGGCGATGGCACAGATCAGCACGCCGATGCCCCCGCCGAAGACCGCGACCAGGACGGCCGCGAGGGCGATACCGGGAAACGCCATCACCACGTCCAGGCAGCGCATCAGCGTCTCGTCGACCGCCTTGCGGGAGGTGGCGGCCACCGCGCCGGTGACGGCACCCACGACCAGGGCGAGCGCCGTCGCCCCCAGCCCGATCGCGAGCGACCACCGGGCGCCGTACATCAGCCGGCTCAGGATGTCCCGGCCGAGGCTGTCCTGCCCGAGCCAGTGCGCGGCGGACGGATGCCCGGTGCCGCCGACCGGGTCCTGCTGGTCGAGCGGATCGTCCGGGGCCAGGAGCGGGGCGAGTACGGCGACGAGGAGGACGAAGGCCAGGAAGCAGACGGCGATCTTCGACAGCAGGGGCAGCCGGTGCCGGCCCCGCAGCCGCACGCCGCCGGGCCGCGAGAACCGCTCGGCAAGACGCGCGCGCGTGACCATCAGCTTGCCCTCAGACGTGGGTTGACCAGCAGATACAGGATGTCGATGACGAGATTGACGACGACGAACCCGGTGGCGGTCGTCAGCACCACCCCCTGCACCACGGCCGGATCGCCGTTCTGCACGGCGTCGATCATCAGCTTGCCCATGCCGGGCAGCGAGAAGATCGTCTCGATGACGACGGCTCCGCCGAGCAGGTAGCCGACCCGCAGCCCGAGCACGGTCAGGGGATTGACCAGGGCGTTCCTGAGCACGTTCCGGCCGACGACGACGCGGGGCGGCAGCCCGCTGCCGATCGCGGTCCGCACGTAGTCCTTGTCCAGCTCCTCCACGACCGAGGTGCGGACGATCCGCGTCAGCTGCGCGGCGACCGGCAGGGAGAGGGCGAAGGCGGGCAGCGCCATGGTCTTCAGCCAGCCGGTGACCGAGTCGGCCGGGTTGATGTAGCCGCCGGTCGGGAACCAGCCCCGGTCCACCGCCAGGTACTGGATCATCAACAGCGCCAGCCAGAACCCGGGGGCGGCCACGCCGACGAGCGAGAGCACCCGGATGACCTGGTCCGGGACCCGGTCCCGGTACACGGCCGCCGTGACCCCGCCCGCCAGCGCCAGTACGACCGCGACGGCGAGGCCGAGGAAGGTCAGCTGGAGGGTGAGCGGTAGTGCGGTGGTGACCTGGTCGGCCACCGGGGCCCGGGTCAGGGCGCTGGTGCCGAGGTTCCCGTGGAGCAGGTCGCCGACGAAGTGGACGTACCGGACGGGGAGCGGATCGAGCAGACCGTTCCGCTCCCGGAAGTCATGGAGCTGCTGCGGCGTCGGGCTGGCGCCCTGGAAGAACGCGGACGCGGGATCGACGTCCGAGAACCGCATCACCAGGAACACGAACAGCACGATCCCGAGCATCAGCGGCACGAGCAGTGCGACCCGGCGGAGCAGGATCCGTACGACGGCCGTCATACCGTCAGACCCACTTGGCCTGGAGCAGGTTGATACCGGGGTAGGGCTGCGCCCTTATACCCGTGAGTTTCCGGGGGTCCCAGGCGGTCATCAGCTCGTTGTGCACCACCGGGTAGAGCACGGCCTGCTCGGCGACGACGTCGATGTAGTCCTGGACGATCGCCTTCTTCTTCTGCGGATCCGGCTCCCGGGTGGCCCGGTCCATGTCCTTGAACAGCTGTTTGGCGACGGGGTCGCCGGCCCACCGGGTGTACCCCATCCACAGGTTCTGCGGCCCGTAGTTGTAGTGCATGATCAGATCGGCGTCGAGCCCGAACTGGTTCGGATTGGAAGCCGCGGCGACAACCTGGTAGTCCTGCTTCTGGTCCATCTTGGTGAACACGGCCGTGGTCTCCTGCGGCGCGAGGGTGGTCTCCACGCCGATCGCGTCCCAGGAGGCCTTGATGGTGGGCAGGCAGTCCACGATCCAACTGACGTTCACGGCAAGGACGTTGACCTTGAGATTGCTGACCCCGGCGGCCTTCAGCAGGGCCTTCGCCTTGTCGGGGTCGTAGTCGTACACGGTCTTGGCCCGCCGGTAGGCGGGGTTGCCCTCGTCGAGGAACGAGGACGCGGGCTTCCCGTGCCCCTTGAGGGCGACGTGCACCATCTTCTCGGTGTCGATGGCGTAGTGCAGCGCCTGCCGCACCCGCACGTCGTCGAAGGGCTTGTGCCGGGTGTTGAACATCAGGAAGAGGTTGTTCATCCCGGCGCCACCGGCGACCTCGAGCCCGCCCTGCTCCAGCCGCGCGATGTTGGCGTAGGGGATGTTGTCGGCGATCTGCGCCCCGGCGTCGGAACCGGAGATCTTCGCGACACGCGGCGCGGCATCCACGATGGTCAGCCAGTTCATGCGCTTGAACGCGGGTGGGCGCGGTCCGTTGTAGCCGGCGTACGCCTCGAAGGTGGTGTTGGACTTCGGGTGGTGCGCGGTCTGCCGGTACGGCCCTGAGCCGACGGCCAGCCCCTTGATGGCGTCGTCCCAGGCGCCGGGCCTGGAGAAGACGTGCTTCGGCATGATCTTGGCCAGGGTGAGCCGGGAGAGCCCGTCCGGGAAGGGGAACTTGAGCACGAGCTCGACGGTGCGCGAGTCGGCCTTCCTGACGCTGCCGAGCCAACTGGCGAAGAACCCCTTGGCGAGGGTCTGGGTGCCGGGGTCGAGGATCCGGTCGAAGACGAACACGACGTCGTCGGCGGTGACGGGCCTGCCGTCGTGGAAGGTCGCGCCCGAGCGCAGGGTGAACCGCCAGGTGGTGGCGTTCGGGTCCTTGGGCACCTCGGTGGCGAGCGCCGGATACGGCACCCGGGTGATCGGGTCGGTGTCCAGCAGCCCCTCGTAGATGTGGTTGTTGGCCGCCATGCAGAACGCCGACGCCGTCTGCGTCGGATCCCAGCTGCCGTCGTTGCCGTAGCCGATCACGGCGGTCAGGGTCCGGTCCTTGCCGGTGCCGCCGCCCCCGGTGTCGTTGGTGGACTGCGGCCCGGTGGAGCAGGCGGTCAGCGCAGGTGGCAGCAGCGCGAGCGCGCCGAGCACACCGGTGGAGCTCAGGAACTGCCGGCGGCGCGGTGCCGGTACGTCGGGGCCGGGTGTCACGTCGTCGCGCACGGGTCCTCCAACGAGTGGATGGGTGGGAGGGGGAGATACGACGTCCTACGTCCTACGTCCGGTCGGTAGCGCGACCATAGGAGGGGGCGTGGGGGTGGTCAAGACGGCGCACACGAACGGGTCAGCCGCCAGAGGTCGGCACCAATGGCGGGCGTCGGACCCCCGCACCGGCTGCCGGAAGGGACACAGAAGGGCCCCGTCGCTCCGGGAGCCTCACCGGCAGTGTAGTGGCGGAGCGTCACTCTTGATGTGCGAAGAGTGAAAACCCGAAAGAGAGGGGAGCGACATGGCCGGGACCTAAGAGGCGGGAGGAGACCTTGGATGAATTTCGGCCGGCTCCGGACAGGGCAGGCGTACGTCCCGTCGCGTGCCCTGTCGGCAGCCATGCCATGGACACCCGGAGCGGGCGGGTGGGGATCGTCATGGGGCACGAGGGGCCGTATGTCCAGCTGAGACCCTATGGCGGCGGCAGGGAGTGGGACGCCGACCCCGCGGCCGTGCGGCCCGCCAGCCCCGCCGAGCGGCTGAGCGCGGCGAACGCCTACGCCAACGCCCGCAGCCGCGGCGAGGTGCCCTAGGGTCTGTCTGGCACTTCCCGTCTGCCGTGCGACGCCAACATCGGGCCTCGTGTTCGTCGACCTTCTTCAACATATTGTTCAACGGCGTTCGCGGGGGAGGGCGTGGGTGAGAATGGGCCCATGACTCTGTTCCGCGACGACGGCATCGTGCTGCGCACCCAGAAGCTGGGTGAGGCGGACCGGATCATCACGCTGCTCACGCGCGGTCACGGACGGGTACGGGCCGTGGCCCGCGGGGTGCGGCGGACGAAGTCGAAGTTCGGGGCCCGGCTGGAGCCCTTCTCCCACGTCGACGTGCAGTTCTTCGCGCGCGGGAGCGAACTGGTCGGGCGCGGGCTGCCGTTGTGCACGCAGAGTGAGACCATCGCGCCGTACGGTGGCGGGATCGTGACCGACTACGCGCGGTACACCGCCGGGACGGCCATGCTGGAGACCGCCGAGCGGTTCACGGACCACGAGGGGGAGCCGGCGGTGCAGCAGTACCTGCTGCTCGTCGGGGCGCTGCGGACCCTCGCCCGGGGCGAGCACGCGCCCCATCTCGTCCTCGACGCCTTCCTGCTCCGCTCCCTCGCCGTCAACGGGTACGCCCCGAGTTTCACCGACTGCGCGAAGTGCGGCATGCCCGGACCGAACCGGTTCTTCTCCGTGGCCTCCGGCGGCTCCGTCTGCGTCGACTGCCGGGTGCCCGGCAGTGTCGTACCGTCGCCGCAGACCCTGGTGCTCCTCGCGGCGCTGCTTACGGGAGACTGGGAGACGGCGGACGCGTGCGAGGCGCGGTACGTCCGCGAGGGCAGCGGGCTGGTGTCCGCCTACCTGCACTGGCATCTGGAGCGCGGGCTGCGTTCGCTCAGGTACGTCGAGAAGTAAGAGGGAGACGAGAAGCACATGGTCGTACGCGGGATCCTGGGGCGCCAGCGGCGCGAGTACAAGGCGCCGGAGCCGCACCCGTCCGGTGCCCGCGCGCCCAAGCTCCCCGGCGAGCTGGTCCCGAACCACGTGGCCATCGTCATGGACGGCAACGGCAGGTGGGCGAAGGAGCGGGGGCTGCCGCGGACCGAGGGGCACAAGGTCGGCGCCGAGCGGGTGCTGGATGTGCTCCAGGGGTCGATCGAGATCGGCGTCCGCAACATCTCCCTCTACGCCTTCTCCACCGAGAACTGGAAGCGCTCGCCCGACGAGGTCCGCTTCCTGATGAACTTCAACCGCGACTTCATCCGCAAGACGCGGGACCAGCTCGACGAACTCGGCATCCGGGTGCGCTGGGTGGGCCGTATGCCCAGGCTGTGGAAGTCGGTCGCCAAGGAACTGCAGGTCGCCCAGGAGCAGACCAAGGGCAACGACCTGCTCACGCTGTACTTCTGCATGAACTACGGCGGCCGGGCCGAGCTCGCCGACGCGGCGAAGGCGCTGGCCGAGGACGTGGCGGCGGGGCGCCTGGACCCGTCGAAGGTCAGCGAGAAGACCATCCAGAAGTACCTCTACTACCCCGACATGCCGGACGTGGACCTCTTCCTGCGGCCCAGCGGGGAGCAGCGCACCTCCAACTACCTGCTCTGGCAGAGCGCGTACGCCGAGATGGTCTTCCAGGACGTGCTGTGGCCCGACTTCGACCGCCGCGACCTGTGGCGGGCCTGCGTCGAATTCGCCTCCCGCGACCGGCGGTTCGGCGGCGCCGTCCCGAACGAGGAACTCCTCGCCATGGAGGCCGCCATGAAGGGCGATTCCACCGCCTAGCCACCCCCGATTCACCCGGGCTGCCGAGGATGCGGGGGCATGAGACGTCTCACGCCCGTCCTCGCCCTCGGCGCCCTGCTGCTCACCGCGCTGCCCGCGCACGCCGCCCACAGCCCCGCGCGCCGCGGGAGTTACGGCACCAAGGCGCCGTACGAGCCCGAGCAGAGCGCACGCAGCTAGCAGCGCCCCCCGGCCGGTTACACCCCCGTCTTCACCGAGAACGTCTCCCGGCACGGCTCCCGTGCGGCGACCGGCGGCGAGGACGGCGACCTGGTCCTCGCGCTGTGGGACAAGGCGCAGGCGGAGGACCAACTCACCGGGAAGGGCGAGGAGTTCGGGCCCACCGTGCGGGCGCTGACGGCCGCCATGCAGCAGGTCGGGTACGGCAACCTCAGCGGGCGCGGCCGGCAGGAGATGCGGGACACCGCGACGCGCACGGAACAGCGGCTGCCCACGCTGTTCGCGCGGATCGCCGACGAGGGCGAGAAGATCGACGTCGTCAGCTCTGAGCAGGGGCGGGCCGTGGACAGCGCGAACGAGTACACCGGCGCCCTCGCCGCCGCCGACCCGCGCTGAAGCCGCTGAGCGGGCCGACCCGCACCGACAAGGACCTGCTGTGCGCGCGGCAAGATGGCCGGAGACGCCGTTCAGGGCGGGCTGCCGTCCGATCGCCGAGGGCAGCGCGTTCTACGACCTGGACGAGCTGGAGCGCTGCTTCGGGCGGGCATGAGCGCGGGCGCCGGATGATCGGCTTCTGTACGATCCCGCCTCATGGTCATGGACATGGGGCGGGACGCGGTGCAGGACGTCGTGGAACTGAGATACCGGCCGGAGGCCGCGGACCTCACCTCGGCGCTGCGGGCGCGGCAGCGGGTGAGCCGGGTGGGGTGGATCTACCGGTGGACGCCCTTCGTGACGGGGTTCGCCGCCCTGACGGAGATCGTGCGGGCGATCCAAGGCAAGCACTTCTCGCCCGGCGTGCTGGCGTCGATGGTTGTCGCCACCCTGGCGCTGGCGCTGTCTCCCTGGTTGCAGGCGCGTGCTTTCCAGCGGGTCGCCGTGCGGCGGGGCCTGTTCCGAGTGACGGTGACGGGGCAGGGCGTGTCGGTGACGACCGACCACACCACGGCGTCGGGCACCTGGGCCGCACAGCCGCGTTACCGGGAGACGCGGCGCGTGTTCGTGCTCCTCAGCGACGACAAGAACGCCATCACCTTCACCATGCTCCCCAAGAGCGGCCTGACCGACCCGGCGGACATCGACCGGCTGAGGGCGATCCTGGACCGGAACATCCGGCGGGTATAGGAAGCTCAGCCGGCCTGCGTGGCGCAGTCCGCACACGTGCCGAAGATCTCCACCGTGTGGGCCACGTTGACGTACCCGTGCTCCGCCGCGATGGCCTCCGCCCACTTCTCCACGGCCGGGCCCTCCACCTCCACCGCCTTGCCGCAGGCACGGCACACGAGGTGGTGGTGGTGTTCACCGGTGCTGCAACGGCGGTAGACGGACTCGCCGTCGGACGTGCGCAGGACGTCGACCTCGCCGGCGTCGGCGAGGGACTGGAGGGTGCGGTAGACCGTGGTCAGGCCGACCGAATCGCCCTTGTGCTTGAGCATGTCGTGGAGCTCCTGCGCGCTGCGGAACTCGTCGACCTCGTCCAGGGCCGCCGCCACGGCGGCCCGCTGGCGGGTCGCGCGGCCCTTCACGGGCGGTCCAGCGGTCGTCACCGTTGCCTCCTCACGTCTTGCTTCTGCCCGGGCGGCCATTGTGCCAGCCCGGACTGTCAGCAGTCAGACGCCGATCTTGCTCTCGGCCTCTCGTGTGGCCGGAATCGAGCACTCCGCCGGATCCCCGGCGGGCCCGGCCGCGGCCGCCGTGCGGGCGCGTCGGCGGGCGAGCGGCGTGGCGAGGGCGGTCAGCGCGACGAACGCGGCGATGGTCAGCAGGACGATCGTCGCGCCGGGCGGCACGTCCTGGTAGTACGAGGTGATCGTGCCGCTGACGGTCACGGCCACCCCGATCGCGACCGCGATCACGAAGGTCGCCGTGAAGCTGCGGGTGAGCTGCTGCGCCGCCGCCACGGGTACGACCATGAGCGCGGACACCAGCAGCAGGCCGACCACGCGCATCGCGACCGTGACCGTGACCGCCGCCGTGACCGCCGTCAGGAGGTTGAGCGCGCGCACGGGCAGGCCCGTGACCCGGGCGAACTCCTCGTCCTGGCTGACCGCGAACAACTGGCGGCGCAGACCGAGGGTGACCAGCACCACGAACGCGGCGAGCAGGCAGATCGACACGACGTCGGACTGCGACACCGTCGACAGCGAGCCGAACAGGTACGTCGCCAGGTTCGCGTTGGAGCCCGTCGGCGCGAGGTTGATGAACATCACGCCGCCGGCCATACCGCCGTAGAAGAGCATCGCGAGGGCGATGTCGCCGCGGGTCCTGCCGTACCAGCGGATCAGTTCCATCAGGACCGCGCCGAGGACCGAGACGGCCGTCGCCATCCACACGGGGGACGTCGACAGCAGGAAACCGAGGCCGACACCCGTCATCGCCACGTGGCCGATGCCGTCACCCATCAGGGCCTGGCGGCGCTGGACCAGGTAGATGCCGACCGCGGGCGCCGTGATGCCGACCAGGACGGCGGCGAGCAGCGCCCGTTGCATGAAGGCGTAGTTGAGGAAGTCCATCAGCTGAGCAGTCCCGTCCGCAGAGGTTCGGAACCCGCGGGTGCGTGCGGGTGTACGTGGTCGTGGCCGGGGAGTGCGTGCTGGCCGACGGCGTGCGGGGGCGGGCCGTCGTGCAGGACACAGCCGTCGCGCAGGACGACCGCCCGGTCGATCAGGGGCTCCAGGGGGCCCAGTTCGTGCAGCACGAGCAGGACCGTCGTACCGGAGTCGACCTGCTGCTTCAGCGTGCGGGCGAGCACCTCCTGGCTGGCCAGATCGACGCCGGCCATCGGCTCGTCCATGATCAGCAGTTCGGGCTCGGCGACAAGGGCGCGGGCGATCAGCACGCGCTGGTGCTGGCCGCCGGACAGGGCGTTCACCGAGTCCTTGGCGCGGTCGGCCATCCCGACCAGCTCCAGGGCCCGGTGCACGGCTTCCCGGTCGGCCCGGCGGAAGACGCCGAAGCGGGTGCGGGACAGGCGCCCGGACGACACGATCTCGGTGACCGTCGCGGGCACGCCGCCCGCCGCCGTCGTGCGCTGCGGCACGTACCCCACGCGCGCCCAGTCGCGGAAGGCGCGGCGCTCGGTGCCGAACAGCTCGATCGTGCCGCCGCTGACCGGGACCTGGCCGATGATCGTGCGGATCGCCGTGGACTTGCCGGAGCCGTTGGCGCCGAGCAGCGCGACGACCTCGCCGCGGCCGACGGTGAGGTCGATGCCCCGGAGCACGGGACGCGCGCCGAGTTCGGCGGTGACCCCGCGCAGGGATATGACGGGTTCGCTGGTCATCTCGTGTCCCCTCACTTGGCGCCCAGCGCCTGCCGGAGCGCCTTGAGGTTGGCCTCCTGGACGGAGAAGTAGTCCCTGCCGCGGGACTTGGCGGTGATGCCCTCGATCGGGTCGAGGACGTCCGTCGTCAGGCCGGCGTCGTTCGCGATGGTCTTCGCGGTCTTGTCGCTGACGAGCGTCTCGTAGAAGACGGTGGAGACGCCGTCGGCCCTGGCCATGGTCTCCAGGTCCTTCACGCGCGCGGCGCTGGGCTCGGACTCGGGGTCGAGGCCGGCGATGGCCTCCTCGGTCAGGCCGTAGCGCTCGGCGAGGTAGCCGAAGGCGGCGTGGGTGGTGATGAAGACCTTGGTCCTCGTGTGCGCCAGGCCGTTCCTGAACCGCGCGTTCAGGTCGTCGAGCTGCTTGACCAGGGCCGCGGTGTTCTTCCGGTAGCCGGCGGCGTGCTTCGGGTCGGCCTTCTCGAAGGCCTTGCCGACGCCCTCGGCGACCTCGGCGTAGCGCACCGGGTCGAGCCAGATGTGCGGGTCCTTGCCCGCGGACTCCTCGTTCTTGTGGGTGTCGTGCGCGGCCGCGTGGCCGCCGACCTCGTTGCCGTGCTGCTCCAGCGTGGTGAGGGAGGCCGCGTCGACCTTCGTCTTCACCGGGGACTGGGCCACCGCGTCGTCCACGGAGGGCTGGAGGTTCTTCAGGTAGAGGACCGCGTCGGAGTCCTGGAGCGAGGCGATCTGCCGGGGGCTGATCTCCAGGTCGTGCGGCTCCTGGCCGGGGGAGGTGAGACTGGTGACGTGGACGTGGTCCCCGCCGATCCGCTCGGCGAGGAAGGCCATGGGGTAGAAGGACGCGACGACGTCGAACTTGCCGGTGTTCGCCGCCTCCGCCCTGTCGCCGGAGCAGGCCGTGAGGGTGCCGAGGCCGAGGGCGGTCACGGCGGTGAGCGCGGCGGTGGGTATGAGGCGTCGTCGTACGTTCATGACAGTCATTTTCATCTAACATGGAAACCGTTGTCAAAAAAGGCCGGTAGGCGCCCGGTGAGAGCCCGGGAGGCGGGTCCGGGGAGGGGGCCGATTTGGTCCGGGGGGAGCCTGCGCCGGTAACCTGAATCATTCGCTGGAAGCATCTCGCTTCAACGCCCGTCGTCGTAATGAAGAGAGCACCGTGGCCGCCGACAAGATCGACACCATCGTCAGCCTGAGCAAGCGCCGTGGCTTCGTTTTCCCGTGCAGTGAGATCTACGGCGGACAGCGTGCCGCCTGGGACTACGGACCGCTGGGTGTCGAGCTCAAGGAGAACATCAAGCGTCAGTGGTGGCGCTACATGGTGACGTCGCGCGAGGACGTGGTCGGTATCGACTCGTCCGTCATCCTGGCCTCCGAGGTCTGGGTCGCCTCCGGCCACGTCGCCACCTTCACGGATCCGCTGACCGAGTGCACCGCGTGTCACAAGCGGTTCCGCGCCGACCACCTGGAAGAGGCGTACGAGGAGAAGAAGGGCCACGCCCCGGCGAACGGCCTGGCCGACATCAACTGCCCGAACTGCGGCAACAAGGGCCAGTTCACCGAGCCCAAGCAGTTCTCCGGTCTGCTCTCGACGCACCTCGGCCCGACCCAGGACAGCGGCTCCGTCGCCTACCTGCGCCCCGAGACCGCCCAGGGCATCTTCACCAACTTCGCCCAGGTGCAGACCACCTCGCGCCGCAAGCCGCCGTTCGGCATCGCCCAGATGGGCAAGTCGTTCCGCAACGAGATCACGCCGGGCAACTTCATCTTCCGCACCCGCGAGTTCGAGCAGATGGAGATGGAGTTCTTCGTCAAGCCGGGCGAGGACGAGAAGTGGCACGAGTACTGGATGGAGCAGCGCTGGAACTGGTACACCGGCCTGGGTCTGCGCACTGAGAACATGCGCTGGTACGAGCACCCGAAGGAGAAGCTCTCCCACTACTCCAAGCGCACCGCCGACATCGAGTACCGCTTCCAGTTCGGCGGCTCGGAGTGGGGCGAGCTGGAGGGTGTCGCCAACCGGACCGACTACGACCTCGGCGCCCACTCCAAGGCCTCCGGCCAGGACCTCTCCTACTTCGACCAGGAGGCCGGCGAGCGCTGGACGCCGTACGTCATCGAGCCGGCGGCGGGTGTGGGCCGCACCATGCTGGCCTTCCTGCTCGACGCCTACGTCGAGGACGAGGCGCCGAACGCCAAGGGCAAGATGGAGAAGCGGACCGTGCTCCGCCTGGACCACCGTCTGGCCCCGGTGAAGGTGGCCGTGCTGCCCCTGTCCCGCAACCCCGAGCTGTCCCCGAAGGCCAAGGGCCTCGCCCAGGCGCTGCGGCAGCACTGGAACATCGAGTTCGACGACGCGGGCGCCATCGGCCGCCGCTACCGCCGTCAGGACGAGATCGGCACGCCGTACTGCGTGACCGTCGACTTCGACACGCTCGAGGACAACGCCGTCACGGTGCGCGAGCGTGACTCGATGAAGCAGGAGCGGGTGTCTCTCGACCAGATCGAGGGGTACCTGGCCGGCCGCCTGCTCGGCTGCTGACCCCCGCTGTCCCCGAGGTCCCGGGGGCTCTGGCCCCCGGACCCCCGGCCTGCGCCCACCCACCACCCGACTCGGTCGGCCGGAGGGTGGGCGTTCTGGGTTGGGGGACCCCCCGCGTCATGACCTGGCCGCCGCCACCCCCGCGCTGTCCATGTAGTCCCGGACCCGCGTGAGCAGGCCGTCGTGGACGTGGAGGACCAGGAGGCCGGGGACGCTGAAGGAGGCGCCGGTAGCCGGCAGGGCGCCCACCACCACCTGCTCCGCGACGATCACTCCCGGCTCGGTGGTCTCGTAGGTCGCGATCCTCCTGATCTCCTCCACCCGGGCGGGACTCGCTCCCCAGGCCGCCCGGTACCCCGCGCGCACCGCCTCGCGCCCCTCGAAGCGCGGGGGGAAGCCGGGGGAGGCGAAGGGGAACTCGTGCACCGCGTCCACGGTGTACAGGTCGGCGAGGTCGTCGGCGGACTTGTCGAGCATGGCCCGGTAATAGCGGTCCAGCACCTCGCGCGGGGTGCGTACGGCGGGTGACTGAGGCTCCGGCACGATCACTCCATTCGCTCAACAGGTGTTGAGTGAGACAACCTAGGCCTCCGCCGGGCGCTCGGTCAACGACTGTAGAGTGAACCCGTGCCCACCCCTCACCAGAGCCGTGCCGAGCGCCGCCGGGCCACCGAGGCGCGCATCCTGGACCGGGCGCGGGAACTGTTCGCCGAGAAGGGGTTCGACCGCACCACCATCCGCGCCGTGGCGAGCGCGGCGGGCGTCGATCCGGCGCTGGTCATGCAGTACTTCGGTGCCAAGCGCGAGCTGTTCACCCGTGCCGTGCAGGCCGTTCCCGCGCCGCCGGCGGCCACCGACGCCGACGCGCTCGTCGATCAGTTGCTGGCCACGCTCGGCCTCAAGCTGGGCGGCCTCCCCGAGAGCGCGCTGGCCATGATGCGCTCCATGCTCACCGACCCGGCGGCCGCCGAGCACGCCCGCGAGACCCTGGGCCGGCAGATCGACGGCGTCGGCGGCGCGCTGCCCGGGGCCGAGGACCGTGAGCTGCGCGCCGCGCTGGTCGTCACCACCCTGCTGGGCGTCACGATCGGCCACCAGCTGCTCGGCCTGGCCCCGCTGCGTGACGCACCCGCCGACCGCGTGGCCGCCCTGCTGCGACCGGCGATCGAGGCGCTGACGGAACCGGCGGGCTGACGGCGGTGCCGGTCAACGGTGCTGCAGGGCCTTCACGTTGTCGCCGAAGGTCCAGTTCTTCGACCCGTCCCAGTTGATCGACCAGGTCATCAGGCCCTTGAGGGACGTGCCGTAGTGGTTCCAGGCCTGGGCGACGAGGGACGGCGACAGGTAGCCGCCGCCCGCGCCGGGCTGGGCCGGCAGGCCCGGGACCTGCTTGTCGTACGGCACCCTGACGGTCGTGCCCTGGACCACCAGGCCCTTGTTCAGGCAGTCCGTCTGGGCGGTGAAGCCCTCGACCGTGCCGGCCGAGTACGAGTCGCCCGAGCAGCCGTACATGCTGCCGTTGTAGTACTGCATGTTCAGCCACCACAGTCTGCCGTTGTCGGCGTACTTCTTGATGATCGGCAGGTAGGCGCCCCAGATCGAGCCGTAGGTGATGCTGCCGCCTGTGACGTACGCGGTCTCCGGGGCCATCGTCAGGCCGAAGTCCGACGGCATCTGCGCCAGAACGCCGTCGATGATGCGGATCAAGTTGGCCTGGGAAGTGGACAGTTGGCTGATGTTCCCGCTGTTCGTCAGGCCGGTCTCGATGTCGATGTCGATGCCGTCGAAGTTGTACTTCTTCAGGATCGGGACGATCGTCGAGACGAAACGGTCGGCCACGGCGGTCGAGTTCAGGTCGATGCCGGCCGCCGCGCCGCCGATGGAGAGCAGGATCGTCCGGCCCGCCGCCTTCGCCGCGCACATCTCCGCGGGCGTCGCCACCTTCACGCCCGTGTCCATGCCGTCCTCCCACAGGGCCGTGCCGTCGGAGCGGATGACGGGGAATGCCGCGTTGATCACGTTGTAACCGTGCGCGGGGATACGGGAGTCGGTGATCGGGGTCCAGCCGAACGGCGGGTGGACGCCGTTGGCGGAGCCGTCCCAGTTCTCCCAGTAGCCCTGGAGCACCTTTCCGGCCGGTCGCGACTTCACCGCGCAGGTGTCGGCGGCGGAGGCGGTGGGGGCGGTGGCGATGCCCAGGGGGATGAGGACGGCCGTGGTGAGCGCGGTGGCGAGCAGGCGTCTGATCATGCGAGGCCCTCCCGGTGGGGGTGCGGTGAGGTGTCGTAGCCATGACAGTGAAGAGGTCCAGACCTTTCGTCAATAGGTCTGGACCAAACTGACATCTATGGAATGACAGATATTGAAATCTGTCATCTGTCATGACAGGGTGGAGCCATGACGATGCGAACCCGAACCCTCGGAACCACCGGCCCCCTCACCTCCGCACTCGGCCTCGGCTGCATGGGCATGTCCGCCCTCTACGGCGACGCCGACCGCGCCGAGTCCGTCGCGACCATCCACGCCGCCCTGGAAGCGGGCGTGACCCTGCTGGACACCGGCGACTTCTACGCCATGGGGCACAACGAGATGCTCATCGGCGAGGCCCTGCGCACCGCCCCGGCCGCCCTCCGCGAGCGGGCCCTGACCAGCGTGAAGTTCGGCGCCCTGCGCGACCCGGAGGGCAACTGGAGCGGCTACGACGGCCGCCCCGCCGCCGTGAAGAACTTCGCCGCCTACTCCCTGCAGCGCCTCGGCGTCGACCACATCGACGTCTACCGGATCGCCCGCCTCGACCCGGACGTGCCGATCGAGGAGACCGTCGGCGCGATCGCCGAACTGATCGAGAAGGGGTACGTCCGGCACGTCGGCCTGAGCGAGGTCGGCGCCGAGACCATCCGCCGGGCCGCCGCCACCGCCCCCGTCTCCGACCTCCAGATCGAGTACTCGCTGATCAGCCGGGGCATCGAGCAGGACATCCTGCCGACCACCCGCGAGCTGGGCATCGGCGTCACGGCGTACGGCGTGCTGTCCCGCGGCCTGATCTCCGGCCACTTCTCCCGCGACCGGCAGCTGGCCGCGAACGACTTCCGCGCCCACTCGCCCCGCTTCCAGGGCGAGAACCTCCAGCACAACCTGAACCTCGTCGAGGCCCTGCGCAAAATCGCCGAGCAGAAGGGCGTGAGCGTCGCGCAGATCGCCATCGCCTGGGTGCTCTCCCGCGGGGACGACATCGTTCCACTCGTGGGGGCCCGTACCCGGGAGCGGCTGGGCGAGTCGCTGGGCGCGCTGGACGTCACCCTGGAGGCGGCCGACCTGGCGGCGATCGAGGAGGCCGTGCCGGCGGACGCGGCGGCCGGCGACCGCTACCCGACCGCGCAGATGGCACACCTCGACAGCGAGCGCTGACCATGGCTGCGGGTACGGTCTAAGGCATGGCACCGCCCTCTGAGACCCTGACCGCCGAGCGCATCCTCGAAGCCACCGAGGAGGTGCTGCGCCGCCACGGCCCGGCCAAGGCCACCGTGGTCGACGTGGCCCGCGCGCTCGGCGTCAGCCACGGCAGTGTCTACCGGCACTTCCGCACCAAGGCGGCCCTGCGCGAGGCGGTCACCAAACGCTGGCTGGACCGGACGTCGGAGAAGCTCGCCGGGATCGTCGTGGCGGACGGCACTGCCGAGGAGCGGCTGCGGACCTGGCTGGCGGCGCTGTTCGAGGCCAAGCGGCACAAGGCGGGCGACGATCCCGAACTCTTCGCCACCTACACGGTGCTGACCGACGAGAACGGCACGGCGGTCGGCGAGCACATCGCCGACCTGACCGGCCAGTTGACCCGGATCATCGCGGACGGGGCCGGGTCGGGCACCTTCCCGGTGCCCGACCCGGCCGCCGCGGCCCGAGCCGTCTTCCAGGCCACCGGCCGCTTCCACGACCCCTGCTACGCCCGGGAGTGGACCACCCCCGGTGTCGACGAGGAGTTCACGGCTGTGGTGGACCTGCTGGTACGGGGTCTCAGCTCACCGTCACGGTGACCGGCGAGGAGTGCAGCGAGCCGGACCTGGTCGCCACCCGCACGTGATGGGTGCCGCTGGTGGTGAAGGTCCGCTTGATCGTGTAGCGGCCGTTGTTGCCGACCACCGTCCTGTAGTTGAGCGTGGTCCACTTGCCGTTCTCCTGGTGCTGGAGCACCAGCGTGGAGCCGCGTCTCAGGCCCGTGACCCGGCCGGTGAACACCACCGTGTTCCCGACCTTGATGGCCGTGCGGTTGGCCGCGACGGTGATCGAGCCCATCGCGGCCGGCGTCCGCGACGGTTTCATGGTCGGCCTGCCGGTGCGGGTCACCGAGGGCCTGGCCGTCGGCATGCCGGTGCGAGTGGGCGTCGGCCTGCCGGTGCGGGTGGGCGAGGGGGTGGGGGTCTGAGTGCTGGTCGCTGCGAAGGCTCCGGTCGTACCGCCGGAGAGCAGCACCACGGAGAGGACGCCGGCACCGAGCGTGCGGCCGTAGCGGTGGTGGCGGAGTTCGGAGTTCATGTTCATCTCCTGTCGATCGCTCGATCGGACGCCTTCCAGGCTGACCCGACTTCGCTCCGTCGGCCACTCGAGACGCTCGGTAACCATCGTCCCACTCAGGCAACCTCGCAGGTCAGCGGGGGTGTCCGGGCCTTTTGCGGGCCCGTGCGATCAACGGGAGGGCTGCCGGGCCGCCGCCGGATCGACCGTCGCCTGATGGGCCTCGGCCAGATGCTCCTCCGCCTTCAGCCACGGCAGGAACTGGGCGCCTCTGCGCCAGCCGCACGTGTCGCATCTGATCGTGCGCTGCACCCCCGTGCGCTGGACCCGGACGACGTGCTCCCGGCCGTGCTGGTCCCAGCGGCTGACCTTGCTCGTGCTGTTGTCCTGCGCCATCACGCCTCGCGCCTCCTCGGCTCCTGTGGCACATACAGGCCGGGACAGGAGTGTGCAGCAAGACGAACATCAACAGGGGGAGCTTCACGCGGAGTTGTCCAAGCCGTGGCCCGGCCCCGGTCGCCTCACCCGACCTCGCGCGGCAGCCGCAGGCTGAGCAGCCCGGTCAGCACCACCCCGGCCAACTGCACCAGCAGCGTGGTGACCAGCGCGTCCCGCATGCCCATGCGCGGCACGAGGGTGAGGAACAGGGTGCCGAGCGTGGCCACACCGAGGGCGAGTGCCGACTGCTGGGTGGTGACCATCACACCGCTGCCGACCCCGGCCCGGGCGGGCGGCACCTCGGACATCACGATCCGGAAGACATTGGGCAGTTGGAGCGCCTGCCCGGCACCGGCCACGGCGGCGCCGGGGAGCAGCGAGCCGAAGTCCAGGTGCGGCCAGTCGCGCCAGGCGGCCAGCACGATCAGCAGCACGCCCACGCCCTGCACCACCGAGCCGGCGGTGACGACCCGGGTGCCGTGACGGGCGGTCAGCCGGGGCCCGGCGAGGGAGGTGAACAGGAACACCACGGCCATCGGCGCGAGCGCGAGCCCGGCCGCGACCGGACCGAGCCCGGCGCCCTGCTGCAGCGCCAGCGCGATGACGAACATGAACCCGCTGAAGCCGATGGAGAACGGCAGGATCAGTGTCAGACCGCGCCGCAGCGAGGCCAGCGCCAGCAGGCTCGGCGGCACCAGCGGGGTCCGCCCCGCCCGGTCGGCCCGCCGCTCCACGGTCCAGAAGGCGCCGGCGGCGAACGGGAACGCCGCCAGCGACAGCCAGGTCCACAGCGGCCAGCCCGCGGCCCGGCCCTCGGTGAGCGGGGCGAGCAGCGTCAGCAGGGACACCGCGAGCAGGACCGTGCCGGGCCCGTCGACGGGCTCGGGGTGCTGCGACCGGGTCTCGGGCACGACCCGCACGGCGAGGACCAACCCCAGCACGACCACGGGCACGTTGACGAGGAACACCGCGCGCCAGCCGGTTCCGGCGACATCGGCGGCGACGAGCACCCCGCCGAGTATCTGCCCGGCGACCATGGACAGTCCGGCGGTCGCGCCGTACAGGCTCATGGCCTTCGCGCGGCGCGCGCCGCGGGTGGTGGCCTGGATGGTGGCGAGCACCTGCGGCAGCATCGCGGCGGCCGAGGCGCCCTGCGCGACCCGTGCCGCGACCAGGCTCCAGGCGCCGGGCGCCAGCCCGCAGGCCAGCGAGGTCAGCCCGAACGCGGCCATCCCGCCGAGGAACAGCCGGCGCCGTCCGAACAGGTCCCCGAGCCGCCCGCCGAGCACCAGCAGCACGGCGTACGCGACCCCGTAGCCGGCCACGACCAGCTCCAGCACGGACTCGCTCGCGGCGAGGTCGGAGCCGATGGCCGGCAGGGCGACGTTGACGATGAAGAAGTCGACGAGCGGCAGCGCCGCGGCCAGCAGTACGGTGAACAGCCCTGGCCCGCCGAGTGCGGGCGGTGCGGCCGTCGTGCGGACGGCCGGGGTGGTGACGGTTTCACTCATGTCCCCGAGCCTGCGCGACCGCACAGACTGGTACCAGAGTGTCCTGATCCTGGTACCGGAACTACCTGGCAACAGGATGACGGGACAGGCACCCTGGAACCATGACCACCATGGCCACGGACCGCAAGACGACCGCCCCGCAGCCCACGCGCCGGGGCTCGGAGATCCGGCGGCACGAGCTGGCCGCGTTCCTGCGCAGCCGCCGCGAGCGCATCAGCCCCGAGCAGGTGGGCCTGCCGCGCGGGTCCCGGCGCCGTACGCCCGGACTGCGCCGGGAGGAGGTGGCGCAGCTGTCCGCGGTCGGCGTCACCTGGTACACGTGGCTCGAACAGGCCCGCGACATCCAGGTCTCCGTGCAGGTGCTGGACGCCCTGGCCCGCACCCTGATGCTGGACGCGAGCGAACGCGCCCACCTCTTCCAGCTGGCCGGCACCACCGACCCGACCCCCGCCGCGAGCTGCGCGAGCGTCACCCCTGCCCTGCGCGCGATGCTGCGCCAGCTGGAGCCGATCCCGGCCTGCATCCAGAACAGCCGGTACGACATCCTCGCCTACAACCTCACCTACGGCCGCCTCCTCGGCGACCTGGCCGCCGTACCGGCGGAGGACCGCAACTGCATCCTCCTCACGTACACGAACGAGGACTGGCAGTCCTCGGTCGTCCACCTGGAGCAGACCCAGCGCCTGATGGCCGCCCGCCTGCGCGCCTCCATGGCCGGCCACCTCGGCGAGCCGGCCTGGAAGATGCTCCTGAAGCGGCTGACGGCGGAATCCCCCAAGTTCCGGGAGAACTGGGAGCGTTACGAGGTGGTCGCGGCCCGCACCAAGACCAAGGAGTTCCTCAACGCCCATGTCGGCCACCTCAAGCTGGAGCACACGGACCTGTGGCTGAGCCCCGAACAGGGCGCCCGCATGGTGACGTACACCCCGGCCGACGAACAGACCCGCGAACGCCTGGAGAGGCTGTACGACATCGCCCGCGGGGCCGTTGCCGGGGGCTGACCCGCTCAGCCGCGGCCCGAGGTTCCCACGGTCTGGCGGATCTCAGCGGACTCCAGGGTCTCGGCCGTGCGCTCCGCGGTGCGGTGGGCCCAGCGGCCGCTGGTGAGGATGCCGAGGAGGAGGACGGCCAGGCCGCAGACGGTGAGGATCCACCAGCCGGGGCGGGCCGCGGAGACGAAGGCCTGCTTCATGGGCGACGAGCCGATCCCGGAGGCCAGGACAGCGCCGACCACCGCCACGCCGAGCGTCTGGCCCAGTTGCCGGCTCGTGGAGGCGACCGCGGCGGCGACCCCGGCCTGGGCGCGCGGCATGCCGGAGACCGCCGTGTTGGTGATCGGCGCGTTCACGAAGCCGAAGCCGATGCCGAACAGGACGTAACCGACGAGCAGGCCGGCGTTCGACGTCTCCGCCTCGAAGGCCGCGAAGAGGACGCCGCTCGCCGTCATCGCCGTACCGGCGACCAGGAGCGGGAGGCGGGGGCCGCGGCTGCCCACCAGGCGGCCGGACAGCGGGGCGCACAGGAAGGTCGGCGCGGCCATCGGGAGCATCCACAGGCCCGCGTGCAGGGCGTTGAGACCGCGGACGTTCTGCAGGTACAGCGTGGACAGGAAGAGGAAGCCGCCCAGCGCCGCGAACGCGCTGATCGCGATCACCGTGGCGCCGCTGAACGGAGCCGAGCGGAAGAAGCGCAGGTCGATGAGGGGTTCGGCGCGGCGGGGCTCGTACGCGAGCAGGGCGAGGAGGGCCGCGAAGGCGATCGCGAAGAAGGGGGCCACCGCGGCCGGGCCGGAGTCCGGCGCCTCGATGATCGCGTACGTCAGCGAGCCGAACAGGGCGATGACCAGGAGCTGGCCGACGGGGTCGGGGCGGCGGGCCTTCGGTGCGCGGGACTCGGGGACGAAGCGGAGGGTGAGCAGGAGGGCCGCGAGACCGACCGGGAGGTTGACCCAGAAGATCGAGCGCCAGCTCACCGACTGCACCAGCAGGCCGCCGACCAGCGGACCGGCCGCCATCGATATGCCGACCACCGCACCCCAGACGCCGATCGCGCGGGCCCGCTCCCGGGCGTCGGTGAAGGTGTTGGTGATGATCGACATGGCGACCGGGTTGAGCATCGAGCCGCCGACCGCCTGCACCATGCGGAACACCACGAGCAGGGTCAGGCTCGGAGCCACGGAGCAGAGGACGGAGCCGATGGTGAACACCGTCAGGCCGGTCAGGAACACCCGCTTGCGGCCGATCCGGTCGGCGGTCGAGCCGGCCAGCATCAGCAGCGAGGCGAGGACGAGCGTGTAGGCGTCGATGGTCCACTGCAGGCCTGAGGTGGAGGCGTGCAGATCGCGCTGCAGGGACGGCAGCGCCACGTTCAGCACGGTGTTGTCCAGGCTCACGATCAGCAGGCTCATGCAGCAGATCGCGAGCACGAGGAGACGACGGCGGTGGCTCAGCTCGGGCATGACTTCATCGTACGCTTACTTCGATAGTGCGTCTAACTAATAGTGTTCCTAAATAGGGTTCCTAAATGATGTGCGATACACGATCATCGTGGTCGCCGCTGGCCGGCGGTCATCCCAGTACCCGGGGCGGCCGGAGGCCAAGCACCCGGTCACGCCACCGACTCTCGAGCGGTGCCCAGCCGGGTACCAGACGGTGCTCATCCAGGTACCGGCACCAACTGGAACCGGCATACGACGGCACGGCACCCTTGATCCATGAGCACCGCAGCGACCATCGCGGCACCGGAGCGGACGGGGGAGCAGCACGTACGCCGCCGGGAACCGGCCGCCTTCCTGCGCAGCCGCCGCGAGCGCGTCGCCCCGGAACAGGTCGGCCTGCCGCGCGGCCCGCGCCGCCGCACCCCGGGCCTGCGCCGGGAGGAGGTCGCGCAGCTCTCCGCGGTCGGCGTCACCTGGTACACCTGGATCGAGCAGGCCCGCGCCACCCAAGTCTCCGCGCAGGTGCTGGACGCCGTCGCCCGCGCCCTGCTCATGGACCCCGCCGAGCGCGCCCACCTCTTCGCCCTGGCCGGGACCACCGACCCGCGCACCGACCCCGAGTGCCCGGTCGCCTCCCAGTCCGCGCGGAAGATCGTCGAACGGCTCGCGCCCTACCCGGCCTCGCTGCAGAACGCCCGCTACGACGTCCTCGCCGCCAACCGCCCCTACGCCCAGCTCTTCGGCGACCCCCTCGACCTGCCCCCGGCCGACCGCAACTGTCTGTGGCTGCTGGCCACCAGCCGGCGCTGGAGGCGGGACTTCCTCGACCGGGACGAGATGCTGCGCGACCTGATCGCCAAGTACCGGGCGGCATGGCCGAGCATGTGGCCGAGCCCGCGTGGAAGGAGCAGCGGGACCGGCTGCTGGCGGCCTCCGAGGAGTTCCGCGAGCTGTGGGAACGGCACGAGGTCGCGCCGATGTCCCCGCACGTCAAGCGGTACCGGCACCCGGTGGTCGGCCTGGTCCGCCTGGAGCACCGCACCATGTGGCCGGCCCCGCGGTCCCCGGTCCACCGGGTGGTCGCGTACGTCCCCGCCGACGAGGAGAGCGAGGAGCGGCTGGAGCGGCCGGCCGAGCTGTCGGCGGAGTGAGGGACAATGGGTGCCTGCCCTGTGCTGTACGTCCGTCCCGGAGTCGTCTGATGACCCACCCGCTGTCCATCGGCCCGCACGCCGTGACGCCGCCCGTCGTGCTCGCACCCATGGCGGGGATCACCAACGCGCCCTTCCGCACGCTGTGCCGTGAGTTCAGCGGGGGCAAGGGGCTGTTCGTCAGCGAGATGATCACGACCCGGGCGCTGGTCGAGCGCAACGACAAGACCATGCAGCTGATCAGGTTCGACGCGAGCGAGCAGCCGCGTTCGATCCAGCTGTACGGCGTCGACCCGGCGACCGTCGGCAAGGCCGTCCGCATGATCGCGGAGGAGGACCTGGCCGACCACATCGACCTGAACTTCGGCTGCCCCGTCCCCAAGGTGACCCGGAAGGGCGGCGGCTCCGCCCTTCCCTACAAGCGGAACCTGCTGCGGGCGATCCTGAAGGAGGCCGTGACCGGTGCCGGTGACCTCCCCGTCACCATGAAGATGCGCAAGGGCATCGACGACGACCACATCACCTACCTCGACGCCGGCCGCATCGCCGTCGAGGAGGGCGTCACGGCCATCGCCCTGCACGGCCGTACGGCGGCCCAGCACTACGGCGGTACGGCGGACTGGGACGCCATCGCCCGCCTCAAGGAGCACGTCCCGGAGATCCCGGTGCTCGGCAACGGCGACATCTGGTCGGCCGATGACGCGCTGCGGATGGTGCGGGAGACCGGCTGCGACGGGGTGGTCGTGGGCCGCGGCTGCCTCGGCCGCCCGTGGCTGTTCGCGGACCTCGTGGCGGCCTTCGAGGGGCGTACGTCCTTCGCGCGCCCGGCGCTGCGCGAGGTGGCCGACGTCATGGTCCGGCACGCGACCCTGCTCGGCGAGTGGATCGGCGACGAGTCCAAGGGCGTGGTGGACTTCCGCAAGCACGTCGCCTGGTACCTGAAGGGCTTCGCGGTCGGCTCCGAGATGCGCAAGCGGCTCGCGATCACCTCGTCGCTGGCCGAGCTGCGGGCCGGGCTGGACGAGCTGGACCTCGACCAGCCGTGGCCGGCCGGCGCGGACGGTCCGCGCGGCCGTACGTCCGGCAACAACCGGGTGGTGCTGCCGGACGGCTGGCTGAAGGACCCGTACGACTGCGCGGGGGTCAGCGAGGACGCGGAGCTGGACACCTCGGGCGGCTGATCAGTTCGTCTTCGGGTGCGGTGTCGAGCCGAACGCCGTCAGGAAGCGGTCGCGGAAGGCACTCATCTTCCACACGGGGGCGTTGTGGGCGGGGCGCAGGCCGTCGGTCCAGTTCCAGCTCGCGATCCTGTCGAGGACTTTCGGGTCCTTGGCGACGATCGAGACGGGTACGTCACGGCTGGCGTGGTTGCCACTGGCGTGGGCGTTCGGCTGGTGGTCGCCGAGGAAGACCAGCACGGTGTCCTTGGTGCCGTACCGCTCCAGCCATTCGGTCAGCGCCGTCACCGTGTACTGGACGGACTTGCCGTACTCCTCCTTGGTGTGCGTGTCGTCGGTGAGCGTGTAGGAGGAGGGGTGGCCGGCCTTCTCGATGGAGTCGAAGACCGAGCCGTCTCCCAGCTGGTCCCAGCCCACCATCTTCGGGATCGGCGCCCAGGGCGTGTGGCTGGAGGTCAGGATGAGCAACGACATCCGTGACTTGCCGTCGGCGGGCTTCGTGCGGTGCACCCGGTCCTGGAACTGCTGGAGCGTGTACTGGTCCGGCATGGTCGACCAGCTGAACTTCGGTCCCTTGTAGCCGAGTTCGAAGGCGTTGTACACCTTGTCCAGGCCGTACCACTTCTGCTCCGGCCACGCCTTCTGCACGCCCGGCATGACCCCGACCGTGTCGAAGGCGCCCGTCTTCTTGAACGCGTCGGTCAGGCTCATGTGGTCGCTCGCCATGACCGTGCGGTAGCGCTGCTGGTTGCTGATCCACAGGCCCGACATGGTGGTGGAGTGCCCGAGCCAGCTGCTGCCGCCGTAGGTCGCCGAGGTCAGCCAGCCGCTCCTGGCGTGGAAGCCGGCCTTGGCCAGCGCCTTGGTGCGGGCGTCGAGGGTGGCGTCGACCCCCGGCGCCATGATCGGGTCCTCGACGGCGCTGCGGCCGTAGCTCTCGATGAACGTGAAGACCATGTCCTTGCCCCGCAGATCCGGGACCAGCTGGCTGCCCGGTGTGTTCCCGAAGGCGTCGACCCTGGCCACCTTCCGGAACTCCGCCTCGTCCTTGAGCGTGTCGGAGATCCGGTGCGCCTGGTCCTTCAGGGCGTTCGCGGTGCTGTCGGCGGCGAGCGGCACACCGGACAGTTGCAGGCCGAGCGAGGAGCAGGTGATCCACACGACCCCGGCGACCAGCGTGCCCCGGGTCGCGGCAGCGGGGTACCGGGCGAGCAGATTGCTCAGCCGGACCATGGACAGCGCCATCAGCGTGAAGAGCAGCAGCACGAGGACGATCACACCCGCCACGGCGACGAGGGTGGTCGCACGGCCGTAGGAGTCCTCCAGATACGACTCCGCGTCGCCGAACAGACTCCAGTCGAGCACGACGTTGAAGCCACGGCCGAGGTACTGGTTGAACCCCGCGTCGAGCAGGTTCAGCAGGGTCATCGCGGCCAGCGCGACCCCGGACACCACGGCCAGCGCCACCCGTGGCCGACGCGGCAGCGCGATCATCACGGCGGCCCCGATCACGGCCTCCGCCGGTATCCGCACAAACCTTGAAGGGTGCAGCTCGGTCATGGAGTTGGGCGTCACCAGCGCGGCGACGACGAGCATGGCGGCGAGCACGGTGACGGTGACGGACAGCGCCTGCGCACCGGTCGGATGCGCCACCCGCCACCGCCGTATCCACCCAGCCGTCATGGCCCAGGGCCGGGGGAAGGACCGGGACGCGAGCACGGGCGCGGGGATCTCCTCTTCGCCGCCCTCGACCGTGCTCGTCGCCTGCCGCGTACTCATGTCCTGAGACAACCCGAAGGTCCTTCCGTGCGAGACCCGTATCGCAGTCGAGTACGGTCCCGCGCAGGCAGCGGTTCAGGGCACTGAGCAAACACCGGGCAAATACAGCACCTAAGCCCCGCCCACCGCCGTCAGCAGAGCGAGCGGCGCCGCAGCCGACCGAGCCTCCCGCACACACGCATGCGGACAGGGAACCGGCTCCGGATGCGTGTCCCTCCCGTACCCGGCGAGGACCTCCGGCAGCCGGCACCCCGCCACCGTCGCCGCGTCGACCAGCGAACGCGCCACCGCACGGGCCTCGTCATGCAGCCCGTACCGCGCAAGACCCAACGTGATCAGCGCGTTGTCGTGCGGCCACACGGAACCCCGGTGATAGGAGAGCGGATGGTACGCCGCCTGCCCCGCGGCCAGCGTCCGCACGCCCCACCCGGAGAAGAAGTCCGGCTCCAGCAGCCGCCGGCCCACCACCTCGCCGTACTCCTTGTCCAGCAGTCCCGACCACAGCAGATGCCCGGCGTCGGAGGCCAGCGCGTCGATCCGGCGGCCCTCGCCGTCCAGCGCGAGCGCCGGGAAGGAGTGCTCCGGCATCCAGAAGTCCCGCTGGAACCGGTCCCGGAGATCGGCGGCGGCCTGCTCCAGCAGCGCGCCGTACGTCTCGTCGCCCCACACCGTCCGCGCCAGCCACGCCGTGCGGCGCAGCGCGTCGTACGCGTACCCCTGCGCACCCGCCGCCATCACCGCGCCGGTGGGCCGGGTGCCGTCGGCGCAGCAGATCGCGCCGGGGGAGTCCTTCCAGTTCTGGTTGGCGAGGCCGCCCTCGTCGGCGCGGTAGACGAGGTAGCCGCGCGTGGTCAGGCCGCCGTGGTCCAGCATCCAGCCGACGGCGGCACGCGCGTGCGGCTCCAGGCGCGCCGCCGGGCCGGTGTCCCCGGTCTGCTCGACGTACGCGCCGAGCAGGATGAGGAACAGCGGGGTCGCGTCGACCGAGCCGTAGTACCGCCGGAACGGCACCTGCCCGAAGTGCGCCAGCTCGCCGTGGCGTACCTCGTGCACGATCTTGCCGGGCTGGGCCAGCGGGGACGGGCTGCTGCCGGTCGCCTGGGTCGCGGCGAGCGCGGGGAGCGTGGCGGCGGCCAGTTCCGGGCGGTAGGGCAGCGCGAACAGGGACGTGAGCAGGGCGTCCCGGGCGAGGAGGGCGAGGAACCAGGGGGCGCCGCCGGCCGGGACGCGCAGTGCCTCGCCGTCGGGCCCGCGCGCCGGCACCTGGAGCACGGCCAGGTCGGCCAGGCCCCGCTCACAGGCCGCCGCCAGTTCCGGCCAGCCGGTCGGGAAGGCCACACCTTCCGCGAACTCCCCTTCGCGTGCGCGGAGTTGTTCGTGCACGGCCGCCGGGTCGCGCGGCACGCGCAGGGCGCGCTTCTCGCCGTGCGGCCGGGCCATCACCCGGAGCACCAGCTCGGTCGTGCCGTGCGGCGCCAGGTCGAGGGTCCACACCAGGCGGCGGGCACCCGTGCCGGTCTCCTCCACGGCATCGGGCGGCGGGTCGGCGGTGATGGTCGTACGGGACTGCCATTCGGCGCGCCGGTAGGTGAACTCGATGCCGTCGTCGAGGACTTCACGGGAGCGTACGGCGCCGGGCTTGGCGTAGGTGCGGTGGTCGCAGCGGAGTTCGAACTGGTCGGTGAAGTCGGCGTCGGCGGTGATGGCGAGCCGGACCGTGGTCGGCACCGGGCGGTTGCTGGTCACCCGGAGCGATTCGGCGAACGAGCTGTCGCCGACGGCCTGTTGGCGGAAGAGGGTGTGGGCCGGAGGCTCCTGCCGGCCGCCGCGCGGGACCAGCACACAGCAGGCCGCGTCGCCGTCCGTGACCGGGGTGAGCACCTCGGGCACCGCGCCGTCGACGGTGAGCTGCCAGCGGCTGAGGTGCCGGGCGTCCCGTACGAACAACCCGTCCGGGGAGCCGCTGCCCCGGACCCCGCTGATGTCGCCCCGGTCGCCCACGGCGGCGAACGTCGCCCCGTGCACGAGCAGATGATGCCGGTCCGTCATCGCCGGTGCCCTCCTTCGTCACTCCTGTCGAACGTGCCGCCGCCCGTGCGGGACACGGTGTGCCCGGGGGGCTTGGAAAGCTCTTTGTGCAGGCCTTTGTGCAGGCCTTGGTGCAGCTCGTGGTGCAGGTCGAGGGCGAGCGCGGCGGTCCAGCCGAAGCCGGTCGCGCCGCAGGCCTCGCCGGTGTACGGGTCGACGTACTCCGCGAAACCGGTGGCTTCGGCGAGCTGCAGCACGGCCGCGCGCAGCGCGTCGGCCCGCTCCCGCTCGCCGTGCGCCCGCAGGCCCCGCTCCAGCAGCCAGCTCGTGTTGAACCAGGCCGGGCCGCGCCAGTACCGGTGCGGGTCGAAGGCCTCGCCGAGGAGGTCGTAGCTGGGCACGAGCCGGGTGCGCCCGCCGAGCCCGAAGTGCGGCCCGCTCAGCGTCCGCACGAGCGCGGCGGCGATCTCGCGGGGCAACTCGGGGAGGATGAGCGGAACGAGTCCGGAAACACCGCGCTCGGGGATGAGACCGGGGCCGGCCTGTGCGGGTGTCGGGCCGGCGGTGCTGCGCTCCGGGACCGGACCGGAGCTGCCCCGCTCGCGGTCCGGGCCGGACGCAGCCCGCTCGTGGATCTGCCTCCCGCCCGGCGCAGCGTCCCGCAGGTCCCGGCACAGGAACATCCCGTACGACGGGTCCCACAGCCGCTCCACCAGCACCTGGGTCAGCCGTTCGGCGCGGGTGTGCCGTGCGGTGCCGGCCGCGCCCAGTTCCTGGGCGATCCGGGCCAGCGCGTGTTCGGAGGCGATGAGCAGGGCGTTGAACGCCGGGTCCTCCACGGCGAACTCCCCGCCGCCGTCGGCATAGCCCGCGTCCCGGTAGTCGGCGGCCAGCCGCACGTACCGTCCGTAGTCCAGATCCGTCGGCCGGTCCTCCGGCGCCCCGTGGGCGAGGTCGGCGCGGCGGAAGGAGCGGGCCGGGGCCGGGTTGATCCGGGCCAGCGGGGCGTCCCAGCAGGGGCTGTTGTCCATCCCCTGCTCCCAGGGGTGGACCACGGACACCAGCCCCGCGCCGCCCAGGTCCCGGCGGTGCAGCAGATAGCGGTGCCAGGCGGCCAGCCGCGGGTACACCCGGGCCAGGAAGCCGCGGGCGTGCGACAGCCCCGGGTCGGCGAGGTGCACCAGCCAGGCCGCGAGCGCGTGTACCGGTGGCTGCACGATCCCCGACGTCTGTACCGTGCGCGGGGCGCCCGCCCTGCGACCGGCGGTGGAGGAGCGCCAGAAGTCGGGGCTGGGGAAGTAGGCGTCGAGGGGCACGGAGGGGTTGAAGACGATGTGCGGGACGCGCCCGTCGGCCCACTGGGCGGCCAGCAGCGTCTCCAGCTCGGTCTGGGCCCGCAGCGGCGAGACGTGCCTGAGGCCGATCGCGATGAACGCCGAGTCCCAGGACCACTGGTGCGGATACAGGCTCCGGGAGGGGACCGTCGAGCCGCCCGTCCAGTTCGCGTCGAGCACCTGGGCCGCCCGGAGGTGCAGGGACGTGCCGGAGACCGGCGGATCACCCGCGGTCTCGTACGGCGAGGGCTTCGCGGACTCCGCGGGACGGACGGTGAGCTGCGTGCTGCTGCGATCCACTCGGGACTCCCCGAAGACGAAGACGCCCGGCCGGGCCGACCGGGTTTGGTGGTAACCGTCGTAGAGTTACGTCTATTTAACACGCAAAACCCAATATGTAATGCAGGCTTGAGGAACACAAGGGGGTGCGCATGACCGAACATCCGGCAAGAGTCGGGAGGGCCGGCGGTCCGGCCGGTGCCGGAGAGCTCCTCGAACTGGTCCGCAGCGGGCGGGCGGTGACGCGTGGTGCGCTGCAGCAGGCGACCGGACTGTCCCGGGCGACCGTCGGCCAGCGCCTGGACCGCCTCTTCCGGGCCGGCTGGCTGCGCGAGGGCGCCGGCGGCCCGGTCGGCTCACCGCTCGGCGGCCGCCCCTCCATCACCCTGGAGTTCGACGACTCCCACGCCGTCGTCCTCGCCGCCGACCTCGACACCCGGCATGCCCGCGCGGCCGTCCTGACGCTGACCGGCGAGATCCTCGCCGAGCACTCGGGGACCCTGGTGATCGGGGACGGCCCGGAGGCCGTACTGTCCGAACTGGGGCGCTGGCTCGGCGAGTTGCTGGTGAAGGCCGGGCGTCCGGCGGCGGAGGTCTGCGGCATCGGGCTCGCCGTGCCCGGCCCGGTGGACACCGGGACCGGACGCGTGGTGCAGCCGCCGATGATGCCGGGCTGGGACGGCTACGACATAACCGGCCGCCTCTCCCGCGCCTTCACCGAGCACACGGGCGCCCCGGCCGTCCCCGTCCTGGTCGACAACGACGCGAACCTGATGGCGTACGGCGAACAGCGCGCCGGACACCCCGACTGCGCGGCCTTCGTGCTGGTCAAGGTGTCCACGGGCATCGGCGCCGGGGTGGTCGTGGACGGCTCGGTCTACCGGGGCATCGACGGCGGCGCCGGCGACATCGGGCACATCCGGGTCGGTGCGGACGCGCTGTGCCGCTGTGGTTCGCACGGCTGTCTCGCCGCCGTCGCGAGCGGGGGCGCCGTGGCCCGGCGGCTGGCGGAGAGCGGGGTGCCGGCCGCCTCCGGCGCGGACGTACGGGATCTGCTGGCCGCCGGGCATCCGCAGGCGGCGGCGCTGGCCCGGGAGGCCGGGCGGCGGGTCGGTGACGTGCTGGCGACGGTGGTGACCCTGTTGAACCCCGGGGTGCTGATGATCGCGGGCGATCTGGCCGGAACCCCCTTCCTCACCGGCGTCCGGGAACTCCTCTACCAGCGGGCGCTGCCGCGCTCCACGGCCCACCTCGACGTCGTGACCTCCCGGTTGGGGGAGCGGGCCGCGCTCATAGGAGCGGGGGCGCTGGTCGTGGAACACCTCTACGCGCCGGAGCGGGCCGAGGAGCGGCTGCGGGCGCTGGGCGTCTGACCGGGCCGGTGACAGGGGTCCGACGGGGCCGTTCCGGGCGTGTGACGTGGGTGTTTCCGGGTACCGGGAAGCGGTCCGCATGGTGAAATCCGGCGGGCTGTGGCAGCGTGATTCTCGCCACCCTTGATAAGGGTTGCGCTCAGATGAGCGGATCATGGGCGACTGCACTTCTCCAAGGGGTGGCACTGGGTGCCACCCCTTGATCGTTCATCGATCGAAATCAGACGTGCGGGATGGCCGCTCATCTGAGCAAAAACCCCGGGCTTTGAAGGTTCTTGCGTTCAAGAAGTGAATACATCTGGTGGCGCTGGCTTGCCAAGCCTTGACTTTCGATCCGCTGGCGGACGACTGGTTACGGGCTCATGACGCACAAGTGGACGTACCCATGCGCCTTCGATCTGGGTATGTTCCTCGCCGTCAGGGCAGCCACCGTGGCCTCAAGGAGTCGAGACCCGTGTCGGAAAACAAAGAACCCCACGTAGTGAAGTTCGTTTACGACTTCACCGAGGGCAACAAGGACCTCAAGGACCTCCTCGGCGGCAAGGGCGCCAACCTCGCCGAGATGACCAACCTCGGTCTGCCGGTCCCTCCCGGCTTCACGATCACCACCGAGGCCTGCAAGGTCTACCTGGAGAGCGGCGAGGAGCCGGCGGCACTGCGTGACGAGGTGAGTGCGCACCTCGACGCCCTCGAGTCCCGCATGGGCAAGAAGCTCGGCCAGCCCGACAACCCTCTCCTCGTGTCCGTCCGCTCCGGCGCCAAGTTCTCCATGCCCGGCATGATGGACACGGTCCTCAACATCGGCCTCTCCGACAAGTCGGTGCAGGGCCTGGCCAAGCAGGCCGGCGACGACCGGTTCGCCTGGGACTCCTACCGCCGCCTGATCCAGATGTTCGGCAAGACCGTCCTCGGCGTCGACGGCGACCTCTTCGAGGAGGCCCTCGAGGCGGCCAAGGAGGCCAAGAAGGTCACGGTCGACACCGACCTGGAGGCCGCCGACCTGAAGAAGCTGGTCACCACCTTCAAGAAGATCGTCAAGAAGGAGGCCGGCCGGGACTTCCCGCAGGACCCGCGCGAGCAGATGGACCTCGCCATCAAGGCGGTCTTCGACTCGTGGAACGGCGACCGGGCCAAGCTGTACCGCCGCCAGGAGCGCATCCCGCACGACCTCGGTACGGCCGTCAACGTCTGTTCGATGGTCTTCGGCAACCTCGGCCCCGACTCCGGCACGGGCGTCGCCTTCACCCGTGACCCCGCCTCCGGCCACCAGGGCGTCTACGGCGACTACCTGCAGAACGCCCAGGGCGAGGACGTGGTGGCGGGCATCCGCAACACCGTCCCGCTGGCGGAGCTGGAGTCGATCGACAAGAAGTCGTACGACCAGCTCATGCAGATCATGGAGACGCTGGAGAACCACTACAAGGACCTGTGCGACATCGAGTTCACGATCGAGCGCGGTCAGCTGTGGATGCTCCAGACCCGCGTGGGCAAGCGCACCGCGGGCGCCGCCTTCCGCATCGCGACCCAGCTGGTCGACCAGGGCCTGATCGACGAGACGGAGGCGCTCCAGCGCGTCACCGGCGCCCAGCTGGCCCAGCTGATGTTCCCGCGCTTCGACGAGGACGCGAAGGTCGAGAAGGTCGCGCGCGGCATCGCCGCATCCCCCGGCGCCGCGGTGGGCAGGGCGGTCTTCGACTCCTACACGGCCGTCAAGTGGTCCCGCTCGGGCGAGAAGGTCATCCTGGTCCGCCGTGAGACGAACCCCGACGACCTGGACGGCATGATCGCGGCCGAGGGCATCCTGACCTCGCGCGGCGGCAAGACGTCCCACGCGGCCGTGGTCGCCCGCGGCATGGGCAAGACCTGTGTCTGCGGCGCGGAGGAGCTGGAGGTCGACACCAAGCGCCGCAGGATGACGGTGCCTGGCGGTCAGGTCGTCGAGGAAGGCGACGTGATCTCGATCGACGGCTCGTCGGGCAAGGTCTACCTGGGCGAGGTCCCGGTGGTCCCGTCCCCCGTGGTGGAGTACTTCGAGGGCCGGATGCACCCGGGCGCCGACGACGCGGACGAGCTGGTCGAGGCGGTCCACCGCATGATGGCCTTCGCCGACCGCAAGCGCCGCCTGCGGGTGCGCGCCAACGCCGACAACGCGGAGGACGCGCTGCGCGCCCGTCGCTTCGGCGCCCAGGGCATCGGTCTCTGCCGTACGGAGCACATGTTCCTCGGCGAGCGCCGCGAGATGGTCGAGAAGCTGATCCTGGCGGACACCGAGAGTGAGCGCGAGGCCGCCCTGGCGGAGCTCCTCCCCCTCCAGAAGAAGGACTTCGTAGAGCTCTTCGAGGCGATGGACGGCCTTCCGGTGACGATCCGTCTCCTGGACCCCCCGCTGCACGAGTTCCTCCCCGACATCACCGAGCTGTCGGTCCGCGTGGCCCTGGCCGAGTCCCGCCAGGAGCCGCACGAGAACGAGCTCCGCCTCCTCCAGGCGGTGCACCGCCTGCACGAGCAGAACCCGATGCTGGGCCTGCGCGGCGTGCGCCTGGGCCTGGTCATCCCCGGCCTCTTCACGATGCAGGTCCGCGCGATCGCCGAGGCGGCCGCGTCCCGCAAGTCGGCGAAGGGCGACCCGCGCGCGGAGATCATGATCCCGCTCGTCGGCACGGTCCAGGAGCTGGAGATCGTCCGCGAGGAGGCCGACAAGGTCATCGCGGAGGTCGAGGCCGCGACCGGTACGGCGCTCAAGCTGGCGATCGGCACGATGATCGAACTCCCGCGAGCCGCCCTGACGGCGGGCCAGATCGCGGAGGCGGCCGAGTTCTTCTCCTTCGGCACGAACGACCTGACGCAGACGGTCTGGGGCTTCAGCCGCGACGACGTCGAAGCGAGCTTCTTCACCGCATACCTGGAAAAGGGCATCTTCGGCGTCAGCCCCTTCGAGACGATCGACAAGGACGGCGTCGGCTCCCTGGTGAAGTCGGCGGCGGAGGCGGGCCGGCGTACCCGCCCCGACCTCAAGCTCGGCGTCTGCGGCGAGCACGGCGGTGACCCCGAGTCCGTCCACTTCTTCCACGAGGTCGGCCTGGACTACGTCTCCTGCTCCCCCTTCCGCATCCCGGTGGCCCGCCTGGAGGCAGGCCGCGCGGCAACCCAGTCGGAGGGCAGCGACCACCGCTAGGCCCTCCGGGCCCCTTCAACCCCGGAGCCGCCGCCGGTCCCCGACCCTCACCGATCGGCGACGGCTCCGGCGCACGAAGAGGAGAGGCGACACCCTGTGCGGGGGTGCCGCCTCTCCGGCGTTTCCGGCACGGGTTCGCACGTCAGTGTCGTGCCTTCCGCGTGGGGGAGCGGCGGCTTTCGGCCGCTGTCTGGTTGTCGATCACCTGATGTGGTGGTGATGGGGAGGGCAGATCGTTTCTTTGCGTTTTCATAGCGTTACAGTCCGTGATCGCGCGGTGGCTGTCGGAGCTGCCGGTGATGACGGAGGTATGAGGATGAAGAAGGCCTTGACCGGCTTGGCGGCGGCCGGTCTGATCCTTACGGCTGGGGGGACGGCGGCTGCGGCGTGGGGCTCGCCGATCCCGAAGCTCAAGTCGGAGGGTGTCAGGTTGACGGAGGGGCAATACAAGTTCAATCCGGCGGAGACCAATCACGGGGCTTTCGAGTGGCAGGGGCGGCTCTCCGACTTCGACCCGAGCGATGGCCACAACGTCTACTTGCAGGTCCGCGTCGAGGGCCACGACTGGGCCCGGTACAACGGCAAGCAGAAGCAGTCGGTGTGGATGCACCACTCCAACTGGGACGGTGCTCAGCGCTACACCATCAACGCCTATATGCGTGCGTGCCGTGACCGGGGAAGCCTCCGCCCGGACAACTGCTCTCCCGCGCAACACTTCGCCAACCGCTAGGACTCACCCGACAACCAGGGCGGGCCCGGATCCCTGTATCCGGGCTCGCGCTCTCCCTAGGGGGACACCATCAATACGTCAGAAGTCCTGTCAGCCGCGGGTGTCGACCTCTTCTACGGTGATACCCCGGCGGTGCGAAACGCGGAGCTCGCTCTGTGCCGCGGCGAAGTTGCGGCGATCACCGGGCAGAGCGGCTCGGGTAAGTCGTCGCTGCTGTACTGCCTGGCCGGAGTGCTGCCCGTCGCCCGAGGCGAGGTCCGCTTCGAAGGGCGCGCTTTCGCTGAGCTGAGCGACGAGGAACTCAGCACCGTCCGCCGCGAGCGATTTGGATTCGTCTTCCAGTACGGTGAACTGCTGCCGGAACTGACCATCGAGGAGAACACCGCCCTGCCTCTTCGCCTGGCCGGTCAGCGTAAGGCCCCTGCGCTCGCTGCCGCGGGCGAGGTGCTCGGCCGCCTCGGCCTCGCGGATCTGCGGCAACGTCGGCCCTCCCAAGTGTCGGGCGGTCAGAGCCAGCGCGTCGCCGTCGCACGCGCGCTGGTCCATCAGCCGGCCGTTGTGTTCGCCGACGAGCCCACAGGCTCCCTCGACAGTGCCAACGCCACGGCAGTACTAGAGGAGTTCTTGAGCCTGGCCAGGTCTCAGGGGACAGCCGTGGTGCTCGTCACGCACGACGAGCAGGTGGCAGCCCGCGCGGACAGTCATTACATGATGCGCGACGGAGTTCTGGCCGCCCAGGCCCGGGAGGCGACGTGAGGGAGCTTCTCCTGGGGCTGCGCCTGCTCCTGGGCAGCGGGCGAGGGAGTCGAGTGAGGTTCCTCCTCATGGCCTTGGGCACTGCGATCGGTGTGAGCTGCCTCGCCGTGGTCCTGACCATCCCGGGGATCCTGGCAGCCCAGGACTCCCGAATGGCCGCGCGCCAGCCGTCCTGCGCCAGGGACTCGCAGGGGCACTGCATCGGCACCAAGGGGGCTCCACGGGAACTGACCAGGACGGACCCGCTCGGCTCCCGGCCCATGACTCGCGTTTTCATCACACCTGGTACAAAACACATCGAACCGCCACCGGGGCTGGTGGAACTCCCGCGCCCGGGTGAGATCATCCTGTCTCCGCGGCTGCATGAGGTGCTCCATGCGGAACCAGGGCTGGCCAAACTTCTCCCCGGACGGGAGCGAGGACTCATCGGCGCCCAGGGTCTCGCACACCCCGACGAGCTGTACGCGTACGTCGGCGTCCTCCCGGCCACACTCAAAAACGCCGACGTCGTAACGTTCTTCGGGATGCCCTACCCGCCGAGCCCCACAGTGGAGAACTCGACGCTCGACATCGTGCGGTTCACCCTCGCTGGTGTCGTACTGTTGCCGCTGGCCGTCTTCCTCTCTGTCTGTGCCAGGCTCTCCGCGGCCGTCCGAGTACGGCGGTTGGCTGCGCTGCGACTTCTGGGCTTGAGTACGAAGGCTGTTCAACGGGTCAATGCGGCCGAAACGGTGGCCGCCGCCGCGCTCGGTGCCGTACTCGGCCTGGGCATCTACGCCTTGGTCAACCAACTGATCAGCCGCGCAGGCCTCCCCGGCTTCAAGTGGTATCCGAGTGACGGCGCTCTCAGCTTCTCGACGATCCTCATCTGCCTGGTCGGCTGCCCTGCTCTCGCATGGTTCGTGGGCCGGGTGAGTGCTCGGAGGGCGGCTGCCAACCCGCTGGCCGTGCGTCGCAGTGCCGCTCAGAAACCACCCGCGAAATGGGGGTTGCTCCCCTTGGTCCCGGGACTGGGCGTCGTCGCCGGGTACTGCGTGGTGGGCGCGACGGGCCATGCACCGAGGGACACTCGACTCTCCGCTGTCCTCATGCCACTCGCCGTCGTCTTCGTCGGCGTCGGTCTCGTACTAGCGCTTCCACTTCTCTCACGAGCCATCGCCCGCAGGGTGGCTCGCTGGAGCGGCCCGCTGTTCCTGGGCCTCGCCATGCGTCGCAATGAGGCGGAACCGGGCGGTGCCCTGCGCGTGGCGACGGGCCTTGTCCTGTTGGTGTACGCGGCTTCGCTCGTCCAAGGCGTTCTGATTGAACTCGACCAGGTGTCCAAGCATGAATCACCTGTGCAGGGCTACAGCATCGGACTCGATGATGTGACGGCCGAACAGCAGCACGTTTTGGAGCACATTGCGGGAATCCGGGGGCACGCTGTCCAAATGCGTTCATGGATGGATCCCCATACCGACGCATTCGAGCCCACCATTGACGCGGTGATCGCCACGTGTGGCCAATTGCGCGAGTTGGTGCCGATTGTCGACGGATGCGTGGACGACGGTCCCGTTCGGCTCCTGGACCGAGCCCAAGACGTCGGCGGGGACAGCAAACCGGGGAACGCCTTTGCCTTCCACCTGAGGGGGGCGGGACATGGCCGTTTCATGCACCTGAGGGTTCCGGAAAAGACCCTTCGGTACCGCGACTGGGACGGCATCTCAGCGCTCGATGCCGAGGTTCTCATTCCGCCGTCGGTCCTCCCCAAGGGCTATCGGCCCGAGAATGCCTCTCTCGTCCTGCTCAGTAGTTCTGACCCCGCAACCGTCCGAAACGTGCTGGACGGAATCGGCGGCGTCGATCCCACGATCGCCGTGGATCCCTACGGCATCAACGTCACCGCCCTCCAGCAGATCGCCGTCGTCAAGACGCTGCTTGCCATCGGCATGGTGCTCGGCCTGATCATCGGTGTGGCCGCCTATCTGGTCGCGGCCACGGACCGGGCCATGGAGCGGAAGTCGCAGGTCACGGCTTTGGCCTTGCTCGGTGCGCGGCCCCGCACCCTGCGGGCCGCGCAGGTTGCGCAGGTCGTGGTGCCGTTGGCCGTGGGGCTGGTGTTGGCCGTCGTCACCGGCAAGGCCGCCGAGTCGAGCTACCTCGTCACGGGGGGCGGTGCGATCTTCTGGGACGGGAAGGGTGTGCCGTTGCTGCTCGCCTGTGCGGTCGGGGCGGTAGCCGTTGCCGCCCTCGGATCGCTTCCCCTCGTCGGGCGGCGGATCGACCCGGAGCTGATTCGGCGGGACTGAGAGGACACGGCGTTGGTGGGGCGGTACCCGGTGGGGTGCCGCCCCGATGTGCTGGTCACCTTCAGAAGGCGCCCTGCACGTTCACCGGCCCGACCTGGAAGAGGCCCGAGCAGATCGTCCACGGCGCCGGGACCAGGGTCGCGGTGCGGGAAGCCGGCGGGTAGATCCGCAGGTAGGTGCCGGTGCCGAGGCAGGGGCCGCCCACCGGGCCGTTGGTGGTGCGGACGACCGCCGACGCCGTATGGGCGGGGGCGAGTACGACCGTGCCGTAGGACCGGCCGCTGCGGGTGGCGGCCGGGCCTATCTGGTGGTGGGCGGTGTCCAGGACGCTGACGCCCGGGTAGCCGCGCAGGGCACAGCCGGTCGTGCTGGTGTTGGTGAAGCGGATCGACCAGTACAGCGAACCCGCCGCGCCTTCCTTGCGGCCCATGGAGAGGTACAGGTCGCTCACGCCGCAGGTCCGGACAGTGGCCGACGCCCGTGCCGTTGCCGGGGTCGCGCTCCACGCGGCTCCCGCGGTCGTGAGGCCGAGGAGCGTGGCGGTCAGTACGGCGGCCGGGCCGCGACCGGTGAGTGCCCGCAGGAATCTCGGAGGACACGGGTACTTGAACATGGCACATCCGCCTCCATCGGGGCGAATAGGTGGATGAAGGTCACTGTGTTGGATGCAGCCCGGGGCGGAAAAGTTGTGCGTATTTCTTGGCGCATCCCCTGATCCACGGCCTGATCCACAGCCGGACACACGGCCGCAACGCCTCTTTCGTAATCGACGCGCATGGTTGATCGTTGGGCCGTGCATCGATGACGAAGACGACCGACGTCAGGGGGCGCCGACGATGACGATGAGCCGTAGGGGACTGCTGGCCGCGGGGGCCGGGGCGGTGGCAGGGGCCGGGTTACTCGCCGGCTGCGGATCCAACACCGGGCGCGGGGACGGCAAGGGGGCGGAGCTGTCGCAGTGGTACCACCAGTACGGTGAGGCCGGTACCGAGCAGGCCGTGGAGCGCTATGCGGGCGCCTACCGCAAGGCGCGCGTCAGGGTGCAGTGGCGGCCGGGGAACTACGACCAGCAGACCGCGGCCGCCCTGCTCACCGACTCCGGGCCGGACGTCTTCGAGGTCAACGGGCCGACGCTGGACCAGATCCAGGGCGGGCAGGTCGTCGATCTCACGGATGTGCTCGAGGGCGTCCGGGGCGACTTCAATCCGGCCGTGCTCGCACCCAAGACGTACGACGGCCGGGTCTGGGGCATTCCGCAGGTCATCGACATGCAGATGCTCTACTACCGCAGGAGCCTGCTGCGGGACGCCGGGGTTCAGCCGCCGGACACGCTGGACGCCCTCGTGGACGCGGCGAAGAGGCTCACCAGCAGCAAGGTCAAGGGCCTGTTCCTGGGGAACGACGGGGGAGCCGGTGTGCTCGGCGGCACGCCCCTGTACGCCGCCGGGCTGCAGCTCGTCACCGAGGACGGCAAGGTCGGCTTCGACGATCCCGGCGCCGCCCGCACCCTCGGCAAGCTGCACCGGCTCTACGCCGACAAGTCCCTCCTCCTCGGCGCGCCCGCCGACTGGTCCGACCCGTCCGCCTTCATCCAGGGGCTGACCGCGATGCAGTGGTCCGGGCTCTGGGCGCTGCCGCAGATCAAGAAGGAGCTGGGGGACGACTTCGGTGTCCTGCCGTTCCCGAAGGACGGCGGTCAGGGGAAGCCCTCCGTGCCCGTCGGGGCGTACGGCGCCGCCGTGAGCGCGCGCAGCAGGTACAAGGAGGCCGCGAAGGAGTTCGTGCGCTGGCTGTGGGTCGAACGCACCGACTACCAGGAGGACTTCGCGTTGTCGTACGGCTTTCACATCCCGGCGCGGATCTCCCTCGCCAGGAAGGCCACCGCGCTGCGGTCCGGCGCCGCCGCCGACGCCGTGCGCTTCACCACCGACCACGGCTACGCCCAGCCCCTGCTGTGGACGCCGGCCGCCCAGACCGCCTACCAGGACGCGCTCAGCCGGATCATCACGAGCGGGGCGGGTCCGGAGGGCGAACTGCGGGCCGTCGTACGGAAGGTGCGTGCGGAACTCGCTCGGGTGAAGAAGGTCTCGTGAGGCGCCGCAGGACCCTCTGGTTCTGGGTGTTCGTGGGGCCGTTCGCGTTCGGGCTCGCGCTGTTCACCTATGTTCCGCTGCTGTGGAGCGTGGGCCTGAGCTTCTTCGACGCGCACAACACCGTCACGCCCACGCACTTCGTCGGGCTGGACAACTACACGGCGATGCTGGGGGACGGCGCGTTCGTCGACAGCCTGAGGACCTTTCTTCTCTTCACCGCCTTCATCGTGCCGGTGACCTATGTCCTCTCCCTCTCGCTCGCCCTGATGGTGAACCGTCTCGAACGCGCACGCGCCTTCTTCCGGTCGGTCTTCTTCCTTCCGGCCGCGTGCAGTTACGTCGTCGCCGCGCTGGTGTGGAAGATGTCGATCTTCAACGGGGTGCGGTTCGGGCTCGCCAACACCGTCCTCGGATGGGTCGGCCAGGATCCCGTCGCCTGGCTGGCCGGCACCGATCCGCCCTGGTACTGGCTGGTCATCGTGACCGTACGGCTGTGGCTGCAGGCCGGTTTCTACATGATCCTGTTCCTGGCCGGGCTGCAGCGGATCGACCCGGTGCTGTACGAGGCGGCCGCCGTGGACGGGGCCCGGCCGGGCTGGACGGTGCTGCGGCACATCACCCTGCCCCAGTTGCGGGCCACCTCGGTCGCGGTGGTGCTGCTGCTCGTCATCAACGCCTTCCAGGCCTTCGACGAGTTCTACAACCTGCTGTCCGATGCCAGGGGTTACCCGCCGTACGCCCGGCCGCCGCTGGTCTACCTCTACTACACCGCCCTCGGGCAGGGGCAGAACCTCGGGCTCGGCAGTGCGGGCGCGGTGATCCTCGCGCTGATCATCGCGGTCGTCACGATGGGGCAGGCGCGGTGGCTGCGGCTGGGAAGGACGGACGCCGATGGATGACGCCCTGGTACGGGCCGGGCGGGCGCTCCGGCTGGTGCTGCTGATCGCGCTCGCGCTGGTCTTCTTGATCCCCTTCTATCTGCTGGTGCGCAACGGGCTGTCGAGCGAGCAGGACATCACCTCGCCCGGATGGACCTTCTTTCCGGGCGAGGTGAGGTGGGGAAACGTCCGCGAACTGTTCGACGATCCCTCCGTGCCGTTCGCCCGCTCGCTGCTGAACTCCGCGCTGATCGCCGTCGCGACCACGCTGGGCACCCTGCTCCTGGCGTCCCTCGCGGGCTACGGCCTCGCCCGCATTCCCTACCGGCACGCGAACAAGGTCTTCTACGGCATCCTCGGCACGCTCATGGTCCCGGCCGCCGTCACCTTCGTGCCCAGCTTCGTGCTGGTGTCGTCGCTGGGCTGGATCTCCACCTACCGGGGGCTGATCGTCCCGACGCTGTTCTCCGCGTTCGCCTGTTTCGTGTTCCGGCAGTACTTCCTCGGCTTCCCGCGGGAGTTGGAGGATGCCGCACAGGTCGACGGGCTCGGGTACTGGCGGACGTACTGGCTGGTGGTGGTGCCGAACGCGCGGCCGGTGTTCGCGGCGGTCGGGACGATCGTGTTCCTCGGCGCGTGGAACTCCTTTCTGTGGCCGTTGGTGATCGGGCAGGACCAGAACGCCTGGACGGTGCAGGTGGCCCTGTCGTCGTTCACGACGTCGCAGGTCGTGCGGCTGCACGAGCTGTTCGTCGCCGCGGCCGTGTCGATCCTGCCGCTGCTCGTGGTTTTCCTGTGCTTCCAGCGGTGGATCGTCGCCGGGGTGGAGCGGTCGGGGATCGACTGACCTCCGGCCGGTCGCGGCCGGCCGGGCGGCGCACTCGGCTCGCCCAGGTGGCCCAGTGCCTGCCCGTGTCAGGCAGCGCGCACCTCGTACGCGGCCACCCGTACCTCCGCATCGTCCAGGCACTCCCCGCTGACCAGGTCGAAACGCTGCTTCAGCAGGGGCGAGGCGACGAACGGGCGGCCGGCGTGGGTGCCGGTCAGGCCGCGGGAGAGGACGGCCGCGCCGGTGAAGGGATCGCGGTTGTCGACGGCGTACAGGCGGTCGGCGCGGTCCCGGAACAGGGCCACCTGGCGGCCGTCCGGCAGCAGGGCGGCCACCCCGCGGCCCGGGGTGAGCGCGCTCAGGTCGCAGGCCGTGAACCAGTCGTCGTCGGTGAGCCGGAGCTGGACCTTCAGGTCGGTGGTCTCGACAGCCAGGGTCATCGGGCGCTTCCTTCCAGGACGTCGTCGGCGGGCCGCAGGCCGATGGACAGCAGCGGCAGGTCGGGCTTGATCTGGTCGCGCTCGGGGACGAACGCGACGACCGGGTCCGGGGTGTCCGGGGCGTTCACGAAGGACACGAACCGGGCGAGCTTCTCGGGGTCGTTGACGGTCTCCGCCCACTCGTCGCGGTAGTTCGTGATGTGGGCTCGCATGAGCTGCTCCAGCTCGTCGCAGATGCCGAGCGAGTCGTGCACCACCACGTCCCGTACGTGGTCCAGGCCGCCCGGGATCCGCTCCAGCCACACGCTCGTGCGCTCCAGGCGGTCGGCGGTGCGGATGTAGAACATCAGGAACCGGTCGATGAGGCGGACCAGTTCGGCGTCGGACAGGTCCTGGGCCAGCAGGTCCGCGTGGCGCGGGGTGGCGCCGCCGTTGCCGCCGACGTACAGGTTCCAGCCGTTGGCGGTGGCGATCACGCCGAAGTCCTTCGACTGGGCCTCGGCGCACTCGCGCTGGCAGCCGGAGACCGCCGACTTCAGCTTGTGCGGGGAGCGCAGTCCGCGGTAGCGCAGCTCCAGGTCGATCGCCATCCTGACCGAGTCCTGGACGCCGTAGCGGCACCAGGTGGAGCCCACACAGGACTTCACCGTGCGCAGCGACTTGCCGTAGGCGTGGCCCGACTCGAAGCCGGCGTCCACCAACCTGGCCCAGATCAGCGGGAGTTGTTCGACGCGCGCGCCGAACATGTCGATCCGCTGACCGCCGGTGATCTTCGTGTAGAGGCCGAAGTCGCGGGCGATCTCACCGATCGTGATGAGGCCCTCGGGGGTGATCTCGCCGCCGGGGATGCGCGGCACGACCGAGTACGAGCCGTTCTTCTGCAGGTTGGCCAGGAAGTGGTCGTTGGTGTCCTGCAGGGCCGCCTGCTCGCCGTCCAGGACGTAGCCGCTCGCGCCGATCGCCGGGGCGAGCGAGGCGATGATCGAGCCGACGGCGGGCTTGCAGACCTCGCAGCCGTCGCCGCCCCGGGCGCCCTCGCGGCCGTACCGGTCCAGCAGGTCCCGGTACGACGTGATGCGCAGGGCGAGGACGATCTCGTACAGCTCCTCGCGGGTCCGGCCGAAGCAGCCGCACAGGCCCTTGTCGACCTCGACGCCGGACGCCTCCAGCTCGGCGTTGACGAGCTGGCCGAGCACCTTGACGCAGGAGCCGCAGCCGGTGCCGGCCTTGGTGCACTTCTTCACCTCGGGCACGGTGGTGCACTTGTGCTCCGTCACCGCGCCGCGGATCGTGCCCTTGCTGACGTTGTGGCAGGAGCAGACGACCGCCTCGTCCGGCAGGGCGGACGGGCCGAGCTGGGCCCCCGAGCCGGCTCCGGCGGGCAGGACGAGCGACTCGGGGGAGACGGGCGGCACCGAACCGGTCAGGGCGCGCAGGGTGCCGTACGCCTCCGCGTCGCCGACCAGGACGCCGCCGAGCAGCGTGCCGTCCGGGCCGATGACGAGCTTCTTGTACAGGCCGGCGCGGGAGTCGGAGTAGACGACGTCCAGGCAGTCCTCGGTGGTGCCGTGCGCGTCGCCGAAGGACGCCACGTCGACGCCGAGCAGCTTCAGCTTGGTGGACAGGTCGGCGCCGGTGAAGGAGGCCTCGTCGGAGGCGATGGTGGCAGCGGCCGTCTCCGCCTGCTCGTAGCCGGGCGCGACCAGGCCGTACACCCGGCCGTCCGCCGCCAGCGCGCACTCGCCGATCGCGAACACGTGCGGGTCGGTGACCGTACGGCACTGCTCGTCGACGGTGATGCCGCCGCGCTCGCCGACCGCGAGGCCGCAGTCGCGGGCCAGCTGGTCGCGGGGGCGGACACCGGCGCTGAACACCACCATGTCGGTGGGGAGTTCGGAGCCGTCGGACAGCTTCATGCCGGTGACCGCGCCGGAGGCGTCCGTGACGATCTCCTGCGTGCCCACGCCCGTGTGCACGCTCAGGCCCATGCCCTCGATGGTCCGCAGCAGCGCCGCGCCACCGCCCTCGTCCACCTGCACCGGCATCAGGCGCGGCGCGAACTCCACGATGTGCGCGGTCAGTCCGAGCCCCTTCAGGGCACCGGCGGCCTCCAGGCCGAGCAGACCGCCGCCGACGACGGCGCCGGTCGTCGCCCTCGTCCTCGCGTACTCCTCGATGGCGAGGAGGTCCTCGATCGTGCGGTAGACGAAACAGCCCTCGGCGTCCTTGTTCGGGACCGGCGGCACGAAGGGGTAGGAGCCGGTGGCGAGGACGAGGGTGTCGTACGCGAAGACCCGGCCGGACCTGGCCGTGACCTTCTTCGCCTCCCGGTCGACCGTCTCCGCGGGGTCTCCGACGTACAGCTCGATGCCGTGCGTGTCGATGAACTCCATGTCCGTCATGGAGAGGTCTTCAGGGGTCTTGCCCGAGAAGTACGAGGTGAGGGCGACGCGGTCGTACGCGGGACGCGGCTCCTCGCACAGCACGACCACACGGTGCGTGGCGGTCAGGCCGCGCTCGGCCAGCGCTTCGAGGAAGCGCTGGCCGACCATGCCGTGGCCGACGAGCACGATCGTGGGGGTGGCCCCCAGGGCGGTGGTCATCAGGAGCCTCCATCATTGGTGAGCAGGTGGAGCAGGGGCCCGCCGTCGGAGGGCAGCGGCTCTGCTCCCTCCCAGGCGCGAGCGAGCGCGCCGACGGTGCCGAGTTCGCCGACGAGGACCCCGCCGACCAGGCGGTCGTCACGGACGACGACCTTGCGGTAGGTGCCGCGGGTGGCGTCGGCGAGCCGTACGACGTCGTCGCCGGGGCGCGCCTCGGTCTCGCCGAACGCGGCCAGGTCGAGGGGGGAACCCGGGCCGTTGAGGGTCAGCCGGGTCAGGGAACGGGTGCCGCAGTACCGGGCCGCGGGGTCGCCCGCGAGCAGTTCGGCGAGCGCGTCGGCCTGTTCGAGCGCCGGTACGGCCAGGCCGTAGACCGTGCCGTCGTGCTGGACGCAGTCGCCGACGGCGTGGATGTGCGGGTCGGAGGTGCGCAGTTCGTCGTCGACGAGGATGCCCTTGTGCACGGCGAGACCGGCCTGTTCGGCGAGTTTGGTGCGCGGCCGTACCCCGCAGGCGAGGGCGACGAGATCGGCGTCGAGGGCGTACCCGTCGGCCATCTCCACCGAGCGGACCGCGCCCGCGACCGAGCGCACGTCCCGCACCCGGCACTCGGTGTGCACCTCGACGCCCAGGTCGGTGAGGTGCCGCAGCACCAGCCGCGAGGCGTCCGGGTCGAGCTGGCGTTCCATGAGCCGCTCGGACTGCTGGGCGAGGACTACCTGGGCACCGCGCACGGCGAGCGCGCGGGCGGCGGAGACGCCGAGCAGCCCGCCGCCGACGACGACCGCGCGCACCCCCGGCCGGACCGCCTTGGCCAGCCCCAGACAGTCGTCCATCGTGCGGAACGCGTGGACGCCCTCGGGGAGTTGGTGGTCCGCGGTGAACAGACCGCGCAGCGGCGGCAGCACGGGATTGGACCCGGTGGCGAGCACCAGCGTGTCGTATGCGATCGAGGAGCCGTCGGCGCACTCGAGGGTCCGGGCGCCCCGGTCGATGCCGGTGACCCGGGCGCGCAGCAGGCTCTCGGGCGCCGGCAGGCCGATCACCTCGGGGGCGTACCGCCCGGCCAGCACCTCGGCGAGCAGCACCCGGTTGTACGGCGGGTGCTCCTCCTCGCCGACGAGCAGTGCGGGCATGCCCAGCTCGCCGAGCCGCCGGGCGAGCCGTACGCCCGCGAGGCCGGCGCCGATCACCACCACACGCGTATTCGAGGTCATGCCCCTGAGCGTGCGGCGTGGACGTTACCCGGCCGCATCACATCTGTTTCCCGTGAGGAACGCTGCCCTCAGCGACACCGTGCAGGGCGTGTGAGGGGTCCGTGCGGGGGCGGGGGCGGGCTGTGAGGCCGGGCCGGGGCTCAGCCGCGGCTGCCGGTCAGATGCGCGAACACCACCACGTTGCCCTGGTAGCCGGTGGCCTTCGAGTAGCCGCCGCCGCAGGTGATGACGCGGAGCTCGGGGCGGGGCGCCGCGCCGTAGACCTTCTCGTCGGGGAAGTCGTGCGCCGCGTACACCTCCACCGCGTCCACGGTGAACAAGGCCACGGAGCCGTCCCGGCGGTCCACCTCGATGCGGGCGCCCCGTTTCAGTGCGCCCAGGTCGTAGAAGACCGCGGGACCCTCGGCGTTGTCGACATGGCCGGCGACGATCGCGGTGCCCGTCTCGCCGGGTATGGTGCCTGCCTCGTACCAGCCGGCCAGGTTCTTGTTCTGGGCCGGGGGTACGTCCAGGCTGCCGGAGCGGGTGAGGGCCAGGCCCATCAGCGGGGCGTCCACGCGGATCGCGGGGATGCGGATACGGGTGGGGGTGGAGGGGACGAGGGCGGGCGCCGCGAGCCGCTCGTCCCGCTGGTCCGGGCGTCCCTCGGCCACGGCGGGCTGTGGCGGCGTGTGCGTCCCGGCGCCGCCGCCGAGCAGCCACACCCCGGAGCCGAGGGCCACGACGGTGACCGCGGCTATCGCGGTGTCGCCGAGCCTGGCGCGCCCGTCGCGCCTGGTTCTGGTGCGCATGCGAAGCCTCTCCCGGGGCGGACCCCGAAGACCGGAGGCCGTACCCCGTACAGCCGGGGCCGTACCCCGTAATGCCGGAGTCGGACCCCGTGTGCCGGGGGCCGTTCCCCGTAATGCCGGAGTCGGACCCCGTGTGCCGGGGGCCGTTCCCCGTAATGCCGGAGTCGGACCCCGTGTGCCGGGGGCCGTTCCCGTAAAGCCGGAGTCGGACCCCGTGAGCCGGGGGCGACCCCGTAAAGCCGGAGGCCGGCCCCGTGAGCCGGGGGCGACCCCGTAAAGCCGGAGGCCGGCCCCGTGAGCCGGAGCCGGACCCCCTGAGCCGGGGGCGAACCCCCGGTCGCCGGGGGCGTACCCGGAACACCGGGGACAGATCCCCGGAGACCCGGGGCGGATCCCCGACGGCCCGGGGCGGGTCCCCGAAGGCCGGCCTCGTCGATCCCCTCCCCCTCCGGGCCGCGAGGGGCATCGGACCCGGAGGGGGCGGGATGTGGCGGTACCGAGTGACGGACAGCGGAGGGTGTCCGTCAGATCCCGTCGCCTCTCGCCCGGCGATGCAGGAGCCAGGTACCGCCCGCGGCGGCGACGGCCAGCGCCGCCACACCCGCCGCGGTCCGCACGGGGTCGGCGCCGAGTGCGCCGCCGACCCCCGTCTTCACACTTCCCCGCGGCTGCACCTGCTCGTGCGCCGCGCTCAACGCCACCACCAGGTCGCCGGTCACCTGCCGGCCGCCCTCGGCACACTTGGCGACGATCTCGTACGTCCCCGGCTGCGCGCTCTCCGGCACCTGGAACTGCCCGATCGCCTCGCCGTTGTGCGAGCTGGGCGCCAGCGTGAAGACTCCGGAGCCGACCGCGCTCGCGTCCCCGGCCGCCGAGCCCCTGTCGCCGCACGCGCCGGTGTTCACCGTGACCTGGCCGCCCGGCGCCACGCTGGAGGGGTACACGTCCAGGCTGCCGGTGCCGGCCCAGGCGGGTGCCGCGGCCACCACGACGAGCGCGGTACCGGTCAGCAGACGGCCGGTGCGTCGCATGGTGCCTCCCGGGGCTCGTGTCTCGGCCTGTTCGTTACCGAGGTAAGTCGCAGTCGGGGCGTTCCGCTCCTTGAGATCCCGTCAGGAATACGGTGAACGGGTGTCGCTCCGGGCCCCCACACGGCCTAGCTCCCGCCGGGTTCGGGCAGGTCACAGGCGTGCCCCGGGAGCACAGAAAGAGCGGGTGTGAAAAGCACACGAATGGAGCGATGTGAGGCGATGAACGGGTGACGGTACGTCAGCCGCAGCGGGGCACGGCTCGACGGCCGCCGCCGACAGCGGCACCTCCGCCACCGCGCCGCCGTCCGGCCGATAGCTTGTCGCCATGTCCGCGTTCATACAACAACTGCCTGCGCTGGTCGGGGTCGTCATCGGCGCCATCGGCTCCTACTTGGCGATCACTCGTGGCGATCAGGCGCGCTTCCGTCGCGAGCAGGCGGCTCGTTGGGAGGAGCGCCGGCTGACGGTCTACGCCGACTACGCGAGACTGCTCAAGCAGTCCGTCACCCTGACCTATCGGATCGCGGCCCACCTGGGTAATGATCCTCACCCGCATCCCTTGTCGCCCGAGGAGGCCGCTCCCCACATGGCCGGTGCGGCAGACGCCCGGGACCCGGCCGGCGAGGCGCTGCTCATGCTCGGCAGCCCCGACGTGGTGGGGAAGGCGCGCGAATGGGTCGTCACGGTCATGGCCATGGAACAGTTCGTGCGGGACCGGACCCACAGCCCCGAGACCTGGTCGGTCATGCTTGCCCAGCAGCGCGCCGCGCGGGAGGGGTACTACGCGGCTGTCCGGCGTGATCTCGCACTCCCGCCCGGCCATTCGGGGGAATGGAGCCTGCCGACGCCCTAGGGGGGCGCTCCCGGACAGGCCCCAACCGCCGGTGCGGCCGCCCCGGACCGATGACCAGGGCGGCCGCGCAACCTGCCTGACAGCAGGTTCAGTCAGTTCACGTTGACCGCGCTCCACGCCGCCGCCACCGCGTTGTACTCCGTGCTGCCCGCGCCGTACAGGTCCTTGGCGGCGTTCAGGGTCGCCGTGCGGGCCCCCGCGTAGTTCGTCGAGGAGGTCATGTAGACCGTCAGCGCCCGGTACCAGATCTTGCCGACCTTGTCCCGGCCGATGCCGGTGACCGTGGAGCCGTTGTACGTGGGGGAGTCGTAGCTGACGCCGTTGATGGTCTTCGGGCCGCTGCCCTCCGCCAGCAGATAGGCGAAGTGGTTGGCGACGCCGGAGGAGTAGTGGACGTCGAGGTTGCCGACCGAACTGCTCCAGTAGTCCGCCGAGTTGCCGTCCTTCGACGGCTTGTCCATGTAGCGCAGGGCGGTGTGGCCGAAGCCGGGCTTCACGATCTTCTCGCCGATGAGGTAGTCACCGGGGTCGGACGGGTTGTTCGCGTACCACTCCACCATCGTGCCGAGGATGTCCGAGGTGGCCTCGTTGAGCCCGCCGGACTCGCCGGAGTAGGTCAGCGCGGCGGTCTTGGACGTCACGCCGTGCGTCATCTCGTGGCCTGCCACGTCCAGCGCCACCAGCGGCCCGAAGGTGGTTCCGTCGCCGTCGCCGTACGTCATGCAGAAGCAGCTGTCGTCCCAGAAGGCGTTGTTGTAGCTGCTGCCGTAGTGGACGCGGTTGTACGACCCCTTGCCGTCGCCCGCGATGCCGTTGCGGCCCTGGACGTTCTTGTAGTAGTCCCAGGTCATGTTGGTGCCGTACTGGGCGTCGACGGCGGCCGAGGCGCGGTCGGAGGTGGTGCCGCTGCCCCAGTGGTTGTCGGCGTCGGTGAACAGGTCGGCGGGCGCCCGGCTGAAGCAGATGCCGAAGAAGCACAGGTCCGTCTTGCCCTCGGCGTCACCGGTGTAGGTGTTGCCGCGCGTCGGGTCCTTGAGCTGGTACGACGATCCCGACTGGGTCGTCTCCAGCGGCACCGTCCCGCTGTACAGCGACGTGCCGTCGCCGGCGGCGGTCTCGATGCTGTCCCAGGCGTCGATCTGGTGGCCGGTGCGGGCGTCGGTCAGCACGGTCCGGGCGACCGGGTTGCCGAGCGAGTCCAGGCCGGCCGCGTTGGTGCGCCAGGCGAGCTTCGGCGTGCCGTGCAGGGCGTCGACGATCAGCTCGGGCTTGGCCTTGACCTGCTTCAGCGTGTTGCCGAGGTGGACGGCGCGCAGGGCGTTCACGGCGAGGTCGGCGGCCTTGGGGGCCGGTATCTCGGGGAGGATCGAGGCGAGGGATATGGTGCTGCGGGTCGCGCGGTTCGCGCTGCGGTAGGCGCCGTCCGGGGCCATGTGGACCACGAAGTCGCCGCCCAGCACGGGCAGTCCGTGGTAGGTGCGGTCGTAGCGGACGTGCTGGGTGCCGTCCTTGTCCACGATCACGTCGCGGACGCTGGTGCCCTCGGCGGAGGTCAGGCCCAGGCTCGCGGCGTGGGCCAGGAGCGCCGACGCCGCGTTCTGGACCGCGGTGGCCCGGGTCGGTCCGGCGTCGGCGTGGGCGGCGGGGGAGAGGGCCATGGTCAGCAGGGTCGCGGTGGTGACGGCGACGCCGGCGGTGGTGGTGAGACGACGGGATCCTCGGACGTGCTGGCGTATCCGGCTCATCGGTCTCCTCGGGGAAGCGCCCGGCCAGGCGTGGGGGCGGCGCTGATGTCCCCAGAGATTTAAGGAGCCATGACATGTCATGTCCATAGTTCCTTCATGGAGATGTGTGAGGAGCCGAAGGGGGTGGAGAATCGTTCCCGTGATCACCGAGGAGCCCCGGGGGCCCGGCACCCCCCTGCCCTTCTTCGTCTACGGCACCCTCCGCCCCGGCGAGGCCAACCACGACCTGTTCCTGCGGGGCCGCACCGCGTCGGAGGAACCGGCCCGACTCCCTGGTGCCGTGCTGTACGACGGACCTGGCTACCCCTATGCCGTCGACGAGCCTGGGGGAGAGGTGCGCGGCGAGCTGGTGACCTGCCAGCCGGAGGCGTACGAGGAGCTAGTCGCCGTCCTCGACCGGCTGGAGGAGTACACGCCGGGCGATCTGCGCAACCTGTATGAGCGCGTCGCCCGGGACGTCGTACGCACCGACGGCACCACGTCCCGGGGTTGGGTGTACCTGGCCGCACCGCGCGTGGTAGCCCGGCTGCGGGACCAGGGCAGGCCGATCGAGGGCGGGGACTGGGGCAGGCGCTGATCAGTCCAGCAATGTGGGCATCAGGCGCGTTGATGCCAAGCAGCGTGTTGTGCTCTTGACGTCCTCACCCCTACAGGTGTGGGTGATTCCCGCCTGCCCCGCCGCGTGCTGCGGTGTGGCTTCGGGTGGGTTCCTGCTTCTTCGAGCGCTGCCTCGGCTTGCGAGGTCTGACGTGCTCTCCACAGGCATTTTGACGCTCCGCCTCGTGCCGCGTCTCAGCGACACGTTTCCGTCCAGCGGCGCGTAGGTTGGCCTCGGCATTCTCGTCGCGGTCGTGTCTGGTACCGCACTCCGTGCAGGTCCAGACGCGGACGTGAAGCGCCTTCCGTCCCTTGGGTCCTGTGAGGCACCCGCATCTCGGGTTCGAGCGCAGTTGGGTGGAAGGGAACCATCGGTCAACCTTGAGGAAGGTCCGTCCATACCGTTCGCACTTGGCCTCCAGCGTACGGACGAACCTGCCGAGGGATTGATCTTGTACGCTCTTGCCGAGCCTGCCGTGCCGGGTGGCCATGCCCTTCACGTTCAGGTCCTCCGCAGAGACCGCTTGGCTCTCGCGGACGATGCGGGTGGTTTCCTGCTCGATGAAGTCGCGTCGCTGGTCGGCGATGCGGGCATGAATCTTCGCCACCGTGCGCAGGGCCTTGCGCCGGTTGTTCGATCCTTTCTTTCGGCGGGACACCTTGCGTTGTGCGCGCTTGAGTTTGCGTTCTTGGCGACGGAAGAACTTCGGGGAGGTGATCTTCCGGCCGCGTAGCACTGCGTAGGAGGACAGGCCTAGGTCGATCCCGGTGTCCGTCTCCTCCGTGTTCAGTTCTGGTAGAGGCTCGGCCGCGACCTCGACCACGAAGGAGGCGAAGTACCGGCCGGCCGGGTCTTTGATGATCGTCACCGATGACGGCTCGGAGGGCAGCTTGCGGGACCAGCGCAGCTTGATCTCACCTACCTTCGGAAGCCGAAGTGTGCCGCTCTTAGTGATGGACCAACGGGCGTTCGCGGTGAACCGAATGGCTTGCCGGGCCGTCTTCTTCTTCATCTTCGGCGGGCCCACCGATGGGCCCTTACGGGTGCCGCTCTTGGAGGCGAAGAAGTTACCGTACGCCATGTCGAGGTCCCGCAGAGATTGCTGGAGTACCACTGCTGACACCTCGCTGAGCCAGGCTCGTTGTGGAGTCCTCTTGGCCTGTGTGATGACCTGCCTGGACAGCTCGGTCGTACTTGGACGCGGCAGCCCCTTGTCATAGGCGTCGCGACTCAGGCGCAGCGCATCGTTCCATACGGCACGGGCGCACCCGAACGCCCTCGCCAATTGCTCGCGCTGGGAGGCGCTCGGGTACACGCGGAAGTTGTACCGGAGCTTCACGCTGATCACCTTAGGACAGCGGGGTTGTGGCTGGTGACGAGTGATCGGAACTGGAAGGTGGCGTGTATTTCTCTTACGGGGAGAGATCGTAACGGTCTGCCGATTTCCTAATTCCCCACGACCTCCACCCGCACCGCGCACGACTTGAACTCCGGCATCCGGGAGGTGGGGTCGAGGGCCGGGTTGGTGAGGGTGTTGGCGCGACCCTCGCCCGGCCAGTGGAACGGCATGAAGACGGTGTCCGGGCGGATGGCGGAGGTGATCCGGGCGGGCGCGGTGGCCCGGCCCCGGCGGGAGGTCACGGCCACCGGATCGCCCTCGGCGGCGCCGATACGGGCCGCGAGGCGCGGATGCAGCTCCACGAACGGGCCGGGCGCGGCCGCGTTCAGTTCCGCCACACGCCGGGTCTGCGCCCCCGACTGGTACTGGGACACCACCCGGCCGGTGGTCAGCAGCAGCGGGTACTCGGTGTCGGGCTCCTCCGCCGTCGCCCGGTGCGCCACGGCCACGAACCGGGCCCGGCCGTCGGGAGTGGCGAAGCGGTCCTGGAAGAGGCGGGGGGTGCCGGGGTGGATCTCCCCGTCCGTGCCCTGCGGGCACGGCCAGAACACCCCGCTCTCCTGCGCCAGGCGCCGGTAGGTGATCCCGGAGTAGTCCGCCGGGCCGCCCGCGCTCGCCCGGCGGAGTTCGTCGAAGACCTCCTCGGCGTCGGTCGGGAAGCCCTTCTCCGCCCCCAGCCGGGCCGCCAGCTCGTGCAGGACGTACAGGTCGCTGCGGACCCCGGGCGGCGGGGTGACGGCCTGGCGGCGCAGCAGGACCCTGCCCTCCAGGCTGGTCGTCGTGCCCGTCTCCTCCGCCCACTGCGTCACCGGCAGGACCACGTCCGCCAGCTCGGCGGTCTCCGACCGGACGACGTCACAGACGGCCAGGAAATCGAGGGACCTGACCCGCTCCTCGATGTGCGCCGCGCGCGGCGCCGACACCACCGGGTTGGAACCCATCAGCAGCAGCGCCCGGATGTCCGTGCCGAGGGCGTCGAGGAGCTCGTACGCGCTGCGTCCGGGACCGGGCAGGGTGTCCGGGTCCACGCCCCACACGCCCGCCACGTGCGCCCGCGCCGCCGGGTCGTCCAGCTTGCGGTAGCCGGGCAACTGGTCCGCCTTCTGGCCGTGTTCGCGGCCGCCCTGCCCGTTGCCCTGCCCGGTGAGGCAGCCGTACCCGGACAGCGGGCGGCCCGCCCGGCCGGTCGCCAGGCACAGGTTGATCCACGCGCCCACCGTGTCCGTGCCCTTGGACTGCTGCTCCGGCCCGCGGGCCGTGAGCACCATCGCGCTGTCCGGCTCGCAGAACAGCCGTACGGCCTCCCGGAGTTGCGGAACGGACACCCCCGTGATCCGCTCCACGTGCTCCGGCCAGTGCGCCATCGCCACCGCCCGCGCCTGCTCCCAGCCGGTGGTCCGGTCCCGGATGTACTCCTCGTCCGTCCGCCCCTCCGCCACCACCAGGTGCAGCAGGCCGAGGGCCAGGGCGAGATCGGTGCCGGGGCGGGGGGCCAGGTGCAGGTCCGCCTGCTCGGCCGTCCTCGTCCGGCGGGGGTCCACGACGATCAACGTGCCGCCGTTCTCCCGCAGTTCGGTGAAGAAGCGGAGCGACGGCGGCATGGTCTCCGCCAGGTTCGAACCGACGAGGATCACGCACCCGCTCTTCGGTATGTCCTCCAGGGGGAAGGGCAGGCCGCGGTCCAGACCGAACGCCTTCGTGCCCGCCGCCGCGGCCGACGACATGCAGAACCGGCCGTTGTAGTCGATCTGCGAGGTGCCGAGCACCACCCGGGCGAACTTCCCGAGCGCGTACGCCTTCTCGTTCGTCAGCCCGCCCCCGCCGAACACGCCCAGCGCGTCCGCGCCGTATTCCTGCCGCGTGCTCCCGAGCCGCTCGGCGATCAGGTCCAGCGCCTGCGCCCAGCCCGCCTCGACCAGCCGGCCCCCGGACCGCACCAGCGGCGAGGTCAGCCGCACCCCCGGCGACAGCACCTCGGCCGCCGTACGGCCCTTGCCGCACAGCGCGCCCCGGTTCACCGGGAAGTCCGTCCGTTCGGTCACCCGGGCGCCCCCCTGCGGCAGGGGCGTGACGTTCATCCCGCACTGCAGGGCGCAGTACGGGCAGTGGGTGGGCGTCGAGGCGATCGGTTCCATGCCGCCAGCGTGCGGCGGGCGTGTTACGGCCCCGACCGCTTCCCGTTACACGCCCGGCACGGCGACCTCCCCGCCGGGCCGGTGACGCCGTGAGGTCCCTACTGCCGGCTCAGCGAGCGGCTGACACCCGCCGCGATCGTCGTCGCCAGCACCCAGCCGGTGACGATCAGCAGATACGACAGCCACTGGTACCACCCGCGCGGCGCGTACGCCGCCTCCTGGCCGAAGTCGATGATCGGCAGCAGCAGGTCGAGCGTGTAGAAGAGCGGGTTGAACGCGGGCGCCTCGGACGGCTTGAGCGCGGGCGGATGGTGCAGTGCGAAGGCGAGCGTGCCGGTGCACAGCAGGAGCAGCAGCCAGCCCGCGGCCCGCATCGGGCGGAAGCCGTAGCCGACGGCCGTGTCCTGGAGCCACCCCCACAGCCGGGCGTACGGCGGCAGGGTACGGCGGTGGCGGCGGAGCTTGGCCAGCTGCACGGTGCGCGCGGCGGCCTCGTCGCCGACCGTGCGGTAGGCCGTGGTGAGCTGCTCGTAGGGCTGGGGGAGGTAGCCGTCCGGCTCGCGTTCCAGCAGGGGAAGACGCTGCTCGGCCGGGAGGTGCGGGGTCAGGACGCGGTAGCCGAGCCCGTCGAGCTGGACCTGCCCGGGCCACACCTCGGGAGGCACATGCAACAGGTCGAGTTGGGCGCGGCGCAGATTGACGGATCCCTCGATGGGCGCGGCGTCGCGAAGCCACAGCTCGCCGATGACACCGCTGCTCGCGCGCAGGGCCCGGCCGCCGGGGTTGGACAGCCGGGCGTGGGCGAGGTTGAGCGAGCGGGGGATCCGGGCACCGCCCAGGTTGATCCGGCCACGCGCCCGCAGCCGCATGGCGTGCAGATCGGTGCCGACCGCCAGCACCTCGGCGTGCAGAGCGGTCCCTCCGGGGGCGTTCAGCTCCGCGTCGTTGAGGTTCACCTGATTGCGGACGACCGCCCCGTTCAAGTGCACCTCGCCATGTGCGACCAGCCCCGGGGCCCACACGTCCGTGCCCACCTCGGTGTGGCCGAGCTGGAGCACGGCCTCCTCGGGGACCTCGCCGGGCCTGCCGAGGTGCGCACCGTTCGCGAAGAGCGCCCCGGAGAGCTTCGCGCCCTGAAGCCGTACCGGCCCCGTGATCCGGCAGCAGGTGATCCGCACGACCCCTTCGGCGCGCAGGTTCGCGGCCGTCAGCCCCGGCAGCACCGAGTCGCTCAGGACCAGTGCGACGACCTTCGCCGCGTACAGCTCGGGCGCCTCCTCGAAGTGGCAGAAACGCAGCCGGACCGGATGGCCGACGGTGCCGTACCTGAGTTCCAGCCGCCCGGTGATGCGCGCGCCCCACACCTTCAGACCGGCGATCCGGCCCTCCCGCACCGGGCCGTCCAGCAGCAGCTCCCGCAGCACGTCCGCCCGCAGCGTCCGCTCGGGACCCCATGAGTCGCCCTGCGCGGGGTCCTCGTCCTCGCCCTAGCGGAAGTCGACCCCCTCGCCGAGCGGGAAGGCGTCCCACACCCGGCGCTCGGCGGGCGTCAGGTCCGTGATCTCCATGCTCAGTCCCGCGCTCCCGCCAGCGCCTTGGTGACCCCGTTCTCCCGTGGCCCGAGGAACGTGGGATCCGGGTGGAACACCGCGTCCAGCACCGCCTTGCCCGCCGCGAACACCTCGCGCGTCCCGCCGTAGTACCAGGTCACGTCGTGCTTGTCGGCCACCCCGACGCCGTAGGAGTCGATGCCCGCCGACTCGCACAGCGCCACCGCGCGCCGGATGTGGAAGCCCTGGCTGATCAGCACCGCCCGGTCCACGCCGAAGATCTTCCTGGCCCGCACACAGGAGTCCCAGGTGTCGAACCCGGCGTAGTCCCTGACGATCCGGTCGCCCGGCACCCCGTGTTCCGTGAGGTAGGCACGCATGGCGTCGGGCTCGTCGTAGTCCGTGCGGCTGTTGTCCCCGGTGACCAGGACGACCTTGACCCGCCCCGCCCGGTACAGTTCCGCCGCCGCGTCCAGCCGGTGCGCGAGGTACGGCGACGGCTCCCCGTTCCACAGTCCGGCCCCGAACACCATGGCGACCTGCGTCCGCGGGGCGTCCGCCGTCGTACGCAGCCGGTCCGCCGTGGACACGAACAGCCAGGTCACCGGCAGCAGCGCCAGCACACACCCGGCCATCACGGCCTGCACCAGCCGCCGCCGGCCCGTGCGGGTGCGCGGCAGCCGCGGTCGACGGATCTTCATAGGGCCCCCAGGGATCGGTTCCGACCGGTTCCGACCATGGAGGACGCCACCGGCGGCCGTCCGGTTCGCCTCACATCGAGCGTCCGTACGAGGTGAAGCAGCGGAAAACGCTCGTGACGGCCCGGCAACGGCCACGCAACCTGGCGCCGTCAGGATCCTTGCATGACGGCGTCGCATCCTCCCCGCTCCGAGCCCCGCGTCGACCTCGACAGCACGGCGCACCTCATGAACAGCATCGGCAGCCAGCTCGCCGGCCGGCTCCGGCTGGTCTCCCCGCTCGGCCACCGTCGCACCGCCCCGCCCGCCCTCGTCCTGGTCGCCCACGGCAGCCGCGACCCGCGCGCGCTGGAGACCGTACGGACGCTGGCGGACCGGGTACGCGAGCTGCGCCCCGGCCTCCCCGTCCACCTGGGCCACATCGAGCTGAACGCCCCCCTGCTCCCGGACACCCTCGCCGCGCTCGGCGACACCCCCGCCGTCCTGGTGCCGCTGCTCCTCTCCCGCGGCTACCACGTCAAGCAGGACATCCCCGAGATGGCTGCCGCCGCACCGGCCCCCACCCGCCTCGCCGCTCCGCTCGGCCCGCACCCGCTCCTGGTGGAGACCCTCCTCGACCGGCTGCTCGAGGCCGGCTGGCCCACGGTCATGGACCCGGCCACCCGCCGTGCGAGCGCGGTCGTGCTGGCCGCGGCCGGCTCCCGCGACCCCGACTCGGCCACCGACACCCGCCGCACGGCCCGGCTCCTGGCGGACCGGCTGGGCGTGCCGGTCGTCCCGGCCTACGCCTCGGCGGCGACCCCGACGGTCCCGACGGCGATACGGGCCCTGACGGCGAGGGGCCGGCACCGGGTGGCGATCGCGTCGTACTTCACGGCTCCGGGGCGTTTCGCGACGCAGTGCGCGCAGGCGGCACCGTGGATGGCCTCGGCCCCACTGGGCGCGCACCCGGCCATGGCCCGGTTGGTCCTGCACCGGTACGACGAGGCACGGGTGACGCGGCAGGCGGAACTGGTCTCGGCCTGAAAGCGGAACTGGTCTCGGCCTGAGAGGCAACCCGGCGGACGAGCAGGCGCCCGGCACCGCCCTTTTGTCAGTGCCGACGCTTACTGTCGAATCATGGAAGGCACCGCACCCAACGGAACGTACGACCCGACCTCAGCGGAGCGTTACGCCCCCGAACCCGACAAACGCCCCGGCCGCACCGCCTTCCAACGCGACCGCGCCCGCATCCTCCACTCCGCCGCCCTGCGACGCCTCGCCGGCAAGACCCAGGTCGTCACCCCGGGAGCCCACAGCCAGGTGTGGGACGCCAGCCCCAGAACCAGGCTCACCCACTCGCTCGAATGCGCCCAGGTGGGCCGGGAGCTGGGCGCGGCCCTCGGCTGTGACCCCGACCTGGTGGAGGCCGCCTGTCTGGCCCACGACCTCGGTCACCCGCCCTTCGGGCACAACGGCGAACAGGCCCTGAACGCCTTCGCGGACGACATCGGCGGTTTCGAGGGCAACGCCCAGTCACTCAGACTCCTCACCCGCATCGAGCCCAAGCGGTTCACCCCGGAGGGCTCGGTCGGCCTCAACCTCACCCGCGCCACCCTGGACGCCGCCACGAAGTACCCCTGGCCCCGCGGCGCCCACCCCACCGACCCGGCGTCGAGGAAGTTCGGCGTGTACGAGGACGACCGCCCGGTGTTCGACTGGGTCAGAGCACACGCCCCCGGGACCCGCACCTGCTTCGAGGCCCAGGTCATGGACTGGTCGGACGACGTGGCGTACTCGGTGCACGACGTCGAGGACGGCCTGCACGCCGGACACATCGACCCCAACTGCCTGCACGCCGAACCCGAGCGGCAGGCGGTGTTCGAGGTCGCCGTCGGCCGGTACGTCCCCGCCGCAACCGATCCGGAAGAACTCTCCGCCGCCCTCGACCGGCTCCAGGACGAGGAGTGGTGGCCGCACGGCTACGACGGCACCGCGGTCGCCCAGGCCCGGCTGAAGGACGCCACCAGCCAGCTCATCGGCCGGTTCTGCCTGGCCGCCGAGGGCGCCACCCGCGCCGCGTACGGCACCGGCCGGCTCACCCGCTACGACGCCGAACTCGTCGTACCCCGCGAGGCCCGCATGGAGTGCGCGGTGCTCAAGGCGGTCGCGGACCGGTATGTGATGCAGCGCGCCGAGCAGGAGCGGCTGCGCGCGGACCAGCGGGTCGTCGTGGCGGAGCTGGCGGAGGCGCTGACCGCCCGCGCGCCGGACGGGCTGGATCCCCAGTTTCGGGCACTGTTCGACGGGGCAGGCGACGACCACGCACGCAAGCGGGTGATCGTCGACCAGATCGCCTCGCTCACCGACGCCTCCGCGCGCTCGCTGCACGCGAGACTTACGGGGCATATGTGAGTGGAACATGACCGTCCGTGGCCTGATCGGGTCACTCCCTCTTCCCGCAGCACGGCGTGTGCGGGACGCTCGCATGTGGCGGCACCCTTACGAGGAGGCATCAAGTGGTCGACGCGGATCAGACATTCGTCATCGTGGGGGGCGGTCTCGCCGGCGCGAAGGCGGCCGAGACGCTCCGGGCGGAGGGCTTCACCGGCCGGGTGATACTGATCAGTGACGAGCGCGACCACCCCTACGAGCGACCGCCGCTGTCCAAGGGCTATCTGCTCGGCAAGGAGGAGCGCGACAGCGTCTTCGTGCACGAACCGGCCTGGTACGCGCAGAACGACATCGAGCTGCACCTCGGCCAGTTCGTGGACCGCGTCGACCGCAGTGCGAAGACGGTCCGCTTCGGCGACGACGGCACCCTCGTCCGCTACGACAAGCTGCTGCTCGTCACCGGCGCCGAGCCGCGCCGGCTGGACATCCCGGGCACCGGCCTGGCGGGCGTGCACCATCTGCGCCGGCTCGCGCACGCCGAGCGGCTCAAAGGCGTCCTCACCGCCCTCGGCCGGGACAACGGGCACCTGGTGATCGCGGGCGCCGGCTGGATCGGCCTGGAGGTCGCGGCGGCGGCCCGCGAGTACGGCGCGGAGGTCACCGTGATCGAGCACGGGCCGACCCCGCTGCACGGCGTCCTCGGCCCCGAGCTGGGCGGGGTCTTCGCGGAGCTGCACCGCGAGCACGGCGTCCGCTTCCACTTCGGGCGGGAGCTCACCGAGATCGTCGGCCAGGACGGCATGGTCCTCGCGGTCCGCACCGACGACGGCGAGGAGCACCCGGCGCACGACGTCCTCGCCGCGATCGGCGCCGCGCCCCGCGTCGGTCTCGCGGAGGCGGCGGGCCTGGAGATCGCCGACCGGGCGCACGGCGGCGGGATCGTCGTCGACGAGCGGCTGCGGACGTCCGACCCGGACATCTACGCGGCAGGTGACGTGGCGTCCTTCCCGTTCGACCTCTTCGGGACGAGCGTCCGGGTGGAGCACTGGGCGAACGCCCTGAACGGCGGACCGGCGGCGGCACGATCGATGCTCGGCCAGGACGTGACGTACGACCGTGTGCCCTACTTCTTCACCGACCAGTACGACCTGGGCATGGAGTACAGCGGATGGGCCCCGGCCGGGTCGTACGACCAGGTGGTGATCCGGGGCGACGCCGGGAAGCGGGAGTTCATCGCGTTCTGGGTGAGGGAGGGACGCGTGCTGGCCGGGATGAACGTGAACGTGTGGGATGTCACAGAGCAGATCCAGAAACTGATCCGTTCCAAGGCCCAGGTGGACACGGAGGCCCTGGCCGACCCGCACGTCCCGCTGGACAGCCTGGCTTCCTGACGACCGGGACTGTCACACCACCCCCGTAGAATTCACGCGTGGCAGGACGGATCAACGACGAGGACGTGAAGGCGGTACGGGACGCGGTCCCGATCGACGCCGTGGTCTCCGAGTACCTCCAGCTGCGCAGCGCGGGCGGCGGCAACCTCAAGGGCCTGTGCCCGTTCCACGACGAGAAGTCGCCGTCCTTCCAGGTCAGCCCCAGCAAGGGACTCTTCCACTGCTTCGGCTGCCAGGAGGGCGGCGACACCATCACCTTCGTGATGAAGGTGGACCACCTCTCCTTCTCGGAAGCGGTGGAGCGCCTCGCCGCCCAGGCCGGCATCACGCTGCGCTACGAGGAGGGCGGGTACAACCCGGCCCACCAGCGCGGCGAGCGCATCCGCCTGGTCGAGGCGCACAAGATCGCCGCGCAGTGGTACGCCGAGCAGCTCGCCACCGGCTCCGAGGCCGAGACCGGCCGGATCTTCCTCGCCGAGCGCGGCTTCGACCAGGCCGCCGCCGTCCACTTCGGCGTCGGCTACAGCCCCCAGGGCTGGGACCACCTCACCCGCTACCTGCGCGGCAAGGGGTTCAGCGACAAGGAGCTGATCCTCTCCGGCCTCGCCCAGGAGGGCCGGCGCGGGCCCATCGACCGCTTCCGGGGCCGTCTGATGTGGCCGATCCGGGACATCGGCGGCGAGGTCGTCGGCTTCGGCGCCCGCAAGCTGTACGAGTCGGACAACGGCCCGAAGTACCTGAACACGCCCGAGACGGCGATCTACAAGAAGTCGCAGGTCCTGTACGGCATCGACCTGGCGAAGCAGCACATCGCCAAGACCAGCCGGGCGGTCGTGGTCGAGGGCTACACCGACGTCATGGCCTGCCACCTCGCCGGTGTGACGACCGCGATCGCGACCTGCGGTACGGCCTTCGGCGGCGAGCACATCAAGATCCTGCGCCGGCTGCTGATGGACAACGGCTCGGCTCGCGTGATCTTCACCTTCGACGGCGACGCGGCCGGACAGAAGGCCGCTCTGCGCGCCTTCGAGGACGACCAGAAGTTCGCCGCCGAGACCTACATCGCCATCGCGCCCGACGGCATGGACCCCTGCGAGCTGCGCCTCGCCAAGGGCGACGAGGCGGTTGCCGACCTGGCCGAACCCCGCACCCCGCTCTTCGAGTTCGCGTTGCGGCAGGTCGTGAGCCGCTACGACCTGGACACCCCGGCGGGCCGGGCCGCCGCCCTGGACGAGGCGGCGCCGATCGTCGCCCGCATCAAGAACAGCGGTGCCCAGCACGAGGTCGCCGTCGAACTGGCCGGCCTGCTCGGCATCCTCGACACCCAGTTCGTGGTCCGGCGGGTGGCCCAGCTGGCCCGCTGGGCCCGGGAGGGCAAGGGTGCGCAGCAGCAGGGCCGCCCACGCGCTGCCGACCAGCAGTGGGCGACGGCTCCGCGCCCGGCGGCCTCCGGCCCCGCCCTCACCCTGCGCAACCCGGTCCACGCCGCCGAACGCGAACTGCTCAAACTCGCCCTCCAGCGCCCCGAACTGGTCTCCCCGGCCTTCGACGCCTACGGCGTGGACGAGTTCACCGCGCCGCCGTACGCGGCCGTGCGCCAGGCGGTCGCGGAGGCGGGCGGCGCGGAGTACGGCGTCCAGGACCCGCAGGAGTACCTGGTCCGGGTCCGCGAGGCCGCGCCCGACGACACCGTCCGCGCGATGGTCACCGAGCTGGCCGTGGAGCCGATCCTGCGCCGCACGGTCGACGAGACCTACGCCGGCACGGTCCTGGTCCAGATCCGCCGCCGCGCCGTCGAACGCCGCATCCACGACATCCAGTCCCAGCTGACCCGCCTCGCCACCGGCGGAGACCCCGCCCAGCTGGCCGCCGTACAGAACGAGATGTGGGTGCTGCAGCAGTACGACCAGGCGCTGCGGGAGCGGGGCGCGGAGGCGCTGTAGGGGCGCCTCCGCGGGGCTGTCAGTCCTCGGGGGACTGGTCGGGCGCAGCGATGCCGAGGTGGTTCGTGATCGCTCCGACATGCGCGCTGAGCGATCCGAGCTGCTCCATCATCGCCACCTGTCCCGATACCAGGGCCCCGAGCAGCTTGCTGTGCGCCTCCAGCACCTTGCTGTGCTCCAGCTGTGTCTGCCGCAGAGCCTGCATGAGCTGAACGTCCGCCCGCCGCAGCTCCTCGATCTCGCTCATGCCTTCCATCCTCCCCAAGGCCACGCGGTTCAGTGGCCCGCAGTTGCCAATCGCATAGTCCAACCAGCTGCATAACCGCCCGGTCACGGACCGGACGCAAAAAGTCACCGCAAGCCCCTCGTGGCGGGGATGTGTCTTACCCCACACTGGGTGCGGTGCCCGAGTCCTCGGAGCGCAGGCCGTCGACTCTCCGCTCCCGAAGAACCGCTGCCGCACACCTTCAGCAGCGATCATCCTGGAGGTCGCCCCCGTGCAGACCCAGACCCTCACCCAGACCGACAGCGCCACCAGTGCCACCAGTAACACCGGTACGACCGCGGACGAGCCGGACGCGGAGCTGGACGTCCTCGTGGCCGTGCCCCCGCAGAGCCGTGCCGCCCGCCACCCGGAGGCGGTGCCCGCCGAGCCCACGGAACCACCGGCGGAGGCCCTCGTGGAGGAGTCCGAGGAGCCCGACGAGCCGCTGGAGGCCGCCGAGCGCGTCGAGACGCCCGTCTCGGCCCGGGCCGACACCGGCGGACCCTCGGCCGATCTGTTCCGCCAGTACCTGCGCGAGATCGGCCGTATCCCGCTGCTCACCGCCGCCGAGGAGGTCGAACTCGCCCGCCGCGTCGAGGCCGGCCTGTTCGCCGAGGAGAAGCTGGGCAACGCCCCTGATCTGGACAGCCAGTTGACCCTCGACCTGGACCGGCTGGTCGTCATGGGGCGGATGGCCAAGCGGCGGCTGATCGAGGCCAATCTGCGGCTCGTCGTGTCCGTCGCCAAGCGGTACGTCGGCCGCGGCCTGACCATGCTCGACCTGGTCCAGGAGGGCAACCTCGGGCTGATCCGGGCGGTGGAGAAGTTCGACTACGCCCGCGGCTACAAGTTCTCGACGTACGCCACCTGGTGGATCCGCCAGGCCATGTCCCGGGCCCTGGCCGACCAGGCCCGCACCATCCGCGTCCCGGTGCACGTGGTCGAGCTGATCAACCGGGTCGTCCGGATCCAGCGGCGCATGCTGCAGGAGCGGGGCTACGAGCCGACGCCCGAGGAGGTCGCCGCCCACCTCGAACTGCCGCCCGAGCGGGTCTCCGAGGTGCTGCGGCTGGCCCAGGAACCGGTCTCGCTGCACGCCCCGGTCGGCGAGGAGGAGGACGTGGCCCTCGGCGACCTGATCGAGGACGGCGACGCGGCGAGCCCGGTGGAGTCGGCGGCCTTCCTGCTGCTCCGGGAGCATCTGGAGGCCGTGCTGTCCACGTTGGGCGAGCGGGAGCGGAAGGTCGTCCAGCTCCGCTACGGCCTCATCGACGGCCGGCCCCGCACGCTGGAGGAGATAGGCCGGCTCTTCGGGGTGACCCGGGAGCGGATACGGCAGATCGAGTCCAAGACCCTCAACAAACTCCGGGACCACGCCTTCGCGGATCAGTTGAGGGGCTACCTGGACTGAACGGGGGCCGCCGGCCGGCGGCCCCCGCGCGGCTAGTCCACCTCGGCCACAGCCTGCGCGAACTGGGCCTTGTACAGCCGGGCGTACGCACCGTCGGCCGCCAACAGCTCCGCGTGCGCGCCCTGTTCCACGATCGACCCGTTCTCCATGACCAGGATCGTGTCCGCGTCCCGGATCGTCGACAGCCGGTGCGCGATCACGAACGACGTCCGCCCCGCGGCCAGCTTCGCCATCGCCTTCTGGATCAGCACCTCGGTCCGGGTGTCGACCGAAGAGGTCGCCTCGTCCAGGACCAGGATCGTCGGGTCGGACAGGAACGCCCGCGCGATGGTGATGAGCTGCTTCTCACCCGCGCTGACGCCCGTGCCCTCGTCGTCGATCACGGTGTCGTACCCGTCGGGCAGGGTGCGGATGAAGCGGTCGGCGTGGGCCGCCCGTGCCGCCTCCTCGATCTCCCCGCGGGTGACCTCCCTGGACGCCCCGTACGCGATGTTCTCCGCGATCGTGCCGCCGAACAGCCAGGTGTCCTGCAGCACCATGCCGATCCCGGACCGCAGTTCGTCCCGGGACATCCTGCGGATGTCGACCCCGTCGAGGGTGATCCGGCCGCCCGACACGTCGTAGAACCGCATCAGCAGGTTGACCAGCGTGGTCTTGCCCGCACCCGTCGGACCGACGATCGCCACCGTGTGACCGGGGTCCACCGCGAGCGAGAGGTCCTCGATCAGCGGCTTCTCCGGGTCGTACCGGAAGGACACGTGCTCCAGCCCGACCCGGCCGCGCAGCTCCGCCGGCCGTTCGCCCGGCACCGGATCCGCCTCCTGCTCCTCCGCGTCCAGGAGTTCGAAGATCCGCTCGGCCGAGGCGACACCGGACTGCACCAGGTTCGCCATCGACGCGACCTGCGTCAGCGGCATCGAGAACTGCCGCGAGTACTGGATGAACGCCTGGACGTCGCCGATCGACAACGCGCCGGACGCGACCCGCAGACCGCCGACGACCGCCACCAGCACGTAGTTCAGGTTCGACACGAACATCATCAGCGGCTGCATGACACCGCTGTTGAACTGCGCCTTGAACGCGGCGTCGTACAGCGCCTCGTTCTGCTCGGCGAACTGCTTCGCCGACTCCTCCTGCCGGCCGAACACCTTCACCAGGGTGTGCCCGGTGTACATCTCCTCGATGTGCGCGTTCAGCTTGCCGGTGGAGCGCCACTGCTGCACGAAGTGCGGCTGGGAGCGCTTGCCGACCCGGGTGGCGACGACGAACGACAGCGGCACGGTGACCAGCGCGACCAGCGCCAGGATCCAGGAGACGTAGAACATCATCGCGAGGACGCCGATGATGGTCAGCAGCGAGTTGATCAGCTGGCCCATCGACTGCTGCAGCGTCTGCCCGATGTTGTCGATGTCGTTGGTCGCGCGGGAGAGCACCTCGCCGCGCTGGCGCTTGTCGAAGTACGACAGCGGCAGCCGCGACAGCTTCGTCTGCACGGACTCGCGCATGCGGTACATCGTGCGGTTCACGGCCCGGTTGACGAGCCTGGTCGCCACCGCCATCAGCAGGCCGGCGACCAGGAACGTACAGAGCGCGAGCAGCAGGACGTTCCCGACGGCGCCGAAGTCGATGCCCTTGCCGGGCGTGAAGTCGGTGCTCTTCAGCATGTCCGCGATGGAGCCCTGTCCGTGGGCCCGCATCTGGTCGAGGACCTGCTGCTTGGTGGCCCCGGCCGGCATCTGCCGGCCGATGATGCCGGAGAAGACCAGGTCGGTGGCCCTGCCGAGGATCTTCGGGCCGATGACGCTGAGGGTCACGCTGACGACCACGCAGAGCAGCAGGCCGTAGATCGTGAGCCGTTCCGGTCTGAACTGGGAGACGAGCCGTTTGCCCGACCCCTTGAAGTCCATCGAGCGCTGGTCGGGGCCGCCCCCGGCCATCATGCGCATGGGCCCGGCCATCAGGCAGCCTCCGCTTCCGTCAGCTGGGAGAGCACGATCTCCCGGTAGGTCTCGTTGCCCGCCATCAGCTCCCGGTGCCGGCCGGAGCCGACCACCCGGCCCTCGTCCAGCACGATGATCCGGTCCGCCTCCCGGATGGTCGCCACCCGCTGGGCGACGATGACGACGGTCGCCTCGGCGGTCTCGCGGGCGAGCGCGGTGCGCAGGGCCGCGTCGGTGGCGTAGTCGAGCGCGGAGAAGGAGTCGTCGAAGAGGTAGATCTCCGGCCGCTGGACCAGGGTGCGCGCGATGGCGAGACGCTGGCGCTGGCCCCCGGAGACGTTCGTGCCGCCCTGGGCGATCGGCGCGTCGAGGCCGCCCTCCAGCTTGCTCACGAAGTCCTTGGCCTGCGCCACCTCCAGCGCGTGCCACAGTTCCTCGTCGGTGGCCTCCGGGTTGCCGTAGCGCAGGTTGGTGGCGACCGTCCCCGCGAACAGGTACGGCTTCTGCGGCACCAGCCCGACCGTCCGCGCGAGCAGCAGGGGTTCGACCTCCTGCACGTCCACGCCGTCGACCAGGACCTCGCCCTCGGTGGCGTCGAACAGCCGCGGGACCAGCCCGAGCAGGGTCGACTTGCCGCTGCCGGTGGAGCCGATCACGGCCGTCACCTCACCGGGCCGGGCGACCAGGTCGATGGACTTCAGCACCGGCTCCTCGGCACCCGGATAGCGGAAGCCCGCGCCCCGGATCTCCAGATACCCGTGCCGGCGCAGCTCGGTGACGGGCGCGGCCGGCGGCACCACGCTGGAGTCGGTCCCGAGGACCTCCTCGATGCGCTCGGCGCACACCTCCGCGCGCGGCACCATCATGAACATGAAGGTGGCCATCATCACGGACATGACGATCTGCATCAGATAGGCGAGGAACGCGGTCAGGTCGCCGATCCGCATCCCGCCGCTGTCGATGCGGTGCGCGCCGAACCACACGACCGCGATCGACGACAGGTTCACCACCGTCATGACGATCGGGAACATCAGCGCGAGCATCCGGCCGGTGGCCAACTGCATCTCGGTCAGCTCGCCGTTGGCCTTCCCGAACCGGCCCTGCTCGTACTCGTCGCGCACGAAGGCGCGGATCACCCGGTTGCCGGTGATCTGCTCGCGCAGCACCCGGTTCACCGTGTCCAGCCGGACCTGCATCGACCGGAACAGCGGGCGCAGCCGGCGCACGATGAGCGTGACGCAGATCGCCAGCACCGGTACCACGGCGACGAGCACCCCGGACAGCGGCACGTCCAGGCCGAGCGCCAGCACGATGCCGCCCACGCACATGATGGGCGCCGACACCATCAGGGTGAACGTCATCAGGGCCAGCATCTGGACCTGCTGTACGTCGTTCGTCGTACGCGTGATGAGGGAGGGCGCCCCGAAGTGACCCACCTCACGCGCGGAGAAGGACTGCACCCGGTCGAAGACGGCACCGCGCACGTCCCGGCCGAGCGCGGAGGCGGTCCGCGCACCGAAGTACACGGCGCCGATGTTGCACACGACCTGCGCGAGCGAGATGCCGATCATCAGCGCGCCGAAGGACAGGATGTAGTCCGTGTCACCCTTCACGACACCGTTGTCGATGATGTGCGCGTTCAGTGTGGGCAGGTAGAGGGTGGCGCAGGTCTGCAGGAACTGCAGCAGCACCAGCAGGGCTATGGGTTTCTTGTAGGGCCTGAGATAGGTCCGCAGGAGTCGTATGAGCACGCTGGGTCTCTCGGAGTCGGCGGGTGGGGGCTGGTCGGTTGCCCCTGGCCCCTATCGTCGGACACTCCACCCGCGTTACCTCAACCGATTAACCCGGCCGCCGGGCTCCTTGGGCTAAGAGCGGAACGCTCCCGGGTGGGTCTGCTCCCGCACCGCCGTGAACTGCTGCCGCACCGCCTGCCCCACGGCCAGCTCGTCGCCCGGCTCCAGCACCTGTGCGGCCGCGCCCTGCCAGGCCGGCGGGGTGCGCGGATCGAGTGTGCCCTGCGACACACCGAGCGCCCAGGCCGCCTGCCGGGCCGCGCCGATCGCCGCGTAGTCCGCGGGCTGCGGAACGACGACCTGCACGCCGAACAGCGAGGGCGCCGAGGCCTGCACGGCGGGCAGCTCGGCGGCCGGGCCGAGCAGGAAGATCCGCCGCACGTCCACGCCCCGCCCGCGCAGCACGTCCAGCGCGTCGCCGAGCCCGCACAGCATGCCCTCGAACGCGGCCCGCGCCAGATGCTCCGGCTTCATCGACTCGCGTCTGAGGCCGGCGAGGGTGCCCGCGGTGTGCGGCAGGTTGGGCGTCCGTTCACCCTCCAGGTACGGCAGCAGGACCAGCCCGTGGGAGCCCGGCGTGGACTTCGTCGCCAGCTCGGACAGGCTCTCCAGGTCCGGCAGCCCGAGGAGTTCGGCGGCCCCGCGCAGGGTCCGTACGGCGTTCAGGGTGGTCACGACCGGCAGGTGCATGCCGGTGGCGTCGGCGAGCGAGGTGATCATCCCGGACTGGTCGGCGAGCGCCTCGGGATGCACGGCCATCACGGACCCGGAGGCACCGAGGGACACGACCGCGTCCCCCAGCCCGATCCCCAGCCCGAACGCGGCGGCCATGGTCTCCCCGGTCCCCGCGGAGATCAGCAGCCCCTCGGGAGTCGTACCGGCCGCGTCCGACGGGCCGATCACCTCCGGCAGCATCGCCTGGTGACCGAGCGCCAGCTCGACCAGGTCGGGCCGGTAGGCGCCGGTCGCAGCCGACCAGTACCCGGTCCCGGACGCCCCGCCGCGATCGGTGGTCCTGCGCACGGGCCGTCCGAGCAGCTGCCAGACCAGCCAGTCGTGCGCCTGGAGCAGTACGGCCGTCCGGCGGGCGTTCTCGGGCTCGGTCTTGGCGAGCCAGCGCAGCTTGGTGACCGGCTGGGCGGCCGACGGGACGCACCCCACGGCCTGTGCCCAGGCCTCGCGTCCGCCGAGCGCGTCGACGAGGTCCGCCGCCGCGACCTGCGCCCGCTTGTCGCCGCCGACCAGCGCCGGACGCACGGTGTTGCCCTGGGCGTCCAGCGGGACCAGTGCGTTCTGCTGCGCGGAGACGCCGATCGCCTGCACGCCCTCCAGCAGGCCGCCCCCCGCGGCCTCGCCGAGGGAGAGCAGCCAGGCCTGCGGATCCACGTCGCTGGGACGCCCCTCTATCGGATGCGGGGCGTATCCCTGCCGCAGTACGGCACCGGTGTCCGCGTCGCAGACCACGATGCGAGTGAAATCAGGCGAGCTGTCCAAGCCGGCGACTATCCCCATGCACCGAATTTTGCAGCATTCCTGCGAGTGCGGTGTCCGAGGGCGTCCAAGGGGGTGCTTCTCACGTGTTGCTCGTGCCCCAGTCGTCCTCGGGCGTGCCGTTCAGGTTCCGCTCGCGGAGGGAGCGCACCCGCTGGGCGACCGTCTCGGGAACCCGGTCGCCGACCTTGTGGCTGACCGTGTGGAAGGCCTTGCCGGCGTACTGGCGGCCCTGCTGGGCGGCGGTCTCGGCCGTGTTGCGCACGGCCGGGTTCTGCGCGATCCGCTGGGCGGACTTCTTCAGCTGCTCGTAGCGCTCGCGTCCGGCCCTCGTGCCGAGTACGTAACCGAGGGCCAGTCCGGCGACGAACGTGAGCCGGTAGCGCATGGCTGCCACCCTTCCCTTGCCTGGTCTGCTGGTGCGACGTGGGCGCCGGGGGGAACCGATTGGCGGAGCACCCCCCTGCTTGCGCTAATGTATGTGTCGCAGCGAGCGCCCGCCCCCTGGCGAATACCCAGGTAGGTACGATCGATGCAATCGAGGCGATCCTCCGTAGCTCAATTGGCAGAGCAGCCGGCTGTTAACCGGCAGGTTACTGGTTCGAGTCCAGTCGGGGGAGCTTCGGTCCTCCGTAGCTCAATTGGCAGAGCAGCCGGCTGTTAACCGGCAGGTTACTGGTTCGAGTCCAGTCGGGGGAGCGCGATGAACGAGGACCCCTTGGGGGTCCTTTTTCATGCCCGCGGGAACCGCCGTGCCTGCGCCGATGTCCTCAAGGTCACGAGCAGCGCAGAAGCCGACCATCCGAGAGCAGGAGATCGTATGAGCGGCTATGCTGCGGCAGACGGCGCGCACACTTGTACGCGACACGCCGCTATGGGGCGGTAGCTCAGCCGGTTAGAGCAGCGGACTCATAATCCGTCGGCCGTGGGTTCGAGTCCCACCCGCCCCACCAAGCGCAGGTCAGAGAAACGTTCTGACCTGCAGAAATGCACTTTGGGGCTGCCGGATTCGGGATTCTGACGCGACGGAGTGACCCCGTTGGGTGTTACTTCGGCGTACGTCTGGGTCAGCAGTTGCTGCTGGGACTGTGACCTGCGGTGATGCAGTGGCTGCAGAGGCAGCGGGTCGCCGCGGAAGCGGGGCCAGGGGACGCGGGGTTTCAGAGCCGGAGTGCGAGGCGCCCGCGTGTCGGGATCGACGGGGCGGGAGAGCGTCACCGAGGCAAGCCGGCGACGGTGGTGTCCCGCCGATCCGGGGCGACCGGGGTCTTTGGGCTCCCTGATGTGCCGCTCCGCGGTTGAATAGCCGGTGTGGCACGGAACGTTGCGGGGTTCGGCGAGGACGATCTGCGGGCGCTGGCCGGGGCTCGGTCGTTCGAGCGGGGGCTGGGTTACCTGGACGCGGTGAACGGTCTTGAGGTGGGGGAGAGTTCGGTCACCGCCGTGGTGCACGGTACGGATGTCTACGAGGTGGAGCTCAACTTCGGCGGGGACGAGGGGATCTCTGGGTGGTGCGACTGCCCGTACGGGCAGGAGAGCAACTTCTGCAAGCACTGTGTCGCGGTCGGGCTGACCGTGCTGCAGCGGGCGACGGTGATTCCAAGCCGGCGGGCCGAAGCGCGGGCACGAGCTTCCGGCTTGGAGGCGTGGCTTTCGGCGCTGTCACGTGACGAACTCCTGGCGCTGGTGCGGGAGCAGATCGCCGAGGACCGGGAACTGCGTCGGCGCTTGGAGCTGCGAGCCGCCGCTGCTCGTTCCGACCTCGGTGCGGTCCGGGGCCGGATCATCGCGCTCATCGATCCTCGGCCGTTCGCCCGGTACGGGTACGTCGGGTACGCGGATGCCGCGGGGTATGGGCGACGGGTGGACGAGGCGGCGGCCGCGCTGCGCGCTCTGACCGCCGACGGGCAGGCGGCGCAGGCGGTCGGTCTGGCAGAGGAGGCGCTCCGGGTGCTGGGGGAGGCGTACGGGGAGATCGACGACTCCGACGGGGTGGTCGGGCAGGCCGCTGCCGCGGTGGCCGAGGCCCATCTGGAGGCCTGCCGAGTCGCCCGCCCTGATCGGAAGCGGCTGGCCGAGTGGCTGGCCGACTCGGTGCTCGATGACAGTACCGACGTGACGGACCTGGATCCGCTCGACTACGCCGATGTGCTGGGGCAGAGCGGACTGGCCCGCATGCGGCAGCTGGCGACCGAGGCATTCCGGCGCGGGCCGTCCGGCTGGGCGGCGCGGTACCTGATGGAACGCCTGCTCAAGGCGGAGGGCGATGCCGACGCGCTGGTCGCCCTGCACGCGCAGGACCTCGACCCGTCCGGTGCCTCCCATCTGCTCATCGCAGAGGAACTGGAATCGGCGGGACGGGGGGACGAGGCACTCGCCTGGGCGGAGCGGGGACTGCGGGACTGCGCCGCCGAGACGTACATCGACGGCCGTCTGGTCGACTACGTGTGCGTGCGGTACACGAAGGCGGGACGGGCAGCCGAGGCGGTGGCGGTGCGGCGGGACCGGTTCCGTCTCGAGCGGTCTCTGGCCGCCTACCGGCAGTTGCGCTCCGCCGCCCGGGCTGCGGACTGCTGGGAGGTCGAGCGCGCGGCGGCGCTGGCCGCCTTGGAGGAGGACGCCCGTCGTGAGCACGGCGGCCGGTACGGCGGGCCCGTGCTGATCGACGCGTTGCTCGACGACGGCGACCTGGACGCCGCCTGGCGGGAGGCCGCCGGCCGCGCCGGCGACCGGCAGTGGGAGCAGCTCGCCGACCTGTCGCGCCAGACACGTCCGGCCGAGGCGCTCGGCGTGTACCTGCGGTTGGTCGATCGATCGAAGGAGCCGACCGGGGACCGCGCCTACGAGCACCTGGCACGGCTGCTGCTGGGTGCACGTGAGTGCCATCGTGTGCTGGGCACCGAGGAGGTGTTCGGCGTGTATCTCGCCGGACTGCGGACAGAACTGAAACGCAGGCGGAAGTTGATGAGCATCCTCGACCGGCATGGGCTGTGAAGGCGGGCGGGCCCGGCGCCCGCTCACTGCGTGCTGGATGGCGTCTGTCAGTCCTTGAGATCGATCGTCCTTACCGGCTGTCCGGTCGCACGGGCGATCGTCTCGAAGTCGCGGTCGTAGTGGAGCAGTGTCAGCCCCGCCTCTTCCGCGGCAGCGGCGACCAGCAGGTCGACGGGGCCGGCATTGCGGTGCTCGCCCTTGACGCCATGCCGACGGGGTGTTCGCGATGTGCACGGTCGACGTCGGTGACCGCACGCTGCTGGCCAGCGCCAGTGCCGACGAGACGGTCCTCTTGTGGGACCCGGTCACAGGGCGCGCTCTTCATGTGCTTGAGGGCCACAGCGACTGGGTCAACGGGGTGTGTTCCGTGCGCGTCGGGGATGGCAGCGTCCTGCTGGCATCCTCCTCGGTGGACGGCACCGTGCGCCTCTGGGACCCCGTCACAGGGGAGCTGATGACCACGTTCCGTGGCCACCGGGAAGGGGTCAACTCCGTATGTTCCGTACGCGTCGGTGACAGCGTGCTCCTGGCCAGCAGTGGTGCGGACCAGACCATCCGGCTCTGGGACCCCATGACCGGGGACAACGTCCGTACCATCCACGGCTCCGTGGCCGCGTCGTACGAGCTGTGCGCCGTGGATGCCGACGGCCGTCCCCTTCTCGCGAGCAGGAGCGACGACGTCATCTGGCTGCTGGATCCGGCGACCGGCGAGCCTGTCGCGCCACTCGCCTCGGGCCAGGCCGACGAGATCCCTGCCATGTGTGCCTTCACCACCCACGGCCGCACACTGCTTGCCAGCGGCGGTGACGACTGCTCGGTGCGGCTCTGGGATCCCGCCACGGGAGAAGTCACCCATACCCTCGCCGGGCACGCGGACTGGGTTCGCGCGCTCTGTTCCCTGTCCATCGACGGCCGCACGCTGGTCGCCAGTGGGAGCGACGAGGGCATGGTGAGGTTGTGGGACGCACGCACGGGAGACCTCGTCCGCACCTTCACGGGGCACTTCAAAGCCGTATACGCGGTGTGCTCCGTGCGGATCGGCGACCGTACCCTGCTCGCCACCGCGAGCGCTGACCACACGGTGCGGCTGTGGGACCCCGAACTGGGGTCCACCGTCTGGACTCTGCAGCATGACCACGGGGTCTACACGGTGTGTCCCGTGGACCTCGGTGGTCGTACCCTCCTCGCCACCGCCGCCGACGGTGGCGGCGGGCGGCTGTGGGATCCCGTCACGGGGGAGGCCGAGAGGACGTTCACGGAAGTCGTCGAGGACGTCTACGCCATGTGCGTATGGCAGACGAACCGCCGCACGGTCCTGGTCACAGCGGGCGGTTGCGGCACGGTCAGGTTGTGGGATGGCGCAACAGGGAAGGTCGTGGGCACTCTCGAAGGCCATGCGAGCGCGGTCAACGCGTTGAGCGTCTTCGACCCAGGTGGCCGTGGGCTCCTGGTCACCGCGAGCAGCGACCGAACCGTACGTCTGTGGGATCCGGACGCCCTCGCGACGGTCATGGAGATCCCCGTCCAACACCCGGGACTGGCGGTCGCTTGCGCGGGCAGGCGTCTCGTCGTCGGGCTCGACCACGGGCTGCAGGCACTGAGGGTGAACAAGGCGCTCTGACCGCACACCTGCGGCCACGTCAGCCCGGTCAACCGGTCCGCCATACTGTGCCGCATGGAACGCATCGGGGGGTACCTCGTCGAGCGGCGGCTCGGGGAGGGTGGGATGGGCACCGTGTATCTCGCGCGGACGCGCGGCGGGCGGGCCGTCGCGGTGAAGGTCGCCAAGGCGGAGCTGGCCGCCGACCCGGTCTTCCGCGAGCGGTTCCGCGGCGAGGTCGAGGCGGCCCGCGCGGTCGGCGGCTTCCACACCGCGCCGGTCGTGGACGCGGGCCTCGACGGCGACCCGCTGTGGCTGGCCACCGCCTACATACCCGGACCCACCCTCGCGGCGCGGCTCGCCACCGAGGGCGCCATGGACGAGCCGCGGCTGCGGGCGCTGGCCGCCGCGCTCGCCGAGGCGCTGGAGTCCATCCACTCCTGCGGTCTGGTGCACCGCGATCTCAAGCCCGGCAACATCATCATGGCCGCTGACGGCCCGCGCGTCCTGGACTTCGGCATCGCCCGGGCCGTCGAGTCCACCCGGCTCACCGCCACCGGCACCGCTTTCGGCACGCCCGGCTTCCTCGCGCCCGAACAGGCCCTGGGCCACGATGTGACCGGCGCCGCCGACGTGTTCGCCCTCGGCGCGGTGCTGGTCGCGGCGGCGGGCGGCAGCGCCTGGGGCGAGGGCACGCCGATGGGGCTGATGTACCGGTCCGTGCACGAACCGCCGGACCTGGCCGCCGTACCCGCCCCGCTCGCCGGCCTGGTCGCGCGCTGCCTGGCGAAGGACCCGGCGGCCCGGCCGACCGCCACCGAGCTGCTGGACCTGCTGACCGAGGGCGACCCCGGGCCGGTCCCGGCGCAGACGCCGTACGCCCCGACCCCGACCGCACCCCCGCGGCCGCCCACGCCGCCGCAGTCCGTGCCCGTTCCGGCCCCGCTCCCGCCCTACCCGGCCACGCCCCCGCACCAGGCCGGCCCGGGGTTCGGTCCGCCGGTCCCGCACGTCGTGCCGGAGGTCGAACTCGCCGACGGGGAGTCACGTGTCGTCGTGAACGCCACCGGGATCGTCCTCGAAGTGGCGGGCGTCGCCGCGGACTTCGCGTGGGCGGAGATCGCGCAGGCCGGACGCTTCAGGCGCGGCGGCCACCATCTCACGGTGTTCGTACGGCTGTGGGACGGCGGCGTGTACGACTGCGAGCTGAACGCCCGGCGGTCGGCCCGGCTCGGTGAGTGGCTGGCCCGGCTCGACCACGCCCTCGGCCGGTACGCCCCCCGGTAGCGCCCTGGCCACGCTGTTCGCCGACAGCTGTATTCGACCAGCTGTTTGACCCGTACATGCTTGAACCGTCGGCATCCTGGGCACCCACCTCCTACCGGCGTCGATCGCCGGGCCACTTCGGCAGAGGGAGGGCGTCATGGACCGTCGCATCCGGGTACGCGTCATCCGACGCCCCGCCGCCCCACGCGACCGGGAGATCGACCGCCGGACGCCGTCGGGGCGCGTCCTGCCGTACTGACCGAGCGGGTTCTCGCACCCCGGGGGACGCGGGAAGCCGCCCGTGCGTCAGGACGCGCGCGGCGCCCGTGTCACCTCCGGCAGCGGATCCGCGCGGTGGGCCAGGTCCAGAAGGGTCCGAACGGTGCGTTCGGCCTCGCCCAGGCGGGGGTGCCACTGGGCCGTGATGCCGACCGGGCGGATGGGCTCGGTCAGGGGCAGTTCGACCAGTTCGCCCTCGTCCAGCTCCCGGGCGACCGTCAGGTGCGGGAGCAGGGTGATGCCGTGGCCGTGGCCGAGGAGGCGGAGCAGGGCCGCCATCGAGCCCTGGAGCAGGGTCTGTTGGGCGCCGGCCAGCAGGTCACGGCCGAAGCGGTCCACCAGCATCTCCGAGGTGCAGCCGCGCTCGGCCACCAGGAAGTCGTGGCACAGCAGTTGCTCGGGCGTCACCGTCTCGCGCCGGGCCAGTGGGTGGCTGGGGGCCGCCACCAGCACCGTACGGTCGTGCCCCACGACCGCGTGCGGACGGACCGGGCGGGCTCCGTTGTCGTACCGGAACACCAGGTCCGACTCGCCCGCGTCGAAGGCGCGTTCCAGTGCCTCGCGCGGGGCCACCGTCAGCTCGATGTCCGCGCCGGTGCCGGTGCCGCCCGCGCCGTACTCCAGGGCGGCCAGCACCTCGGGCAGCCACACGTGGGCCAGTGACTCCTGCGCCCCGATCCGCAGCCGGGTCCGGTCGCCGCGGGCAGCCCGGCGCATCCGCTCCTCCAGCTCCAAGGACTCGCGCGCGTGCGGCAGCAGCCGGGCGCCCGCCTCGGTGAGCACCGCGCCCGTGCCCGTCCGCACCAGGACACTCACGCCCAAGTCGGCCTCCAGCCGCTGGAGTTGGGCGCTCACGCTGGACTGTGCGTAGCCCAGGGCCTGGGCGGCGGCGGAGATGCCGCCGTGCTCGGCGACCGCGACGAAGGCACGCAGACAGCGGGAGTCCACGGCGCAAGGGTAACCGGTCCATCGGACTTTCCGATGCCCCCATCGGAAGTGCGGCGTCGCGGGCACCACGCCGTCCGGGACACGCTGCCCGCATGACCACATCCGAACCCGCCTGCCGGCCGGCCCCGCCGACCGCCGGTCCCGCCTCGCGCGGTACCGGCCGAAGCACGTCGTCCCGACCGGCCTTCGCCGCCATCGCCACCGGCAACCTGCTCGTCCTGCTGGACACCTCGATCCTCAACGTCGCCGTCCCCGACATCCAGGCCTCGCTGCACCCGGCCGCCGCCGCGCTGCCCTGGACCGTGGACGCCTACACGGTCGTCTTCGCCGGGCTGCTCCTGGCCGGCGGGGTCATCGCCGACCGCTGGGGCGCCCGCCGGGTCTTCACCCTGGCGCTCGGCCTGTTCGCCGCGCTGTCCGCGGCCTGCGCCCTCGCGCCCGGCTCCGGTGCCCTGATCGCCGGACGCGCCGCACTCGGCGCCGCGGGCGCCGGTCTGGTGCCCGCCTCCCTGGCCCTCCTCATCCACCAGCACCCGGATCCCGCCCGCCGTACCCGTGCCATCGGTGCCTGGGCGGCGCTCAGCGGGCTGGGTGCCGCCGCCGGACCCGTGCTGGGCGGGGCGCTCGTCGAACTCGGCGGCTGGCGGCTGGTGTTCCTGGTCAACCCGCCCCTCGCGCTGGCCGCTCTGCTCCTCGCCCGCCGCCTGCCCACGCCGCCCGCACGGACCGGCCGTGCCCTGGACCGCGCGGGCCTGGTGCTGTCCACCGCCGGTCTCGGTCTGCTCACCTTCGGTCTGGTCGAGGCCGGCACCGAGGGCTGGGGCGCGGCGGCGGCGCTGCTCCCGCTCGCCGCCGCGCTCGGCTGCTTCGCCGCGGTGGCCGCCGTGGAGCGCCGGGCCGCCGCCCCGGTCCTGCCGCCCGCGCTGCTCGCCCTGCCGAGGGTGCGGGCGGCGCTGGTGGCCGCCGCGGTGTCCTGCTTCGCCTACTTCGGCGGCCTGTACCAGCTCGCCGTGTGGCTCCAGCACACCTACCGCCTGACCCCGTTCGACGCCGGCCTCGCCGCCCTGCCGCTGACCTTCCCGGTGTGCGTGATGCCGTTCTTCACCGGCCGGCTCGTGGCCCGCCACGGCGCCCGCCCGGTGCTGCTGACCGGCATGGCCGCCACCGTCGTCGCCGGGGCGCTGCTGGCCTGCGCGGCGGGCGGGCACCCGCCGCTGCCGCTGATCGTGGCCGCGGAGCTGGCGCTCGCCGCGACCGGCACGCTGTCCATTCCGGGTGCGGCCGCGGCGGTGGCCGTCGCGGCGCCTGGGGAGTACGCGGCGACGAGTCAGGGCGCCCTCAACGGGATACGGCAGGCCGGCTCCGCCCTGGGGGTGGCGGTGCTGGGCACGTCGGGCGCGCTCGCCGGCTCTGGCTACCTGCTCATGGGGGTCGGGGTGATCGCGGTGCTGCTGGTCTCCCGCACGGGTGAGTGAGCGACGGATCGTCCCTCGCCTCCGGCGCCGTGCGCGGCCAGGCCCTGTCGTCAAACTCCCGTCGTCCGCCCGAAGGGCGGGCTCTGCGGCGTCAGGTGCGTGCTCTGGGGGAGTGCCGGGCCCTGGCCCTCGTACTGGACGTACTCGGGCCCGGGCCCGGTGCGGCGAGAGTGCGTGCATGGCGTGGCGGGGCTGGGGGCACCTCCCGGCCGAAGGCTGGGGGAGGGAGTTCGACGACAGGGCCTAGGCGGCCAGCGGGTTCAGGACGAGTGGCTCGATCCGGCCCTCCAGCATGGCGCCGATGCCCTGGGCCGCGCAGATGTCGGGCCGCTCGGCGATGTGCACCGGCATCCCGGTGGCCTGCCGCAGCATCTGGTCGAAGCCGGGCAGCAGGGCCGAGCCGCCGACCATCGTGATCCCGCGGTCGGCGAGGTCGGCGACCAGGTCGGGCGGGCAGTCGCGCAGCACCTTGCCGATGCCGTCGAGGACGGCGGTCAGCGGGGTCTGGATCGCGTCCCGCACGGCGGCGGTGTCGACGCGCGCGCTGCGGGCGAGCCCGGTGGCCACGTCCCGGCCGTGGATCACCGTGGAGGCCGGGCCGTGCGGGGTCAGCCCGTTGCCGGACAGGGCCAGTTGCAGCGGACGTACCGACTGGCTGGGCAGGATCAGCGCGTGCGCGTGCCGCAGATGCTGCACGATCGCGTGGTCCACGGCCTCGCCGCCCACCGGTATCCGCTCGGCGGTGACGATGGAGCCGAGCGAGAGGACGGCCACCTGGGTGGCGGCGGCCCCGCACACCATGATCATCGAGGCCTCGGGGAGTTCCACGGGCAGCCCGCACCCCACGGCGGCGGCGATCAGCGTGTCCACCAGCTCGACCCTGCGTGCGCCCAGCCCGACCAGCGTCTCGATGGTCGCCCGCTGGGCCAGCGGATCGGCGTCGTGCGGGGTGCAGGCCGCGGCGCGCAGCCGGAGGTTGCGGCGCAGGTTGCGGCGCATCTTGTCGCCGAGCAGCTGCCGCAGCATGCGCTGGGCCATCTCGATGTCGACCACGGTGCCGCCGGAGATGGGCCGGACGACCCGGATGTACCCCGGCGTCCGTCCGGTCATCTGCTCCGCGAACTCACCCACCGCTATGAGCGCCCCGGTACGGGTGTTCACGGCGGCGACCGACGGCTGGTCGACGACGAGTCCGGCGCCCTTCACATACACGCGGGTGCGGGCCGCCCCCAGATCGACGGCGAAGTGGCAGCGGCGCAACTGCTCCAGGCTGACGGTCACGGCGGATCCTCCCGAGTGCGCAGGCCTTGGGCGCCCGCCCGGTCGGCGGGTGTCCTCCTCTCCCTGCATCCTGCGCGGGGGCCGGTGCCGGGCGCCTTCTGGAGGGGGCCGGGCGGGGTGCCGCCGAACGGGGGTTTCCGGCGGCGGCGCGGTGTGTCGCCTGGTCAGGCCCGGGCCCGCATGATGCGCAGCTCGCAGCGGACCGTGCAACCGGGAACGTCCTCGGGCCGGAGGGGTGCGAGTGAGGCGCGAGACCCCGCCACGGCGTCCGGGTAGGTGCTCGCCAGGTGCCGCAGCCGCCCGCGCACGGCCTCCCTGATGAGCTCGGGGAACGACTCGGCGCCCGGCTGTGCCACGGCCTGGAGCGGGTCGCTGACGCGCCAGACCGCCGTGCCGGTGGCCCGGAGGGACGACTCCGTCTCGTCCAGCTCCAGGCGCCGCTCGGTGAGGTCGACCTCGAAGTACTCCGTCACACCCGGGCGCCGGGTGCGACTGAGCCCGCCCGCGTCGGTCCGGTAGACGACGGTCCTGGTCTCGCCGGTCCCCTCGGGGAAGACGTCGCCGGACGGCAGCGGGTGAGGGCCGATGACGGGCGGCAGCGCGTGCGTGCCGTCGAAGAGCAGGCGGGCCAGCCGGCACGGCCGGTACCAGCCCGCGTCGGCACCGTGCGGGGGGCGACGAGGAATCCCGCCCCCACCACCATGCCGCCGCACTCGATCCGGGCATGCCAGCAAGCGCCCCTCATGACCGGGACGTCGGCTCCGGGACGCTCGCCACCGTCGGGGGCGCCGCCTCGGCCGGCCCGGCACCCGGACGCCGCGACGACCACCCCAGGCGTACCACCAGCTGCCCCTCCGCGGCTCCCTTGGCGATGACCGCACCGGCCTCCGCGGTCAGCTTCACGCCGAACTCCAGCTCCACCGAGTCGGGACACAGGCTGCCGTCGCGGAACACGCGCAGCGCGGACTGGGCCGCCGAGCGCACCCCGTCCAGGGCGCCCGCGAAGGTGCTGGACGCCTGGGCCACCGGGCCACCGTCGCCGCGGCCGACCAGGCGGGTCCCGGTCCCGGGCTCCACGCTCTCCACCACGACCACGGCGCCGTCGTCCGTGGTGAACTCCAGCAGTCTGCCCATGGTGTTCATCGCCCCCGTGTGCTCGGTCCGTCGTCAAGTCCATTGTGACGGACGGTCCCTGACGGTGTCTCGGGGTGTGCCCGGGACGGATCACCGCCCTGTCACCCCCTGGCGGAAAGCCGCCAGGGTGCGTTCCCGCCGTCGACGCCCAACGCCCCTGCGACGAGCGGCACATGACCACTCGTCCGGCGACCCCGGCCGGGACCGAGCGGAAGCGGAACCTGCCCGGTCTGCGCGGGGCCGCCGTCACGGCCGGCAAGGTGACGCAGGAGATCATCCGGGTGGTGGCGGTGAAGTGGCCTACGGCTGGGGGTGGTCCACGATCCCCCTGATCACCCCCAGCGCCACCAGATCCTGTGGCCGGATCCGCAGCTGCCCGGCGGTCGCCTCCACGGCTTCCCCCGGTCGTTTGAGGATGGCCGCCGCCAGCTCCGGGGCGATCACCGAGAAGTAACTGTCGGGCGTGGCCCAGGTGTTGCCCGGTGCGGCCAGCGCCAGGGCGCCGCCGGAGCCGCCCTCGCCGATGACGAGCGTGGTGACCGGGACCCGGGCGGAGGCCACCGCCCCGAAGACCTCCGCGATCGCCGCGCCGGCCCCCTGCCGCTCCGCCTCGGCGTCATTGGCCGCCCCCGGAGTGTCCACCAGCGTCAGCACGGGGATGTCGAGCCGGTCCGCGAGCCGGATCAGCCGGGCCGCCGTCCGGTAGCCGGCGGGCCGGGTCGCCGCCCCGGTCTGCGCCGCGTAGGCGACCGTACGGCCGTCCCGCTCGCCGAACCCGCACAGCATGCCGCCGGGATCCGTCCCCCCGCACCGGTCTCCGCCGATGTCACGGCGGTGGGCGAAGAAGGCGTCCAAGTAGGCCTGTGCCCGGGGCCGTTCGGCGGCACGGGCGCGCTGGACGGCGTCCCAGCCGGTGGCGGGGAGACCGGCCCGGCCCAGCGCCCGCGGCGGGGACACATCGGTGGCCGGAGTCATGAGCAGGCGGAGCCAGGACCCCAGTACCCCCTTCAGCTCGCCGGGATCCACCACCGCGTCCACCGAGCCCACGGCCAGCTGGGACTCCGCCGTGTACGCGGACGGGTCGGCGTCGGCCGGGCGGACCCGGGAGCCGGCGAAGCCGACCTGGGCGCCCGGAAGGGCCAGGACGACGTCCGCTCCGGCGCCGAGCGTGGCCCAGCCGCCACCGGTCGTCGGGTCCCGCAGGACCGCGATCTGCGGCAGGCCGGCCTCCCGGGTGAGCGCCGACTGCCGGGCCACGCGCTGGAGTTGGCTCAGCGCGAGCATGCCCTCCTGCATCCGGCTGCCCCCGGTCGCGATCAACGGCACGACCGGCAGCCGGTGGGCGCGGGCGTGGGTGTACGCCGCCTCCAGCCGGTCTCCGGTGCGCTCGCCCAGGGAACCGCCCAGGAAGCCGAACTCGAAGGCGATCAGTACGGCCGGGGTGCCGTCGACGCGCGCGGTGCCGCAGACGACCGACTCCTCCTCGCCGGTACGTTCGGCGGCACGGGCGCGGGAGGCGTCGTAACCCTGCCAGCCGAGCGGGCCGTCGGGCTTCAACTCACTGCGGGACGAGGTGAATTCCCCGAAGGTGTCCTGGTCCGCGACCAGGGTCAGCATCTCCCGGGCCGAACGGCGCTCAGGCATCGGACAGCGCCCGCTTCATGATCTTCCCCATGTCGTTGCGGGGGAGCGCGTCCAGGTAACGGACGACGCGGGGGCGCTTGTGCGGGGCGAGGCGACGGGCCACGTGGTCCGCCAACTCCTCGGCGGTGGGCGGCGCCTGCGGGTCCGCCGGGACGATCCAGGCGACGATCCGCTCACCCAGGTCCGCGTCGGGCTCCCCGGTGACGGCGGCCTCCCGCACTCCCGGGTGCTCCAGCAGCGCGTTCTCGATCTCACCGGCCCCGATCTTGTACCCGCCGCTCTTGATCAGGTCGGTGGCCTTGCGCCCGACGATCCGCACATAGCCGTCGGGTTCGCGGACGGCCATGTCCCCGGTGCGGAAGAACCCGTCGGCGGTGAACGCTGCGGCCGTGGCATCGGGCCGGTTCAGGTACTCGGTGAACAGGTTCGGCCCGCGCACCTGGATCTCCCCGACGCTCTCCCCGTCGTACGCGGTGATCGGCGTCCCGTCCTCCTCCACGAGCCGCAGCTCGACACCGGGCAGCGGCACGCCCACCGTGCCCGCGCGCGGTTCGCCGTCGGCCCGCACGCTGGTGTTCATCAGCGTCTCCGTCATGCCGTACCGCTCGACGACCCGGCGTCCGGTCGCCGCCGCGATCCGCTCGTGGTCGTGCACGGGCAGCGCGGCCGAGCCGGAGACCAGCAGCCGGGCCCGGGTGAGCGCCTTGGCCAGCTCGGGGTCCTCGGGCAGGGCCTCGGCGATGCGGTGGTACATCGTCGGCACCCCGAACAGCATGGTCGCGCCGGCGTTCAGCTCCCGCGCCACGCCCTCGGTGGAGAACCGCCCCAGGTGCCGGACGGTGCCGCCCCGGCGCAGCGGACCGAGGACGCCCAGCACGAGCCCGTGCACATGGAACAGCGGCAGCCCGTGGACCAGCACGTCGTCCGCCGTCCACTGCCAGGCGTCGGCGAGCGCGTCCAGGGTGGTGGCCAGGGCCCGGCGGGGCAGGACGGCACCCTTGGGCGGGCCGGTGGTGCCGGAGGTGTAGACGATCAGCGCCGGGTCCCCGTCGCCGGCCGTCTCCTCCGGTACGGCACCGGATCCGGCGGACGCGTCGACGTCGATCCTTTTCAATTCCCGCAGCACATCCGGGAGTTGGGCACCCGGCGCGGCCAGCACCAGCTTCGGCGCGCTGTCGGAGACGATGTGCGCGAGTTCCTTCCCACCCGACTTCGGGTTCAGCGGCACCGCGGCCGCCCCGGCGAGCAGCACGCCCGTCACGGCGACGGCGGTCTCCAGCTCCGGCGTGGCCCACACGGCCACCCGGCCGGCCCCGCGCAGCCGGGCGGCGAGCGCACCGGCGGCCCCGGCCAGCTCGCCGTACGTCAACGACCGCTCACCGAACCGCAGGGCGATCCTCCCCCGGACTTCGTCCGGGGGGACCCCCATGTCGCTGCGCTCGCCCGAACCGTCCGTCAGAGCGGGGAAGAGGGAGGACACGCGGCGTACTCCTGTCTGTCGGTGGACCGTCGCCACCCTTCCTACACCAGCAGCCTGGTCCCGACGACCGTGCTCAAGCCCGCCGCGAGCGGCAGCTCGGTCGCGTGCAGCGGGCGCCCACTCGTCTGCCAGTCCTGACCGCTTGCGACTGCGGGTGCGTGGTGGGCTGGTCGCGCAGTTCCCCGCGCCCCTTACGGGGCGCACCGGCCTGCCGCTCCGGATCCCGCTCCACGCTGTACAGCCGCACCCCCGGCGCCGCACCCGAGGCCAGCCAGGCCAGCCCCACCCCGAGCCCGGTCCCGGTCTCCCCGATCCGCAGCCGGGCCCCGCCCGCGAGCGCGTGCAGCAGGCGGCCCTGTTCGGGGCGGCAGGAGTGGGGGGAAGTCGTGGGCGCGGGCGGCGGCGAGGGCGTCGGAGACGAGGGCCGGGAGCCCGCCGACTCCGGTTACGCGGCAGTACCGGTCGGTGCCATGCCCCGCATCCTGCCCTGTCTCAGGCGGCCGCCTCCACGACGTCCGCCACGACGCAGCTGACGTTGTCGGGGCCGCCCGCCGCATTGGCCTCGCCGATCAGCACATGCACCGCATCCTCCGCCGCGAGCAGCTCCCGGATCCGCTCCTCCGGCACCACCTCGGTGAGCCCGTCGGAGCACAGCAGATAACGGTCCCCCTCCCGTGCCTCCTGCAACCGCACGTCCGGTACCGGATCCATCCCGCCGGCCAGCGCCTTGAGCAGCAGCAACGACCGCGGCTCCACCCGGTGGTCCCGGGTCATCCGGATCAACTCCCCGTCCCGCAGCAGATACGCCCGCGAGTCCCCGATGTGGGCCAGGGCGAGCCGCGTCCCCGTCCACAGCAGTGCCGTCAGCGTCGTGCCCACCTCCGCGGCGCCCTCGGCCACCTCGCACACCGCCTCACCCGCCGAGCGCACCGCGTCCTCCAGCGCGCTCAGCACCCCGTCCGCGGGCGGTTCCCCGGCCTCGTCCAGGAACCGCAGCGCCGCCACCGCCGCGCTGCTCGCGGGCGCCCCCGCCGGGCCGAAACCGTCGGCCACGGCCAGCAGCCTGCGTCCCGCGTACACGGTGTCCTGGTTGGCGGGGCGGACGAGCCCCCGGTCGGAGTGGGCGCAATGGCGCAGTTCCAGCATGGTGGTGGGGTCCCTTCTCGACGTGTCGGTCAGCTGGTCCACGAGGAACGCGGCGAGGTCCCGCCGTACGGCCGTCTCCGCCTCGACCCGCGCCCAGTACGCCCGGATCTCCCGTGCCGCGCCTGCCGGATCCAGGGCGCACACCGCGCGGATCTCGGCCAGCGGCATGCCCAGCCGCCGTAGCCGGGCCACGAGCCGGGCCTGCCCGAGCTGCCCGACGGCGTAGTAGCGGTATCCGGTGCCCGGGTCCACCCGGGCGGGCCGCAGCAACTCCAGCTCGTCGTACAGCCGCAACGCCTTCGGCGAGAGCCGGCTCGCCCTCGCGAAGGCGCCGATCGTCAGCAGCTCCATGGGCACCTCGCGCTCCTCGTCCTCCGCCACCGATGCTGGGGCTTCACCGAAGGGGAAGGTCAACCGCGCTGTTCCGGTTCCGGCCGTGATTGCTAGCCTCGCCGGAGTCCCGACCCTCGTGCGACAGGGAGTCCGCCGTGCCCCGCATAGCCCTCGCCACCTACGACCCCGGCGCCGAGCCCGGCAAGGACACCGACCTGCCGGAGCTGGTGCGGGCGCTCACGGACGCGGGCGCCGAGGCGGAGGCCCGGTACTGGGACGACCCGGACGCCGACTGGGCCGGCTACGACCTCGTCGTCATCCGCTCCACCTGGGACTACAGCTGGCGGGCCGCGGAGTTCGGGGCCTGGGTGGACCGGGTCGGCGCGCTGACCCGGCTCGCCAACCCGGCGCCCGTGGTGCGCTGGAACACCGACAAGCGCTACCTCGGCGAGCTGGCGGCGGCCGGCGTACCCACGGTTCCCACCCGCTACCTCGCACCGGGCGAGCCGGCCGACCTGCCCGACGACCACGAGTACGTGATCAAGCCGACCTCGGGCGCCGGTGCCCGGTTCGCCGCGCGGTACACCCCGGACCAGCACGAGACGGCGGTACGGCAGCTCGCCCGGATGCACGCCGAGGGTTTCACCGCGATGGTCCAGCCGTACGTGCGCGGCATCGACGTCAGCGGGGAGCGGGCGCTGCAGTTCTTCGGCGGGCGGCTGCTGCACGCCAGCCGCAAGGGCGCGGTCCTCGCGCCGGACACGCCGTACGACGCGGACAAGGTGGCCCACCCGGATCTGCAGCGCTGGGAGCCCACCGACGCGGAAATGGCCGTCGCCGACAAGGCGTTGGGTGCGGTGCCCGGTGGTTCCGAGTTGCTGTACGCGCGGGTGGACCTCGTGGACGGGGAGGACGGTGAGCCGCGGCTGATGGAGCTGGAGCTGGTGGAGCCGAACCTGTTCCTGTGGTTGCATCCGGGTTCGCTGGAGCGGGTGACGGAGGCGATTCTTCAGGCCGCGGATCAGGCGCCCCGCAGGGGTGCGGGGTCTTTGCAGGCCTCGGCATAGGCCCGTACCAGTGGCCGGTGCCCCTCCTCTCTCCGCCACGCCAGCACATAGCGGCTCGGTCCGAGCCCCCGCACCGGGCGGACGGTGACGCCACCCCGGGTGAGCAGCGGCGCGTTGCCCTCGGCGACCAGGCAGATGCCGAGGCCCGCGACCAGGGCCTCGTACGTCTCCTCCGCGCCGGAGATCTCCGCGCCGATCCGGGCCGGCCGGCCGGAGCGTGCGTCCAGGGCCAGCCAGTGGTCCCGCAGCGGGCCCGCGCTCTCGGGGAGGGCCAGGAACGGCTCGTCCAGCAGGTCGGCGAAGTCGATCTCGCGACGGGTGGCGAGCGGGTGGGACTCGGGCAGGGCGAGCAGCCGGGGTTCCTCGGCGACCACCGTCCAGGCGTAGCGCTCCTCGTCGGGCAGCGGCAGCCAGACGAAGGCGACGTCCGCGGTGCCGTCCGCCAGGCCCGCCGTCGGATCGTCCCAGCTCACCTGGCGCAGCCGGACCTTCGTCTCCGGGTGCGTGGCGGTGAAGCGGGAGCGGATGGCCGGCAGCAGCCCGCCCCGGCCCGGACTGGTGCTCATGCCCACGACCAGCGTGCTGCGCTGGACCGCCTTGGCCGCCTCCACGGCCGCCGCGCCCGCCTCCCACGCGGCCAGGACCGTGCGCGCGTGCGGCAGCAGTGCCTCGCCCGCGCCCGTCAACGCCACGCCGTGCCGGTCGCGGCGGAACAGTTCCGCCCCCAACTGCCGCTCCAGCGCCCGGATCTGCTTGCTCAGCGCCGGCTGTGAGACGTACAGCCGCTCCGCGGCTCGGGTGAAGTGCAGTTCCTCGGCGACCGCGACGAAGTAGCGCAGATCGCGGGCGTGGACGTCCGTGGTCATAGCCGTTGGCTATCACCCTCGGTCTTGGACGGGCAACGGCATCCGGCGACAGTCTGTTCGTGTCGAACCAATCGAGAGATACGGGGAGTTGTGATGAACAAGGTCTGGCTGGTGACCGGGGCGAGCAGCGGTTTCGGGCGGGCGATCACCGAGGCGGCCGTCGCGGCCGGTGACGTGGTGGTGGGTGCGGTCCGGCGCCCCGAAGCCCTGGACGACCTGGTGGCCGCGCATCCCGACCAGGTGGAGGCGCTGCGGCTGGACGTCACCGACCTTGCCGCGGTCGAGGCGGCGGTCGGGGATGTCGTGGCCCGGCACGGGCGGATCGACGTTCTGGTCAACAACGCGGGCCGCACCCACGTCGGCGCCGTCGAGGAGACCACCGACGGTGAGCTGCGCGACCTGTTCGACCTGCACTTCTTCGGCCCGGCGGCGCTGGTCCGGGCGGTGCTGCCGCACCTGCGGGAGCGGCGCTCGGGCGCGATCGTGCAGATGAGCAGCATGGGCGGCCAGATGTCCTTCGCGGGCTTCGGGGCGTACAGCGCGACGAAGTTCGCCCTGGAGGGCCTGTCCGAGGCGCTCGCGGACGAGGTACGGGAGTACGGCGTCAAGGTGCTGATCGTCGAGCCGGGCGCGTTCCGGACCTCGCTGTTCGAGGCCGGCCGGGCCGGGGTCAGCTCCGACAGCGGGGTGTACGCCAGGGTCGGCGAGACCCGTGGCGCGGTGAGCGGCGGCCACGGCAGCCAGCCCGGCGACCCGGCCAAGGCGGCGGCCCTGATCCTGGCCGCGCTGGAGGCGGAGGACACCCCGCTGCGGCTGCCGCTCGGCGACGACGGGGTCGGCGCCGTCCTGGGCCACCTCGACCAGGTCCGCGAGGAGGTCACGGTCTGGGAGAAGCGCACCCGGGCGACGGCCTTCGACGCCTGACCCGGTCGACGCCAGACCCTTCTAGGTGAGGACCGCCCACCTCTGCAGCAGCCCCCAGGTGAACTCGGCGACCACCTCGTGCCGTGTGCCGTCCGGGCCGGGTGCGGTGAACGCGAGCCCCCACCGGGTGGGGGCCGTGCCCTCCAGGGGGCGGGCCGGGGCGAAGGCGCGGGCGGCCTCGTCGACCGTGCAGGACCAGGGGGCGAGGTCGGCCAGGGTCTTGAGCCGGGGCGCCGGGGCGCCGGGCGCGCGCACCAGCCACTCGTTCCACACCGCCCCGTCCGGCCCGACGAGCACCTCGAAGCGCAGGTCGGGCCAGAGGGGCAGGGCCCAGCGCCGGGCCTCGCAGTCGACGTCGCCGAGGCGGCGCGGGAGGACGGACTCGGGCTCGCCGAGGACCGAGCGGTACCGGGCGGCGGCGGACCGGGACCGCGGCGAGCGGACCATGGCCTGCCAGCGCTTGTTCGCCTCCCGCATGTCCGCGATCGAGGCCCCCAGTTGCCGGCGGGCGTCCTCCACCAGGTCCGGGTTGTGGTCGGCCATGCGGCGCAGCAGCACCAGCTGGAAGTCGACATACATGGCCCCCATGGTGCCCGGACCGGTCCTGCCCATTGCCCGCGCAACTGTCCATGACTAGCCTGTGTTCGTCATGCCGATCGTCTGTTGAAATCTCGAACAGGCGCTTATTCAAGGGAGGGGGCCGGACGTGGGACGCCTCGTGCCTGCCGTGACCCGGGCTCTCGACATTCTTGAGCTGTTCCTCGACGGGGACGGGACGCTCTCCGCACCCGACATCGTGCGCAAGCTCCAGCTGCCGCGCACCACCGTGCACGAGCTGGTCACCACGCTCTCCGCACGGTCGTACATCGTGCCCGTGCCGGGACAGCCCGGACGCTACCGGCTCGGCGTACGCCCGTACCAGCTCGGCAGCCGCTACGCCGAGCAGCTCGACCTCGCCGCCGAGGGCCAGCAGGTGGCCCGCTCGGTCGCCGAGACCTGCGACGAGACGGTCCACGTGGCGATCCTCGAGGGCACCGACGTCATCTACATCGCCAAGGTCGACTCCACGCACGCCGTCCGCATGGTCTCCGCGGCCGGCCGCCGGCTCCCCGCCCACTGCACCTCCGTCGGCAAGATGCTGCTGGCCTCGCTGCCGGAGCAGGAGCTCGCGGCACGGATCCCGGACGACGCCGAGCTGACCGCGATGACCCCCAACAGCATCACCGACCCGGCCGCCCTGCGCGAGGCCCTCGCGGAGATCCGGCAGCGGGGCATCGCGGTGGAGAGCCGCGAGTCCAACCCGGACGTGAGCTGTGTGGCCGCGCCCGTGCGCGACCGCACGGGCCAGGTGGTCGCGGCCCTGTCGATCTCGGTTCCCATGATCCGCTGGAGCGACGAGCGCCGGACCGAGCTGGAGCAGCTGGCGGTGAAGGGCGCGGCGGAGCTGTCCGAGCTGCTGGGCCACCGGAGCGCGGTGTGAGCGGCGGGTACGAGGTCGCCGTACGGGCCGAGGCGGAGCTGGGCGAGGGGCCGACCTGGGACCCGGTGACGGGCCGGCTGATATGGCTGGACATCCTGGGCATGCGCGTCCACACGTACGACCCGGCCACCGGCCGGCGCACGGTGCGGAGGACCGAGCAGCACGTGGGCGCGGTCAAGCCCCGCACGGGCGGCGGTCTGGTGCTCAACCTGCGGGACGGCGTGGGCCTGCTGGACCCCGACGACAGCTTCCGCTGGCTGCACCACGAGCCGGTCCCGGGCCGCCGCGCGAACGACGCCGCGGTGGCGCCCGACGGCTCGCTCTGGGCGGGCACCATGCGGTACGACGAGGCGCCGGGCGGCGGCACGCTGACCCGGCTGACCGGTGCCGGGGCGGTGGAGACGGTCCTGCCCGACGTCACGGTCAGCAACGGCACGGGCTGGAGCCCCGACGGGCGCCTCATGTACTACGTGGACACCCCGACCCGCCGGGTGGACGTCTTCGACCACGACGGCGGACGGGTCCACGACCGACGCCCGTTCGTGGAGATCGAGGAGGGCGCGGGATTCCCGGACGGTCTGACGGTCGACGCGGACGGCTGCGTGTGGGTGGCGTTGTGGGACGGGGGAGCGGTGCGGCGTTACACGCCCCGCGGTGAGCTGGACCGGGTGATCGGCCTGCCCACGCCTCGTACGACCGCGTGCGCGTTCGGCGGCGCCGGCCTGACCGACCTGTATGTCACGACGGCCCGCACGGGGCTCCCGGCGCCGCACCCGGTGGCGGGCTCGCTGCTGGTGGTACCGGGCGCGGGCCAGGGCGTCGCCCAGCCGGCGTTCGCGGGCTGACCCCTCACCCGCGGGCCCGGTCCAGCTCCCGCACGATCTTCCACTCCTGTGCCGTCAGCGGAGGCTGGGGCAGCGGCGGGAGGCTCGGGCCGGTCAGGGCCGCGAGCATGGCGTCCGGGCGCAGCAGACGCGACGGTCCCGCCGCGAGGCTCGTCACGTCCCAGACGGCGGCGGCCGCTCGGTAGGAGCCGGTGGCCGCCTTCGTCATGCGGCGCGAGTACCGGGCGACGAGGTGATCCGCGACGCCCGGCCGCGCGCCCCGCACCTGGGGGAACCAGACGTCCTGGCCCACGGCCATCGCCCAGGCCGCCGCGACCGACCTGGCGACCCCCCGCTGCACCCGCCGGGCCAGCCCGGGCGCGCCGGCACCGCCGCGCCGCAGCTCCGCGCCCAGCACCCCGGCGCCGAGCGCGGCCACCGACATGCCCTGTCCGTAGGCCGGGTTGAAGGTGGCCACCGCGTCACCGAGGGCGACGAACCCGTCGGGCCAGTGGCGGGCCTTCTCCAGGTAGCGCCGTACGTTGCTGGTGCTGCGGCTGATGCGCACCTCGGTGAGGGGCTCGGCGCCGGAGATCAGCCGGCCCACGAGGGGGTCGGGCAGGTCGAACGTGTACCGCAGGAAGCCCTCGGGGTCGGCGGGCGGTTCGCCGCCGCGGGTGCCGGCGAGGCTCACCATCCAGCGGTCGCCCTCGATGGGCAGGACCATCCCGCTGCGCCCCGGCCGTCCGCCGTAGGGGTCGGCCTGTATGAGCGTCACCGGAAACTGCTCGGCCCCGGCGGGCCTGCGGTAGATGCGGGTGGCGTTGACGAGACCGGCGTCCACGGTCGTCTCGCGGATGTCCGAAACACCGAGTTCCGCCAGCCACTTCAGGACCCGGGAGCCGCGTCCGCTCGCGTCGGTCACGAAGTCGGCCTCGAGTTCCCGCTCGCCGTCGGGCGTCGCCACGCGGACGCCCCGGACCCGGCCGGCGTCCCCGGCCAGCCCGAGCGCCTGCGCCTTCTGTATCCGCACGTCGGTGCCGGCCAGCACCGTGGCCCGTACGACCCAGTCCAGCAGCGCCCGGCTGCAGGTGAGCATGCGGGGCCCTTCGTGCCGCCAGCGGCGGAACCAGCCCTCCGGAGTGAGGGCCACCAGGCCCTGGCCGAGGGAGACTTCGTGGGCACCGGCGGCGAGCAGCCGCTCGCGCATGCACGTGCCGGGCACCAGTTCGTCCATGGCGGCCAGGCCACCGGCCATGAGGAGATGGGCATGGCGCCCCTGCGGGAGCCCACGGCGGTGCTCGGGACCGTCGGGCAGGTCGTCGCGCTCCAGCACGACCACCTCCTCCACGGAGGCGGACAGCGCCGCGGCGGCCAGCATGCCGGCCAGTCCGGCACCGATGACGACGGCTCTGCGCGGCATGGGGCTCCTCGAATCATCCGGGACCGAACCGGCCAACTTGGGGGCGGGCCACGAAGGTTCAGCCATGGGAGGTCCTCACCGTACCTTCACCCACGCCTCCCGCGTCACGCACGGTCTCCAGGGCCCGCGCGAGCTCCACCAGACCGCTCGGCCCGGACACCTCCGTCGCGTACAGGCGGCTGCCGCTCGGTACCCGGGGCGGCTCCTCGCCGACGGCGGCGCACCGGGCGGCGTCCGCGACCATGGCGGCCTCCGCCGCGACCCGCGCCTCGTGCGGCCCGCGTCCCGCCCTCCGTGCGTCCTCGCGGGCCTTCTCGCGGACGCGGTCGTCGAAGTACGGGGCGAGCGCCAGCAGGGCGTCGTGGATGGACACCTCGCGCCAGTGCAGCCGGTCCTGCGGCAGCTGCCACCACGCGCTGGGGGGCTTGGGGGCGAGGGACGCGAACCGCAGCTGTGACCACAGCGGTCCGAGCCGGCGGTAGTCGCCGAGGCTGTGCCACTGGGTGCGGACCGCGGGCAGCAGCCGGGGCAGGGCGAAGCCCGCGGAACACAGCAGGGCGGCGAGCGACGCCGCCGGCGGGGCGAGGGTGGTGGACAGGAAGTCCAGGTCGTGACCGGTCCAACGGGCCACGACCGCCGTGTACTTGGTGAGCTGGAAGCCGGCCGCGTCCAGCAGCGCGCCGACGAGGATCAGCCGCAGCCCGGTCCGCAGCAGCCCGGTGACCTCGCGCCCCCACTTCACGCACATCGTGCACATCACCAGGATCGCCGCGCTGTGCCCGAGCAGGTAGAGCAGGATCATCTCCCGCATGCCGGGGGTGTTCGCGTAGTACGTGTCGAGGTCGCGCAGCCGCTCCGTGTGCGCGTCCGCGAGCGCGAACAGCGCGACGATGGCGGCGATCAGTGCTCCGTAGGCGGCCACACAGTGCAGCGAGGCCCGCCGTCGCCGCTCGCGCGGCCCGCCCCGCCAGTGGATCAGCAGGACGAGCAGGGAGCAGCTGTACGCGGAGAGCATGCCGTAGGTGAGCGGCGCACCGAAGTTCGGTATGCCGGTGAGCTCGTTGACGGTGGCCAGGGTCAGCGGGGCCGAGCACACGAAGACGAGACCGCCCAGCACGATCGCGGCGCACGTCGACACGGTCAGCGGGTTCCACGGGGCGCTGCGGGGCCGGCGGAAGAGGAGGGCGGCGGACAGCACGAGAGCCCCGGCCGCCACGTACACGACGAGATTCACGGCCGCGCCCTCCCATCCGCTCGGTGCGCGGCCGCGTGGGACGCGCGTGTCGCCGGGACCCGCCTCATGCGGTGCCCGTCGGTGTCGTCGTGCCGTGGACGCGGGCGGACGCGACCAGCGTCGAGGTGGCCAGGGCGTCGGCGATGCCGAGGAGCGCCGCGGGACCGGGTGCGTGCACCGACAGCAGGTCGGTCTCGTCACACGGTTCCAGGGGCCGCTCCCGGTGGCGTTCCGCCTCGACCGCCGCCGTGACCACCGCCGCCCACGCGACCGACTCGGCTCGTCCCGCGTCGCCCGTCTCCCGCAGGGCGCTCGCGCGGACCTGCTCGTACAGGTCCCGGTCGAAGTAGGCGTCCAGGTGGCCCAGCGCGTTGTGGATGCTGGTCTGCAGCCACACCAGCCGCGTGGCCGGCGTGGCCCAGCGGGGCCGCGGCAGCCGGAGCGAGCGGCGGGTGAGCAGTTCGTCCAGTTCGCGCTCCAGGGGCTTCAGGCGCGCGTACGTCCGCCGGGACCGCTGCCACTCCGTCACGCGGGGCCAGGCCAGCGGGATCAGGATGCCCGTGACGGTGAGGAGCGCGCCCAGCCCGGCGGCCACCGGGGAGGCCGTCGTCCCGAGCCGCGACCAGTCGGCCCCGCACCAGCGGGCGATCACGGCGGTGAACTTGGTGATGCTGTACCCGGCGCTGCACAGCGCACCCGTGCCCAGCATGATCAGCCCCACCCGCAGCCGGCCGTCGACCTGACGCGCCCAGCGCAGGGACGACACCGTGGTGACACCGGCGGCGGCGAGGTGCCCGGCCAGGTACAGCACGATCATCTCGGCGAGGAACGGCGTCGTCGCGTAGTAGGTGTCCAGGTCGGTACGGCGTTCCACCGGCGCGTCGCCCAGCGCGAACATGACGGCGATGCCGAGGAGGACGAGTGCGTAGGCGGCGATCCACCGGCGGGCGGTCCGCCGCACCCGCGGCCCGCCCCGCCAGTGGACCACGAGGAGCTGCGAGGCGGCGCTGTACGCCGTGATCGCGGCATAGGTCAGCGGGGCGGCGAGGTTGGGGACGCCGCTGAGCCGGTTGACGGCGCCCACCGTCGGCGGGGCCCCGAGGAGGAAGCACAGCCCGGCCAGGGCCAGCACGGCGCAGATCGCCCGCAGGTACGGGTCCCGCCAGTGGCGGGCGAGGTCCGGCGACTTCACCGCGAGCCCGAGCCACAGCGCCGTACAGCTGAGGTAGTTGATCAGGCCGCTCACCGCTCGGTCCCGCGGTAGTTGAGGGCGGCGGCGATACGGCCGGCCAGGCCCTGGGCGCCGTCGCCGGGTTCGGCGAACACCGAGTCCGCGGGGGCCTCCAGCAGCGGGCGCAGCCGCCGGCCCATCAGCATGCCGAACCGGTCCGCCGCCTGCTCCTCGACCAGGCTGAAGTCGGTGCGCGCCGCGCCGGCGTCACCCTGGTTCATGTGCCACACCTCGTGGCAGAAGATGACGATCTGGTGCCACACGGCCGCCCGCCGGTCGACGACCACGTCGTCGTGCGTCTCCCGCTCCAGCCACAGTCCGCTGGCGGTGTGCGGCGGGAAGACCTCCTTGTGGACGACGACCTCGCGGCCGCGCCAGGCGCTGACGGAGGCGACCAGGGCGTCGAAGAGAGCCTCCGGGTCCGCCGGGACCGGGACTCGGATGGGACCGATGAGGGTGTCGGCGAGCCGACGCATCTCCCTGGTCGTACGCACCCTGTTCTCCGTCATCTCGACGCTGTCACCTGTGCAATATGCCAAGACTCGGCTGGTCTCGGCCACCCCGTGCCGGAAATCCGCCCGTACGTCTGCGCGTCGGCCGGGCCGCCCGTCACCCGGGGGCCGGTGTGCCGGCCGTCGTGGCGTCCGCGCGGGCGCGCACGGCCTCGAGGGCGTCCCGGTGGCGCAGCGCGCAGGAGACCGGGCCGATCTCCCGGAGCAGGTCCGTCGCGTCGGTGTCCCCCAGGCCCCCGTCGGACCGCGGCCGTGCGCGCTGTTCCACGGCGTCCAGGATCGTCACCGCCGCCGCCAGCGCCTTGGCCTTGTCCGGCGGGTGACCGAGGGCGAGCGCGGCATCGTACGACCGGCGGCGCAGGTCCTCGTCGATGTGGCGGCCGAGGGGCAGCAGCATGTCCCGGATGAACGTCTCGCGGTGCGTCAGCCGCAACTCCGGGCGGGCCCGCAGCAGCAGGGGCACCCCTTCTCCCTTGACGCTGCGCATCAGCAGGTACAGCGGGCGCAGTTGGTTGTGGGCGAGCCGGACCCGCCAGCGGTCGTGCAGGTACTGGCCGAGGTGCGGCAGGATGAAGCCGACGGCGATCAGGATGGCCGACAGACAGGCGACCGGCGGCGCGACGTCGGTGCTCAGCCAGTCCAGGTCGTGTCCGCTCCAGCGGGCCGTGACCGCGGTGAGCTTGACGGCGTCGAACACCAGGTTCATGCCGTACCCCGCGCCCAGCGACACCAGTCCCCAGCGCAGCCAGGAGTCGAGCAGCCCGTCGGTCCGCACCCAGTTCCAGATGAGCCGGGACGTGATGAGCGCCGTGGTGCAGTGCGCGAGCAGGTAGAGCAGGATCTCCTCGCCCATGTACGGGGTGGTGGCGTAGTACGTGTCCAGGTCGATGCGCCGCTCGACGGGCACGTTCGCGAGCGCGAACAACACCCACAGTGCGATGATCACCCCGGAGTACACGGCGATCACCCAGCGCTGTGCGCGGCGGGTGACGGCCGAGCGGTCGGACAGTCCGTGGCGCCAGGCGGTGATCAGCAGCAGACAGGCCGCGCAGAACGCGGTGAGCAGTGAATAGACCAGCGGGGCCGCGATGTTGGGGACGCCGGTGACCCGGTTGGTCCAGGCGATCGTGGCCGGCGTCACGAACACGAACACCGCGCAGGCGAGCAGCAGCAGACCGCCCACCGCGCGCAGCAGCGGGTCCTTCCACAGCCGGATGATCGTGGGCAGCTTGATCGCCAGTGCGGTGGCCAGCACCGCGGTCGCGACCCAGAACGCGGTGGAGGACTCGCTGAGCATGCCCGCCGGGCCCAGGTGGTCGGCCAGGGTGGCGGCCGGGCCGGCGCACGTCACCGCGGGCCTCCCGCGCGCCGCCCCCGGTGGCCGAGGGAGCGTTGGACGGGGTCGAGCGGGCGGTCCGTGCTCCGGGACAGCCGGTGCCGGAAGGCGGTGGCGAGCAGGTGCCCGAACGCGTCGGCGTCGGCCTCGTCCCGCTCCCGGGAGCCGTCGCGGGCGGCGACGGCGAGCGCGGTCTCACGCAGGTCGGGCTCCTCGGCCAGCAGGCGTGACGCGGCCGCGCCGGCGCCGGGGTGGTGGCGGTGACCGGCGTGCATGTGCCACAACTCATGGCCGAGGATGACCAGTTGCTGCACTCCTTCGGCCCGCTCCTCGACGATGACGAGGTCGAAGTCGTGGAACTCCACCCACAGGCCCGTCACCGCGAGTTCGTCGGGGAACCGCTCGAAGCGCAGCTGAACGGGGCGTCCGCCACGCAGGGCGCCCATCGTGGCGCACAGCGCGCGGCACAGCTCACGCGCGTCGGCGGGAGGGCGGGGACGGTCCCGGACCGCGGCGGCGAGGTGCGCCGTCAGCCGGCGCATCGTCAGGCCGGCCGGCGAGCGCCGTCGCAGGCTCCCGGCAAGCCGGGCCGCACTTCTCCGCGCGCCCGCGATGCTCATCGGTCCCCTCTCTGCCGGTCCGAGCGTACGCGTCTGGGCGTGTCCGCGTCATGAGGTCCGGGCGACCTTCGGCAAAGAGGAGACCACCTATGAGCTTGTGTCCGACCCATTGACGCCGGAAGCGCTTCGAATCTACGGTCCCGTTCGAAGTTGCGGTTGATATCCGGTATTTCGAACAGGACGGTGGGGGCAGGGTATGGGACCGGTTCCGAAGTGATGCGAAAGGACCCCATGAGCAAGAGCACCGCCCGCTTCACCCTCGACCCGGCCTTCACGGTGGGCCAGGTCAACGCCCGTGTCTTCGGATCCTTCGTGGAACACCTGGGCCGCTGCGTCTACACCGGTGTCTACGAGCCGGACCACCCGACGGCGGACGAAGCGGGCCTCCGAACCGACGTCCTCGACCTCGTCCGCGAACTCGGCGTCACCGCCGTCCGCTACCCCGGCGGCAACTTCGTCTCCGGATACAAGTGGGAGGACTCGGTGGGCCCCGTGGAGGACCGCCCCCGCCGCCTCGACCTCGCCTGGCACTCCACGGAGACTAACCGCTTCGGTCTGTCGGAGTTCATCGCCTTCCTGAAGAAGCTCGGACCCGAGGCCGAGCCGATGATGGCCGTGAACCTCGGGACGAGAGGCGTCGCCGAAGCCCTCGAACTCCAGGAGTACGCCAACCACCCCTCCGGCACCGCGCTCTCCGACCTCCGCGCGGCCCACGGCGACAAGGAGCCCTTCGGCATCCGGCTCTGGTGCCTGGGCAACGAGATGGACGGCCCCTGGCAGACCGGGCACAAGACGGCGCAGGAGTACGGCCGGCTCGCCGCCGAGACCGCGCGGGCCATGCGCCAGGCGGACCCCGGAGTCGAACTGGTCGCGTGCGGTTCCTCCAGCCAGGCCATGCCCACCTTCGCGGAGTGGGAGGCGACGGTGCTCCAGGAGGCGTACGACCTGGTCGACCACATCTCCCTGCACGCCTACTACGAGCCCGTCGACGGCGACGTCGACTCCTTCCTCGCCTCGGCCGTCGACATGGAGTCCTTCATCGAGAACGTGGTCGCCACCGCCGACCACATCGGCGCGAAGCTCAAGTCCAAGAAGCGGATCAACCTCTCCTTCGACGAGTGGAACGTCTGGTACCTGTCGAAGTGGGAGGAGCACGCGAAGACCTTCGAGCAGACGGACTGGCCCGAGGCGCCCCGCCTCCTGGAGGACAACTACAGCGTCACGGACGCCGTCGTCTTCGGCTCGCTCCTCATCGCCCTGCTGCGGCACGCGGACCGTGTCACCGTCGCCTGCCTCGCCCAGCTGGTCAATGTGATCGCCCCGATCATGACCGAGCCGGGCGGCCCGGCATGGCGGCAGACGACGTTCTTCCCGTTCGCGCAGGCCTCGAAGTACGGCCGCGGTCAGGTCCTCGACGTGCGCGTGGACTCACCGACGTACGAGACGAAGAAGTACGGCGAGACGGACCTGCTGCACGCCACGGCCGTCCGCGCGGCCGACGGCACGGTCACCGTGTTCGCCGTGAACCGCAGCCGGACGCAGCCGCTTCCGCTGGAGGTCGCCCTCAACGGGCTTTGCCTGACGGCCGTCACCGAGCACAGCGCCCTCGCGGACGCCGACCCCGACGCCCGCAACACCCTCGACGACCCCGGGCGGGTCGTCCCGCACCCGGTGGAGGGCACCGCCCTGGCGGACGGCACCCTCACCGCCGTACTGGAACCGCTGTCCTGGAACGTGATCAGGCTCGCGTGATCAGACCGGTGTGACCGGCAGTCCGCCGCTCGCCCTGCCGAGCAGCGTCAGGCTCACCCGGCCCGGCCCCGACAGCGTGGTGAACTCCGAAAGGACCGCCAGCGCGAGGGTGTTCGTGCCCCGGGTGCGCAGGACGCCGTTCGGCAGGACGAAGGTGTGCTGCGGGCCCACGTTGTTCACGTACTGGCCCATGTTCCAGCCGTTGAGGAAGATCTGTGCGCGGTAGGCGCGGTAGGGGTCGTCCTGAAGGGTCAGGCCGATCGAGGCGTCGATGTCGGCCGGGACCGCGAGGCGGAAGGTGGTCCGGTACCAGGTCACGCCCTGGTACCGGGCGGCCCGGGGGAAGGCCGTCCGCTCCCAGTCGTGGTCCCGGAAGCCGGGCAGATGCCAGCCCTCCCGCTCGCCGTGGAGGCCGCCGGTGTTCAGCGGGCCGCGCACCGGGTCGGGGGCCGCCGTGCCCTGGATCCGCCAGCTCACCTTCGGAGACGCGCCCTTGAAGGCGGCCGCCGTCAGTCCCCGCGCCACCTTGTGGGTGTCGAGTCCCTTGCCGTCCTGGTCGCGCTGCATGCGCCGGACGAGGACCGAGAGCACATGCCGGCCCGGCGAGCGCAGCTGCTCGCGGACGGGGAAGACGGCCGTGTCCGCCCAGCTGCCCTTCCGGATGGTCGTGTCCTTGTCCGGCACCGGCATCCGGTGGGTGCCCAGCGGCTCGCCGTCCAGCCAGGCCATCAACAGGCCCTGGGTGCCCGTGCTGTAGGAGAGGGAGACCTCCTGGAGGCCGGTGGAGTCGGTGAAGGAGCCGCGGTACCAGACGTCCCCGTAGTGGAAGCCGTAGTCGTCGGCGAAGAGGACCGGCTGACCGTCGGGGACCGGCGTGGTGCTGAACGTCGTCCTCTTGTCCGCGACCGTCCAGTCCGAGTCGTCGAAGCCGGGACCGGCCTCCGGGTTCTCCCTGCGCATCCGCCAGCCGCCCAGCTCGGGCAGCTTCACCTCCGGGACGGCCGGCAGCAGGCCGGTGGTCATCAGGCTGCCGGACAGGGTGACCCGGGTGGGCAGGGTGCGGCCGTTCCACACCAGGGTGTCGATCCCGCGCGGCCCCCACACCTCGATGCTGGTCGTCTCGGTGAGGTCACCCGTCAGGTGGACCTCGGACCCGCGCAGTTCGACGTGGCGCAGCAGCGCCGGGCCGTACACCAGGAGGGTCCCGGACGGGGTGTCGTACGGGAAGAGGCGTACGGCGGTGGCGTCGTCGGAGAAGAGCAGCAGCAGCGGGGTGTCGGTCTCGCCCTTCTGCACCAGCACCCGGGTCAGCCCGCCCTCGCCGAGCGGGGCGTTCACATGCAGGTCGTCGTTGACGTCGAAGGCCCAGGCGGCCTCGGGGTCGAGGCGCATGACGTTCGGCTCGACGGGGCACTTCAGCACCAGCTCGGCCATGTCCTCCTGCCGCCCCGAGAACGCGGCGATGTCCTGCCGCCCCGCCGTCACGCACAGCACGGGCTCGGCGGTGGAGTACTTCAGTGTCCGCCTGCCCAGCTTCAGCCCGGTCGTGAGCAGCCGGGCGTCCTTGCCGGGCACGGTGATCCGCACCCGGCCCGCGTCGGTCGGCAGATCGGTGGTGACCGCCTCGGTGCCGTCGTTGCGGGCGACATAGACGTGCGCGCCGGTGTCCGGGTTGGTCAGGTGGTAGACCTTCAGGCCCTCGGCGTGCACGTCCGGTGCCCGGTCCAGCTTGGCGAAGTCGGGCACGCGCTGGAGCAGATGGCCCAGCTGGTGCATCGGCGCGATCTTGTCCGTGACGTTGCGGGCCTCGTCGATGGCGGCACCGTAGTCGTACGACGTGTAGACGACCGGCGCGGGCAGCCAGCCCCAGGAGGTGCCGCCGAAGGTCATGTAGACGTTGTGCAGGGTGATCCCGTTGGCCAGGTTCGTCAGGTAGAACCGGCGTTCATAGGCGGCGTCCCGGGTGCGCCGCGACTCGGCGTACCCCTTGCCGTCGAAGAACGCCCCGCCCCACGGGTCGAACCAGCCACCGCCGAACTCGGGCACGAACCCGGGCGTGGACGGCGAGGCACTGGCCCCGCCCCCCGTCCCGCCGGGACCGTAGTGGCCCCAGTCGGGCGGGGTCTGTGCGGGCGACGGGTACCCGTCGAAGCCGTACAGCCAGCCGCCCTTCTCACCGCCGGTGTCGAAGGACCCGGGCACCCAGTACCCGTTCCTGCCCTTGTCGTTGTGGAACAGCGGGACGTCGATGCCGTCCGCCCGCACCTTCTTGTACAGGTGGGACATGTACGCCCGGCCGGCCGCGTCGACGTGGGCGTCGTACTCGTTCTCGATCTGGTACAGCAGGATCGTGCCGGTGCCCTGGGTGAACAGATGCCGGCGGGCGATCCGGTTCACCTGGGTCAGCCACTCGTCGACGTGCCCCAGATACGTCGGGTCGTCGCTCCGGGCCGTGCCCTTCGTCGCCGACAGCCAGCCCGGGAAGCCGCCGCCGTCCACCTCGGCGTTGATGTACGGGCCGGGCCGCAGGATGACGTACAGGCCGGTCTCCGCGGCCATGCGCAGGAACAGGTCCAGGTCCCGGACGCCGGTGAAGTCGTACCGGCCCGGCGCGGCGGAGTGGTAGTTCCAGGCCACATAGATACTCACGGCGTTGTAGCCGTGGGCCCGCATCTTCTGCAGCACGTCCCGCCACAGGGAGGGGCTCGGCAGCCGGAAGGGGTGCAGCTCGCCGGACCACACCACCAGCCGCCTGCCGTCCACGAGCAGCGAGTACTGGTCGTAGCCGATGGTGTGCCGGCAGCCGTCGGCGCTCGGCGGGGCGGGCGCCGGGCCGGTCGGCACGCTGCGCGCCGCGTACGCCGAGGGTGCCCCGGGGCCGCCGCTGCCGCCCAGGGCGAGCCCGAGCGCGGTCGAGCCCGCGAGGGCACTGAAGGTACGTCTGCTGAGCGCCAAGGTGGATCCTCCGCGGGCGATCTTACGGGGCGCGGGTGCAGGCCATTCTCCATGCGGCGACGCCCCACAATGGACCCATGAGGATCTCGGCTCGGGCGGACTACGCGGTACGGGCGGTACTGGAGCTGGCCGTACGGCAGGGTAACGGCCCGGTGAAAGCGGAGGAAATCGCCGCCGCGCAGGGCATCCCGCACAAGTTCCTGGAAGGGATCCTGGGCGACCTGAGGCGTGGCGGGATCGTCGAGAGCAGGCGCGGCGGAGGCGGCGGCTACCGGCTGGCGCGGGAGGCGGCCGAGGTCACGGTCGCCGATGTGATCCGCGCGGTGGACGGCCCGATCGTCTCGGTCCGCGGCGAACGCCCGACGGGCCTCGCCTACACCGGCAGCGCCGAGCCCCTGCTGCCCCTGTGGATCGCGCTCCGCGCGAACGTCCGCCGGATCCTGGAGGGTGTCACCCTCGCCGACCTCGCGGCGGACGCGCTGCCGGAGCCCGTCCGGGCGCTGGCGGCGGAACCGGCGGCCTGGGAGAACCCGTAGGGGTGCGGTGTGAACGACCGGATGTGAATGGCCGGAGTTGTATCTCCCGGGTGTGAGCGGGGCTTTCTACGATGCGGAACGCTTCACAGGCTCCACACAGACCCCCCACATCCGACTATGGGAGAAACCATGGCTGGTGGACTCCTCCTGAGCGGTGCCGTGGCGGCGCTGCTCGCCACCGCGATACCCACCCAGAGACCCGCGGGCGGCCCGATCGACAACCCGCCCCCGGACAAGATCGTCATCGACGTGGCGACGGTGAACGGCTCCGGCTGCCCCGAGGGCACCGCCGCGGTCGCCGTCTCACCGGACAACACCGCCTTCACGGTGACCTACAGCAGCTACCTGGCCCAGGCCGGCGGCAACTCCGACCCCACGGCCTTCCGCAAGAACTGCCAGCTCAACCTGGTGGTCCACGTGCCCCAGGGCTTCACCTACGCGATCGCCAGCGCCGACTACCGGGGTTTTCTGTCCCTGCAGCCCGGCGCGAGCGCCACGCAGAAGGCCTCGTACTACTTCCAGGGCTCCCCGCAGACCGTCCCCAAGTCCCACCCGTTCTCCGGCTCCTACGACGACAACTGGCAGGCCACCGACAGCACGGACTGGGCCCAGCTGGTCTGGGCGCCGTGCGGGGTGCTGCGCAACTTCAACATCAACACCGAGCTGCGGGTGAACGCGGGCACCCAGAACCCGGGCAAGGTCAGCTTCATGACCATGGACTCCACGGATGGGGACATCAGCACGGTGTACCACCTGGCGTGGAAGGAGTGCCCCAGCACCTAGGCGGACGGACGCCACGCCGGTCACTGTGAGTATGTGGTGGCCGTTGACGTTTCGCACCGGTGAGCGGTCATCCATGGGTTGACCCGCAGAATCGTTCGACAAGGAGTGATCCTCGCAAGGGGCGCGCGAGGGGCGCAGTACGCGCCGGTTCATTGCCCTCGCGCGCCGTCTGCAGTGATTACTCAACGTGAGCGCGGCTCTGCTACTCCTGTGCACGCAGCGTGACGACAGCGGGTCGTCGCGGATCGACGTGCCAGGGAAGACGAGGTAGAGCCATGCCCCTCGACACAGCGACCACAGCACCGGCGGGAGCGGAGTCGGAGCAGGAGCAGCGGGAACAGCAGAGCCTGAGCACCGCGGCGGCGCGCAATCTCGCCACCACGACCAAGTCCGAACCGCAGATGCAGGCCATCAGCTCCCGCTGGGCCACCCGCATCCTGCCCTGGGTGAACGTGCCGGGCGCCACCTACCGGGTCAACCGCCGCCTCTCCTACACCGTCGGTGACGGCCGCGTCACCTTCGTCAAGAACGGCTCCAAGGTCCAGGTGGTCCCCGCCGAACTGGGCGAACTGCCGCTGCTGCGCGGCTTCACCGACAAGGACGTGCTCGGCGCGCTGGCCGACAAGTTCGTGCAGAAGGAGTTCGCCCCCGGCCAGGTCATCGTGCAGGAGGGCCGCAAGGCCGACCAGGTGTACCTGATCGCGCACGGCAAGGTCGAGAAGCTCAGCGAGGGCCCGTACGACGGGGAGGCCGTGATCGGCCTGATGGCCGACGGGGACTCCTTCGGCGGCCAGGTGCTCGCCGGCCAGAACCAGAAGTGGGACTTCACGGCCCGCGCCATGACCGCCACCACGGTGCTCGCGCTGCCGATGACGGCGTACAAGGCGGTCGCCGAACGCCACCAGACGCTGCGCCGGCACGTGCAGCACATCAGCGGCAACGGGCAGCGCAAGGTGAACCGCTCGGGCGAGGCGGAGATCGAGCTCAGTGCGGGACACGCGGGCGAGGAGACGCTGCCGCAGACCTTCGCCGACTACGAACTCGAGCCGCGCGAGTACGAGTTGAGTGTGGCGCAGACCGTGCTGCGGGTGCACAGCCGGGTCGCCGACCTCTACAACGAGCCGATGAACCAGACCCAGCAGCAGCTGCGGCTGACCATCGAGGCACTGCGCGAGCGGCAGGAGCACGAGCTGATCAACAACAAGGAGTTCGGCCTGCTGCACAACGCCGACTTCGACCAGCGGATCTCCACCTACTCGGGCCCGCCGAGCCCGGACGACATGGACGAGCTGCTCAGCATGCGGCGCAAGACCCGGTGCTTCCTCGCCCACCCCAAGGCCATCGCCGCCTTCGGCCGCCAGTGCAACAAGCGGGGCATCTACTTCGGCAGCATCGAACTGCACGGCAACCAGCTGCCCGCGTGGCGCGGCGTTCCGCTGCTGCCGTGCGGCAAGATCCCGATCAGCGACGACGGCACGACGTCGATCATCGCCATGCGCACCGGCGAGGACGACCAGGGCGTCATCGGCCTGCACCAGACCGGCATCCCGGACGAGGTCGAGCCCGGCCTGAACGTCCGCTTCATGGGCATCAACGAACAGGCCGTCATCTCCTACCTCGTCAGCACCTACTACTCGGCCGCCGTCCTGGTGCCCGACGCCCTCGGCATCCTGGAGAACGTCGAGATCGCCCGCACGAACGGGAGCTGACGAGGGTGTCGTTGTTCTCCCGGTTCACGGCACCCGCCGTACCCCACGACATGACGGGCCTGGCACGGGCCCTGCTGTCGGCCGGCACCCCACCGCCGCCCAGCCCGCCTTCGGCCACTCCGGCACCCCGGGTCCCGACCCTTCCCTCCGGCCCCACCGGCCTCGGCACATCGGGAATCCGCATCCCCTTCACGGGGGAGGCACGGCAGTCGGCGGCGGCCGGTCAGGCGGTGGCGGGTGCGGGTGTGTCCCCGGGCGGGCTGCCCGCCGGACCCGCTGGACCGGACGCCTCGGTGGCCGCGCTCGCCCCCACGGTTCCCGGTGCCCCGGCAGCCACCTCCCGCGCCGCCACGCCCGAGCCCTGCCCGCCTGCCGCGTGTCCCGCACACCCCCGACCCCGTCCCTCGTGAGGATCCCCATGTCCAAGATCTCCACCCAGATGGAAAGCATCGCCATGGGCGATGTGCTGCGCACCGACTACCAGAAGTCGGTCGCGGAGTACTGGAACAAGGAGAAGGACCCCGTCAACATCAAGCTCGGCGAGGTCGACGGCCTCTACCACCACCACTACGGCCTCGGCGAGTGGGACCCCTCGGTCCTCGTCGGCCCGTCCGAGACCCGTGACCAGCGCATCATCGAGGAACTGCACCGCCTGGAGACCGCCCAGGCCGACGTCCTCCTCGACCACCTCGGCGACATCACCCCCGACGACCACCTGCTGGACGCCGGTTCCGGCCGGGGCGGCACCAGCTTCATGGCCAACGAGCGCTTCGGCTGCCACGTCGACGGCGTCAGCATCTCCGAGCAGCAGGTCGGCTTCGCCAACGACCAGGCCAAGCAGCGCGGGGTCACGGACCGGGTCCGCTTCCACTTCCGCAACATGCTCGACACCCGTCTGGAGACCGGATCGCGCCGGGCGATCTGGACCAACGAGACGACGATGTACGTCGACCTGTTCGACCTCTTCGCCGAGTTCTCCCGCCTGCTGGAGTACGGCGGGCGCTACGTCTGCATCACCGGCTGCTCCAACGACGTCACCGGCATGCGTTCCAAGGCGGTCAGCAGGATCGACGAGCACTACACCTGCAACATCCACCCGCGCAGCGAGTACTTCAGGGCGCTGGCGGCGAACGACCTGGTGCCGATGCAGGTCATCGACCTGACCCCGGACACCATCCCCTACTGGGAGCTGCGCGCCAAGTCCTCCGTCGCCACCGGCATCGAGGACCCCTTCCTCACCGCCTACAAGGAGGGCAGCTTCCACTACCTCCTCATCGCGGCCGACCGCATCTGAGACCAGGGCGCACGCGTGGTGCCGCATGCGCGCGACGTGCGGCACCACGCCCGGCGGGAGTAGACATGAGAGCACACTGCCTTTGGGGCAAGGCCGTTGTCATCGGCGGCAGCTATGCGGGACTCGTGACCGCACGCGTACTGGCCGACTTCTTCCGCGAGGTCGTCCTCGTGGAACGGGATGCCGTCGACGAGGACACCGGCGCCCATCCGGGTGCTCCGCATGGCTACCAGGGGCACGCGATGCTGGCCAGGGGCGGGGAGATCCTGGAACGGCTGTTCCCGGGACTGCGCGAAGAGCTGAGAGACGCGGGCGCGCCGGTGTTCGACTACGGGGAGGGCATCGACTTCCTGCTGCCCGTCGGACGCGCGCCACGGCAGCGCACGGGCGTCCCGGTCCAGAGCTTCACCCGCGACGAGCTGGAACGCCGCCTGCGCCGCAAAGTGCTCGCACTTCCGCAGGTCACACTGGTGGCGTCCACCAGGTGTACGGGCCTGACCCGGGACTTCGCGGGCCGTGTGAACGGCGTGAGATGCCAGTCGGAGAGCGCCAAGCCCTTCCAGCTGACCGCCGACCTGGTCGTCGACGCCTCCGGACGGTCCAGCTCCCTGGTGGACTGGCTGAACGAGCTGGGGATCAGCGTGCCACCCAAGCGGACCGTGAAGGCGAAGGTCACCTACACGTCGATGAACTTCGACCGGCCGGCGGAGAGCCACCCCGACCATCCCGACTACTACGTCGCCTATCAGATGCTGTTCGCTCCCAGTGTGCGCCGGGCCGGGGTCCTGCTGGCCGTGGAGCGCAGCCGGTGGACGTGCATGCTGTTCGGGTTCCACGACCAGCCGCCGACCGACGACGAGGGCTACCTGGCGTTCGCCAAGACCCTGAACACGCCGCACCTGGCCGAACACATCGCCCGGCGCTCCGTCCAGGAGCCCACCCGCCGCTACACCAACGTCGACAACCAGTGGCGGCCCTTCCACACGGTCCGGGACTGGCCGGACCGCCTCCTCGCCGTCGGCGATTCCGTGTGCGTCTTCAACCCCGTCTACGGGCAGGGCATGACGGTCGCCGCGATGGAGGCGGAGCTGCTGCAGCGCATGCTGAAGCGACACGGCACGACGGGGCGACTGGACGGCCTCGCCCGCGGATTCCAGCGGAAGGTGGGCCGTCTGCTGCTGCTTCCGTGGACGGTGTCCACCAACTCCGACCTGATGTGGACCCCGGGCGGCCGGTCCCTCGCCGCACGCATCGCCCACTGGTACAACATGCGTCTCTTCCACGTGGCGGTGAACGACGCGGCCGTGTGGAAGAGGTTCGTACGCGTGGTCAACATGGTGGCCTCACCGGCCCTGCTGTTCCACCCCCTGGTGGCCCTGAAGGTCCTGAGGGTCACTCACCGGCGCACGTGAGGCGCCCCAAAGGGGCGCGGGGAACTGCGCGACAAGCCACAACGGACCCGCAGCCGCCGCCTGACATCACCACCAACGGCGAGTAGGCGTGTCGGCTCCCCAGGTCGGCTACGCCCCCGCCGCGTTCGGCCAGCTCTGCGCGTTGGGCCACCCCGTGGCCGGCGCCGGAGTCAGGTCCGTGGCCGGCGCCGTCATCCCCCGCACCTGGGCCGCCGTGAGCCCACCTCGGGCCGGCACCCCGGGCGGCGTGGGCGCGACAACGGCCGCGGGCGCGGGCACCGGCGTCGGCTGAGGCGCCGCGGGCAAGGGCTGGACCGGAGGCGCCATCGGCTGGGGCGCCGCAGGCACGGGTGTCGGCTGAGGCGCCGCAGGCACTTGCTGGGGCGCCGCAGGCACCGGCATCCCGCCGCCGGGTTGCGGTACGGCGGCGGGGAGCGGCATGCCGGTGCCGACGGCCGGGGCCGGGGCGGCCGGGGTGGCGGCGCCCAGCGCCTGCGCCTGCGCGGCCAGGCCCCGGAATCCGCCCCCGTTGGTCTCGCTCACCAGCCGGTCCACCGCCGCCGTACCCGAGCTGTAGCTGGTCCCGGTGCCCAGCTCGGGTACGGCGGCTCCCCTCCTGGACCCGTAGAGCACCTGCTCCAGGCCGGACACCAGGCGACGCACGTCGACCTGGGGGCGCACCACGAGTCTCAGGAAGCGGCTGGAGGAGCCGATCTTGTTGCCGCACTCGCGGACCAGGATCCGGTGCTCGGTGAGCATCCGGTCCCGGACCACCGTGCCCTCGGCGCCCACGGGAAGGCGTGCGAAGAGGAAGTTCCCCTGGGAGGGGTACACCGTCAGACCGGGGAGCGCCGACAGATGGCTGGCCATCTCCAGGCGGTCACGGCGGATCTGCTGCAGGCTCTGGGCGTACTCGGCGCCGTGCTCCCGCAGCATGAACACCACGTGCTCGGCGAAGGAGTTGAGGTTCCACTTCGGGAGCATCCCCCGCACCTTGGCCGCGAGCGCAGGGTTGGCGACCAGGTAGCCGAAGCGCACGCCGTGCAGGCCGAAGTTCTTGCCGAGGCTGCGCAGCACGATGACGTTGGGGCGGAGCATGGCCTCCTGGACGACGCTCGGATCGGCCTCCGCGTCGGCGAACTCCAGGAAGGACTCGTCGACGATCACCAGGTCCAGGTCCGTCATCGCGTCCATGAACTGGACGACCTGCTGCTTGCGCAGATAGCCGCCGTCGGGGTTGTTGGGGTTGCAGATCACCGCCACCCGGGTGCCGCGCCGGCGGATGAACTCGGCGTACTGGGCGAGGTCCAGCGCGAAGCCGCTCGCCTCCTGGAGCGGGAACATGTCGACCCGCTTTCCGGTCTCCATCGGCTGGTCGGTCCAGCGGCCGAAGGCCGGGACGGGGATCGCCAGGGACTCGCGGACCAGGAGGTGGTCGATCCAGGTGATCAGTTCGGTGGAGCCGTTGCCCATCGCCACGCACTGCGGGGGGAGCTGGAGGAGGCTGCACAGCTCACCGGTGACGGTGTCGGCGCTGCTCGGGTAGTACGTGATGATCTCGCGCAGCCGGGCCGCCAGCTCGTCGTACATGGCCGGGGTGGGGAAGTACGGGTTGCACGGGATGCAGAAGTCCACCGGGCCGGTACCGTCGCCGCTCTCCCGTGTCAGCGCCGCCATCGAAGGGCTGTGGGCGGTGCCGCCGCGGAACAACGAGGTGACGTTGCCGGTCAAAGGGACCTCCGTTTCGGGTGGCCCGCGCGGGGGAGCACGGGCCACCCATGGATACGGAGGTGACGCCAGTGGCGTTCAACTCACCTGTCGTGTGAGCCGGTTCACGCCGAGAACCGGTGGATCGTCGTCGTCCGGTACGTCTGGCCCGGCCGAAGCACCGTGGACGGGAACTTCGGCTCGTTCGGCGAGTCCGGGAAGTGCTGGGTCTCCAGGGCCAGGCCGTCGCCCTGCCGGTAGGTGTGGCCGGACTGGCCGACGAGGGTGCCGTCGAGGAAGTTGCCCGAGTAGAACTGCACACCGGGCTGGTCGGTGAGGATCTTCAGGGTGCGGCCGGAACCGGGGTCGCGCAGGGTCACCACGTGCTCGGGCCGCGCGGTCACGCCCTTGTCGAGCACGAAGTTGTGGTCGTAGCCCTTGGCGGTGACCAGCTGCGGGTGGCCGATGCGGATGTCCCGGCCGATCGGCTTGGGGTGGGTGAAGTCGAAGGGGGTGCCCTTGACCTTCGCCAGCTCCCCCGTGGGGATCAGGCCCGCGTCGGTGGGGGTGAACCGGCCTGCGGCGAGCCAGAGTTCGTGGTCGTAGATGCTGCCGCTGCCCTCGCCCGCGAGGTTGTAGTAGGTGTGGTTGGTGAGGTTGACGATCGTCGGCCTGTCGGTGGTGGCCCGGTAGTCGATCCGCCAGTCGCCGTGCCGGTTCAGGGTGAAGGTGACCTTCGTCTTCAGCGTGCCGGGGTAGCCCATCTCGCCGTCGACGCTGGTGTAGTACAGGTGCAGGCCGACGTCCGGGCCGGAGGCGAAGGGCTCGATGTGCCACACCTTGGTGTTGAAGCCCTGCTTGCCGCCGTGCAGGCTGTTCACCCCGTCGTTGACGGACAGCTGGTACTTCGTGCCGTCCAGGGTGAACTGGCCCTTGGCGATGCGGTTGCCGTACCGGCCGATGGTGGCGCCGAAGTACGTCGTGCCCTTCACGTACGAGTCGAGGTCGTCGTAGCCGAGGGAGACGTTGGCGTACCGGCCGTGCCGGTCCGGTATCTCCAGGGACTGGATGATGCCGCCGTAGGAGAGGACCTTCAGGCGGGTGCCGCCGTTCTCCAGCGACCAGCGGTGGACCTTCGTGCCGTCGGCGAGCGTGCCGAAGTACTCCTTCACCGGCTTGCGGCCCCCTGACGAAGCGGACGCGGCCTGGGCAGTGCCCGAGCCGAGGGTGGTGGCGGCGATACCCGCCGCCGCGGCGCCTGCGATGACTGTGCGTCTGTTCAGTTCCATGGATGCGGCTCCCGAAAGAGGAGGGGCCCCGCCACGGGGGACGGGGCCCGATCTGACTTACGAACCGGACTTGCGCTTGTTCCACACGTCGAAGCCGACCGCCGCCAACAGGGCCAGGCCCTTGATGACCTGCTGCCAGTCGGTGCCGACGCTGAGGAGGTTCATGCCGTTGTTCAGCACACCGAGGACGAGACCGCCGATGATGGCGCCGAGGACGGTGCCGACACCGCCGCTCATGGAGGCGCCGCCGATGAACGAGGAGGCGATGGCCTCCAGTTCGAAGCCGTCGCCCGCCTTCGGCGAGGCCGCGTTCAGACGGGCGGCGACCACCAGACCCGCCAGGGCCGCGAGCACGCCCATGTTCAGGAACACCTGGAAGGTGATGCGCTTGTCCTTCACACCGGACAGCTTGGCCGCCGGCAGGTTGCCGCCGATGGCGTAGATGTGCCGGCCGAACACCGAGTTGCGCATGACGTAGCCGTACCCGCCCACCAGGACACCGAGGATGATCAGCACGATCGGCGCGCCGTCGTAGCTGGCGAGCAGCATGGTGAGGGCGACGATCGCGGCGACCAGGGCGACGAGCTTGAGCAGGAAGAGGTTCCTCGGCACCACGTCGAGGGAGAACTCCTGCTGGCGGCGCCGGTCGCGCACCTCCTGCCACACCACGGCGGCGATCAGCACGATGCCGAGGAGCAGGGTGAGGTTGTGGTAGTTGGTGTTGGGGCCGACCTCCGGCAGGAAGCCGTTGCCGATCTTCTGCAGGCCGTTCGGGAAGGGGCCGAGGGTCTGGCCCTTGAGGAGGATCTCCGTCAGACCGCGGAAGAGCAGCATCCCGGCGAGGGTGACGATGAACGACGGTATGCCGAAATACGCGATCAGGAAGCCCTGTACGGAGCCCGCCACCGCGCCCACCAGCAGGCACAGCACCAGCGCGAGGGGCCACGCCACATGGTGCTGCACCGTGAGCACGGCCGCGAACGCGCCCACGAACGCCGTGATCGAGCCGACCGAGAGGTCGATGTGCCCGGCGATGATCACCAGCATCATGCCGATCGCGAGGATCAGGATGTAGCTGTTCTGCAGCACCAGGTTGGAGACGTTGCGCGGCAGCAGCAGGTCTCCGCCGGTCCAGACCTGGAAGAGGACGACGATCAGGCCGAGCGCGATCAGCATGCCGTACTGGCGCATGTTGCGGCGCAGGCCGCCGAGCACCAGCTGCAGCAGACCCTCGCCGGCTGCCGGTCCGCCCTTGCCCGGCGGCGCGGCGGCCGGGCTCTTGTCGGTGACGTCCGTGCTCATCGCGTTACCTCTTTGTCCTTCGTCATCTGGCGCATCAGCACTTCCTGCGTGGCCTCGGCCCGCGGCACCTCACCGGTCAGCCGCCCGGCGGCCATCGTGTAGATGCGGTCGCACATGCCGAGCAGTTCGGGCAGCTCGGAGGAGATGAAGACGACCGCCTTGCCCTGGGCGGCCAGTTGGTCGATGACCGTGTAGATCTCGTACTTGGCGCCCACGTCGATGCCGCGCGTGGGCTCGTCCAGGATCAGCACGTCCGGACCGGCGAAGATCCACTTGCTGAGGACGACCTTCTGCTGGTTGCCGCCGGACAGCTTGCCGACCAGCTCGAAGACCGTCGGCGCCTTGATGTTCATGGACGTGCGGAAGCCCTCGGAGACCTGGCGCTCCGCCTGCTCGTCCACCACACCCCGCCTCGCGACCTTCCTGAGCGCGGTCAGCGAGATGTTCCGGTTGATGGTGTCGATCAGGTTGAGGCCGTAGTGCTTGCGGTCCTCGGTGACGTACGCGATGCCGTGCTCCACCGCCTCCGCGACGGTCTTCGTACGGATCTCCGTGCCGTCCTTGAGGACCGTGCCGCCCGCGTAGCGGCCGTAGGTGCGCCCGAAGACGCTCATCGCGAGCTCGGTGCGGCCGGCGCCCATCAGGCCCGCGATGCCGACGATCTCGCCCCGGCGGACGCTGAGCGACACGTCGTCCACGACCTTGCGCTGCTGGTCGATCGGGTGCAGCACGGTCCAGTTGCGGATCTCCAGCGCGGGCGCCGCGCCCTCCTCCGGCTCGTGCGGGGTGCGCTCGGGGAAGCGGTGGTCGAGGTCCCGGCCCACCATGCCGCTGATGATCCGGTCCTCGGTCGTCTCCTCCGCCTTCACGTCGAGCGTCTCGATGGACCGCCCGTCGCGGATGATCGTCACCGAGTCGGCGACCTTGCGGATCTCGTTGAGCTTGTGCGAGATGATGATCGAGGTGATGCCCTGGTTCTTCAGCTCCAGGATCAGGTTGAGGAGCTTGCCGCTGTCCTCGTCGTTCAGGGCCGCCGTCGGCTCGTCGAGGATGAGCAGCTTCACCTCCTTCGACAGGGCCTTGGCGATCTCCACGAGCTGCTGCTTGCCCACGCCGATGTCGGCGACGCGGGTCTCCGGGTGCTCGTCGAGCCCGACCCGGCGCAGCAGGTCGGTGGCGTGCCTGAGGGTGTCGTTCCAGTTGATGAACCCGCGCGTGGCGTGTTCGTTGCCGAGGAAGATGTTCTCCGCGATGGAGAGGTACGGCACCAGCGCCAGCTCCTGGTGGATGATGACGATGCCGCGCTGCTCGCTCGCCCGGATGTCCCTGAACTGACAGACCTCCGACTCGAAGAGGATCTCGCCCTCGTAGGTGCCGTGCGGATGGACGCCGGAGAGCACCTTCATCAGGGTCGACTTTCCGGCGCCGTTCTCCCCGCAGATGGCGTGGACCTCGCCCTGCCGGACGGTCAGAGTGACGTCCGACAGCGCCTTGACACCGGGAAAGGTCTTGACGATCGAGCGCATTTCCAGGACGGGTCCCGCCATGGTCGTGCCTTCCAATCCGTAGGGGCGGGCGCTTACTTGAGCTCGGACGCGGTGTAGTAACCGCCGTCCACCAGCACCTGCTGGTAGTTGGTCTTGTCGACGCTGACCGGCTGGAGCAGGTAGGCGGGCACGACCTTGCTGCCGTTGTTGTACGTCTTGGTGTCGTTGACCTGCGGCTTCTTGCCCTTCAGGGCGTCGTCCACCATGGTCGAGGCGACCTTGGCGAGCTGCCGGGTGTCCTTGTAGACGGTCTGCGTCTGCTGACCGGCGATGATCGACTTCACCGAGGCCAGCTCGGCGTCCTGACCGGTGATGACCGGCAGCGGGTTGCTGCCCGAGCCGTAGCCGTCCGACTTCAGCGCGGACAGGATGCCGATGGAGATGCCGTCGTACGGCGAGAGCACCGCGTCGACCCGGCCGCTCTTGTAGGCGGAGGTGAGGATGTCCTCCATGCGGTGCTGGGCCGTCGTGCCGTCCCAGCGCAGGGTGGTGACCTGGTTGAGCTTGGTCTGCCCGGACTTGACCACCAGCTCCTTCTTGTCGATGTAGGGCTGGAGCACGCTCATCGCGCCGTTGAAGAAGTACTGGGTGTTGTTGTCGTCGTTCGAGCCGGCGAACAGCTCGATGTTGAACGGGCCCTTCTTGCCGGCGTCCAGGCCGAGCTTGTGCGCGATGTAGGTGCCCTGGAGGACGCCGACCTTCTCGTTGTCGAAGGAGGCGTAGTAGTCGACGTTCGGGGTGCCGAGGATCAGCCGGTCGTAGGCGATCACCGGGATGTTCGCCTGGTGCGCCTCCTGGAGCACGTTGTTCAGCGACTTGTTGTCGATCGCCGCGACGATCAGGCCCTTCACGCCCTGCGTGATGAGGTTCTCGATCTGCGAGACCTGGGTGCTGGGGTCGTCCTCGCCGTAGACCAGCTTGGTCTTGTAGCCCATGGACTGGAGGTTCTTCACGACGTTGTTCCCGTCGTTGATCCACCGCTCGGAGGACTTGGTCGGCATCGCGATGCCGATGGTGGCGCCCTTGACGTCTCCCGTCTTCTCCTTGCTGCCGCCCGAGCTGCTCTGCCCGCAGGCGGTCAGGGTGAGGGCGAGCGAGGCGGCTCCGGCTATGGCGGCGAGGGCGGCTCTGCGGTTGCGCATGGTGATCAGTCCTTGTTCTTCTCGTCGTTGAGAGGGTTCACGCGTGGCTGGGGAAACGGTTGAGAGCCCCTGGCAGTCGGGAGCCGAGCGGCGCCATGTCGCCGTCCGCGCCGTGCCGGGCGAGCAGGTCCAGGGCGAGCCGGCCGCGCCGCACCCGCTCCCGGGCGGTGTCCAGGGTCACGTCCCGGAGGTGGGTGCCCCACGGGTAGATGCCGGGTGCCCTGGACAGACCGAACTTCAGATACAGCGGGGCGCCGCGTCGGATCAGCTCGGCGACCTCGTACATCCGCACATAGCCGCCCAGGTCGTCGGGGGCCTCGATGTACATGTCCATCGGGGCGGCGGAGACCCGGCGGATCTCGGTGAGGTGGTCCAGCGTCAGATCGCTGGGCACGTTGACGGAGTCGGCGCCGAGCCGCTCGTAGACGGCGTAGGAGGCCGGGTTGACGGGACCGATGAGCGCCGAGACCTTCAGGGTCGTGTCGGCCGGGATGATCCCGGTCTCGCGGGCCCGGTGCAGGGTCCACAGCACGCCCTCGTCGGCGACGAGCAGGCACTTGACGCCCAACTCCGTTGCCCGGACGGCATCTTCGACGCAGCCGGCGACGGCGTCGTGGCCCCGTGCGCGCAGTCCGGCCCCCCGCGAGTCGGAGCGCACCGAGCCACCGATGTCCCACGTGCCGCGCGGGCCGGTGAACAGGCAGAGTTCGATGTCGCGTGCGGCGGTGGCCTCGACCATCTCGGTGATCTCGGCGTCGGTGAGCATCCACACGCCGCTGCCCTGGCTGATCCGGTGGATCGGCACATCGAGGCGCGAGGCCTCCTTCAGGACGACCGTCAGCGCTTCGGGACCCTCGCACGAGGGGATCTCGGTGCGCCAGCGGCCGCCGCCGGGGAAGCCGTGCGCGGAGGCGTCGGCGGGGTCGAGGGCGGGCGCGCCCAGGCCGAGGGCGGAGAGCGCCTGCTCACCGGGTCGGCGGGCCGCCGTGGCGGAAGCGTCGGTCGTCACAAGCTGTCCTTCGTGTTCGATATATCGGACGAGGTTCGCGGCTCGGAGCGGAGCACGGCCCGGGTGGTGCTGCGAAAAAAAGCGGCCGTGGTGGTACGCCGGTCAGGGCGCCGTCAGGTCACGCCCTGACCGGCGTACGTATTCAGGGACGGAGCAGCACCTTGCCCACCTTCGGATCGCCCGCCCCGACCAGCTCGATGGCCTGCGGGAACTCGGTCAGCGGCAGCTCGTGCGTGACCAGCGGCAGCGGGTCGAGCAGCCCGGCGCCGAAGACCCGCACGGTGTGCGCCCAGGCGTCCGGCGGCGCCCCGAAGACGGTGTGCACCTCCAGCTGCCGTACGACGAGATCGGTCGGGTCGAGCCCCTCCGCGCCCGGCGCCGGGATCCCGGTCAGCACCAGCCGTCCGCCGCGCCTGAGCAGCGAGGCGGCGGTGCGTGCGGCGGACGCGGACCCGGCGGTCTCGATCACCACGTCGATGTCGTCGGGGAGTTGCTGGTCCTTGGTGCGGAAGTCGCTCGCGCCGTAACTCCGGGACAACGCCTCCCGGTCCCGTCCGGTGCCCACCACCAGCAGCTCCACCGGCGAGAGGGCCTTCAGGAACTGCACGGCGAACATCCCGAGCGTGCCCGTGCCGACCACCGCGACCCGTTCGCCGGGCAGGGCGCGGGCCTTCAGCGCGGCGGCCGCGATGCAGGCGGCCGGCTCCAGCAGGGCGGCGGCGGTGAGGTCGGCGTCGTCCGGCAGGACGTGCAGCAGCCGCGCCGGGAGGGTCAGTGTGCCGGCCATGGCGCCCGGCTGGGTGAACCCGGTCTCCTCGTAGCCGTCGGTGCACAGGGTGGTCTCACCGGCGTGGCAGCGGTCGCAGACCTGGCAGTTGCGGAAGCCCTCGCCGACGACCTTGCGCCCGACGAGCCCCGCCGGCACCCCGGGGCCCACCTTCGACACCGTCCCCGACCACTCGTGGCCGGGCGTGAGCGGGTAACGGACGTACCCCTCGGGCCGGTTGCCCTGGTACACCTCGCGGTCGCTGCCGCAGATGCCGACCGCGTGCACGGCCACCAGCGCCTCGCCGGGGCCGGGCTCGCGCGGCGTGTGCGGCACGAGCCGGTGCCGGCCAGGGGCCTCGACGACGACGGCGGTGCTCACTTGGTCCCCTTCGGCTTGCGCTGCTCCCAGCCCTCGGCCCACAGGTCGAACCGGGCCTGCTGCTGCGGGAACTCCGCGGCCGCGTCGACGTCCAGCTCGACGCCGAGACCGGGCGCGTCGGAGAGGTGGAAGTACCCGTCCACGACCTGCGGCGCCCCCTTGACCACCTTCTTGATCTCCGCGTCCGCGAAGTCGTTGAAGTGCTCCAGGATCTTGAAGTTCGGCGAGGTGAAGCCGACCTGGAGGGAGGCGGCGGTCAGCACCGGGCCGCCGACGTTGTGCGGCGCGACCAGCATGTAGTGCGTCTCGGCGGTGGCGGCGAGCTTGCGCGTCTCCCAGATGCCCCCGATGTGGCCGACGTCGGGCTGGATGATGTCCACGGCCTGGCTGTCGAACAGCTCGCGGAACTCGATCCGGTCGTGGATCCGCTCACCGGTGGCGACCGGGATGTCCACCTTGGCCGCGACCTTCTCCAGCGCCTTCAGGTTCTCCGGCGGCACCGGCTCCTCCAGCCAGGCCGGCCGGTAGGGCGCCAGCTCCTTGGCCAGCCGGACGGCGGTGGCGGGGGAGAAGCGGCCGTGCATCTCCAGCATCAGCTCGGCGTCCGGCCCGATCGCGTCCCGCACGGCCTCGATCAGCGAGACGGCGTACAGGGTCTGCTGGTGGTCCAGCTCGAAGTGCCCGGTGCCGAACGGGTCGATCTTCAGCGCCTGGTACCCGCGCTCCATCACCCCCTGGGCGGCCTTGTGGTACGCCTCCGGCGTCCGCTCGGTCGTGTACCACCCGTTGGCGTACGCCTTGACCCGGTCCGTCACCTTCCCGCCGAGCAGCTGCCACACCGGCACGCCCAGCGCCTTGCCCTTGATGTCCCAGCAGGCCATCTCCACGACCGCGATGCCGGACATCACGATCTCACCCGCGCGGCCGTAGTCGCCGTACTTCATCCGGCGTACCAGGTCCTCGACCGCGAACGGATCCGAGCCGAGAATGTGGTTGGCCTCCGCCTCCCGCAAGTAGCCGATCAGCGCGTCGGTGTGACCGAGCATCCGGGTCTCGCCGACTCCCGTGATCCCCTCGTCGGTGTGCACCTGGACGTAGGTCAGGTTGCGCCACGGCGTGCCGACCACGTGGGTGCTGATTCCGGTGATGCGCACGGCAGTTGCCCCTCAGCTGTTCGAGATTTCGTCACACGTTCGAAATGCTGGCGTGACAGTAAGGACGGGGCGGTCGGAGTGTCAATGGGTCGAACAGGTAACGGTTTCGACAAGCCTTTCGAGAATTCTTTCGCTTTCTACGAAACTTTCACAGCCCTGCCTAGGAAGACGACCGATGGGGAATCTAGTCTTCCGGCGTCATGGACTACTGCCACCCGTGCCAACGGCACCTCAACGGCGCCCTGGCCTGTCCCGGGTGCGGAACTCCGGCGCGCGCCGCCGCCGAAGCGTCGGCCGCGTACGCGCGCGCGGGCACGGGTGGGACGCCGGAGTACGGCGTCCCACCGCAGTACGGATCGCAGCAGTACGAGCCCCAGCAGTACGGGTCCCCGGAGTACCGCATCCCCCAGCAGTACGAGCCGGCCGGTCCGGAACAGGCGGCGTGGCCGGGGGAGCAGCAGCCGCACGCGGACTGGGCAGCCAAGGCAGAGTCCGATCCCGAGCCCGGTTCCGAGCCCGGTTCCGGTGCCGCAGCCGACGGCGACCACGGACCGGAGACCTCGGCCGACCCCACCACGGACCACGACACCGACCCGGAGCCCGGTGGCCGGGCCGCGCGGCGCCGGGCGCGCGGCGGTGCCGCGGTGGGCCCCGCCGACGCCGACGCCAGCCGCCGCGACCGCAAGGCCGCCGCACACCGGCGCCGGCGCCGCCGTACGGTGCTGATCGCCGCGGGGTTCGTGCTGGCCGCGGGCAGTCTCGGCCTCGCCGAACTCGGCAAGGACGCGCCCTTCTCGCCCTTCTCCAGCGGACAGCCGGACCCGGCCGGGAACGCGGCGGCCGACGGCGGCACCTCCTCCGCGTCCCCCACGGCCGACCCCGCCTCCGACACCTCCGGCGCGACCCCGGGCGCGGCCGGCCCGGCCTCCCCGGACGCCTCCGCGTCCGCCTCCAAGTCCCCCAAGGACAAACACTCCAAGTCGCCCGACGCCAAGGACACGGGCAAGGCGCAGCAGACCGCCGCAGCGGGCGCCGGCACCACCCCCAGGGCCCCCGCGCCCACCGCCACCTCCCACCCCACCGCCACCCCCACCAGCGCCCCCACGACGTCGGCCCCGTCCCCCACCCCGTCCCCCACCAAGACCTGCAACCGCTTCCTGTGGTGGTGCACCTGAGTCCTCGCCGCGCATCCCTGGCCACCTCGCAGGTATCCGGCGCCCGGGGGCGCCCGTGTGCCCGCGGGTGGTCGGGCCGGTCGGTGCCGTGCGGGGGAGGTGGTGGCCCTGCTCCTCCGTCGCGTCCGCCCGGCAGGTCGCCTGACCGGCCTGCCGGGGTGCGCGTGCGTGCCGGTGTGTGTCTGTGCGCCACCCCCGCGCCATCCGCCATCCGGGGTGGCTATGACACCGGGGTGACACCCACGGGGCTCCGCGGCGGTTGAGTCGAACAGGTACATCGCGCCGTACCGGTCTCGGGAACGTCCGGAGCGGGAACGGGCGTTGTGCCGAGAGGGAGCAGCGAGCAGCGGCTCGGTTGAGGAGAGCGGATGACGCAGCAGATCACCGTCCACGGCACGGTCGCCGAGGGCTTCGAGGCGGTGCGCGAGGCGTTCGCCGCCTTCGTCGCCGGTGAACGGGACGACTACGAGGGCCAGTTGAGCGCCTACGTGCACGGGCGGCGGGTCGTCGACCTGTGGGCGGGCGCGGAGGCGGACTCGCTGTACGGTGTGTTCTCGTCCACCAAGGGCGCCGCCCACCTGGTGGTGGCCCTCCTGGTACAGGACGGCACGCTGGAGCTGGACCGCAAAGTCACTTACTACTGGCCCGAGTTCGGCGCCGAGGGCAAGGGCGCGGTGACGCTGAGGGACCTGCTGGCGCACCGCGCGGGGCTGGTCGGCATCGACGCCGGGTTCTCCGCCGAGGAGATGGCCGACGACCGGGCGATGGCCGAACGGCTCGCCGACCAGAAGCCGTTCTGGCGACCGGGCACGGCGTTCGGCTACCACGCGCTGGTGATCGGCGCGCTCACCGGCGAGGTGGTCCGCCGGGCCACGGGCCACACGCTCCAGGAGGTGTACGAGGAGCGGGTGCGCGCCCCGTACGGCACGGACTTCTTCCTGGGCCTGCCCGAGTCCGAGGAGCCCCGCTTCCGCCCGGTCCAGCCGATGCTCCCGACCCCGGAGCAGCAGGCGCTGCTGGACGCCCACCCGACGGGCCCGCACACCCTGACCTCCATCGCCTTCAACGCGCACGTCCCCGAGCCGGGCACCCTGGCGGACCACCCCAACTCCCGCCTCGTACGCGCCAAGGGACCGGCGTCGGCGGGCGGCGTCGCCTCCGCGCGGGGGCTCGCCACGATGTACGCGGCGGCGATCAGCGAGCTGGACGACCGGCCCCCGCTGCTCAAGCCGGACACCGTCGCCGAGGTCGGCCAGATCCACTCCGTCGGCTACGACCTGGTGGCCCGCGCCCACAAGTCGTACGGCCTGGGCTTCCAGGCCACCGCCGACACCTGGCACCCGGTCCTGGGCGCCGGCGCCTTCGGCCACAGCGGCGCAGGCGGCAGCCAGGCCTTCGCCGACCCGCGCAGCGGCATCGCCTACGGCTACACCCGCCGCCGGATGGCGTTCCCGGGAGGGGCGGCGCCGGAGAACGACGGGTTCGTGCGCGCGGTACACCGGGCGGCGTTGAAGGGTGTCTGACGGCCGCTGCTCGAAAAGGGGCGGCGCACCCGGCAGACGCCCCCGCCGGAAAAGAGGCCGCACCCCACGTCCAAGGGTGCGGCCTCCGCTGTCTGAAACGACGGTCCTCAGGCCAGCGTCACGGTGATGTTCCCCCGAGTCGCCTTCGAGTACGGGCACACCTGGTGGGCCTTCTCGACCAGTTCCCGGGCCGCCTCGGCGGAAACGTTGGGAATGCTCGCCGAGATCTCCACGATGATCCCGAACCCGTCGTCGTTCTTGCCGATGCCGACCTTCGCGGTGACGGTCGACCCGGAGACATCGGCCCCCTCGGCCCGGGCGACGACGCCCAGTGCCCCCTGGAAGCAGGCGGAGTATCCCGCGGCGAACAACTGCTCCGGGTTGGTCCCGGCGCCGCTGCCGCCCATCTCCTTGGGCGGGTTGACGACGACGTCGAGTCGGCCGTCGTCCGTGGCGACCCGGCCGTCCCGCCCGTTCTCGGCGGTGGCGACGGCGGTGTACAGGACATCGGACTGCGTGATGGGCATGCGGTTGTCCTCCTCCTCGGTCCGCCGCGACTCGCGCCCACGATCGACGGCGGATTTCGGAAAGAATTTACCGCATGCCGGAAACTGTGGGGAAGGCCGGGCGAGGTCTCAGAGCTTGACGATCATCTTGCCGACGTTGTCGCCGCGCAGCACCCCGAGGAACGCCTCCAGGTTGTTCTCGATGCCCTCGACGACCGTCTCGCGGTACTTCAGCTCGCCCGAGGCGACCCAGGGCCCGACCTTCTGGACGAACTCCGGCTGCAGGTCGTAGTGGTCGCCGACCAGGAAGCCCTCGATGCGGCCCCGGGTCTGGATGAGACGGGCGAGGTTCCTCGGACCCGGCGCGGGCTCGGTGTTGTTGTAGACGGAGATCATGCCGCAGACGGCGATGCGGCCACCCTGGTTCAGCGAACCGATCGCGGCTTCCAGGTGCTCTCCGCCGACGTTGTCGAAGTACACGTCGATGCCGTCCGGCGCGGCCTCGCGCAGCTGCTCGGCGACCGGGCCGTTCTTGTAGTTGAACGCCGCGTCGAAGCCGTACTCCTCGACCAGCAGCTTGACCTTGTCGTCGGACCCGGCGGAGCCGATGACCCGCGAGGCGCCCATGAGCTTGGCGAGCTGGCCCACCTGGCTGCCGACGGCGCCCGCCGCGCCGGACACGAAGACGATGTCGCCCTCCTTGAAGGAGGCGGTGCGCAGCAGGCCGGCGTAGGCGGTCAGGCCGGTCATGCCGAGCACGCCGAGGTACGTCGACAGGGGCGCGGCCGCGGGGTCGACCTTGACGGCGTGCTGCGCGTCCATGACCGCGTACTCGCGCCAGCCGAAGAAGTGCAGGACGTGGTCGCCGGTCGCGATGCCCTCGGCGTTGGAGGCGATCACCTCGCCGACCGCGCCGCCCTGCATGACCTTGCCCAGCTCGAACGGGGCGGCGTACGACTTCGCGGCACTCATTCGGCCGCGCATGTACGGGTCCACGGAGAGGTACTTGTTCCGCACCAGCACCTGGCCCTCGCCGGGGGTGGGTACGGGCGCCTCCACGAGGGCGAAGTCCTCGGGCTTCGGCCAGCCGACGGGACGGCTGACCAGGTGCCACTCACGGTTGATCATGACGGGCCTTTCTCAAATACTTCAGAACCTGAAACAACCATGCTCCTGAATATTTCAGGATGTCAAGTAACCGGCTATCCTGGAGCCCATGTCCACCCCATCGAAGACCCGCCGCCCCGACGCCCTGACCATGGAGGTCGTCGAACTGATCGGTGACGTCGTCGCCCGCTTCTACGCGGACTACGAGAAGGCGGCGGGCGAGCACACGCTGACCGGACCGCAGGCCCGGCTGCTCAGCCTGCTCTCGCTGGAGCCGCTGCCCATGCGCAAGCTGGCGCAGAAGCTGAAGTGCGAGCCGTCCAACGTGACCGGGATCGTGGACCGCCTGGAGTCCCGGGGGCTGGTCGAGCGCCGCCCGGACCCCGCCGACCGCCGCGTGAAGCTGGCCGTCGCCACGGACGAGGGCATGCGCATGGCCAAGGACCTGCGGGAGGGCCTCCGCTTCGCCCGCGAGCCCCTCGCCGGGCTGTCGGAGGAGGAGCGCCGCTCCCTGCGCGATCTGCTGCGCCGGATGCTGGACGGCTGAGAGGGCCCGTGCCGGCCGCCGGGGAATCGGTAGAGTCTCCGCCATGCGCGATCTCGGGGTGGGGTTCGGTCATCTGCTGAAGGGCCAGCGCTGGATGGCCCGGCACGGCCGGAGTTACGGCTTCGGGCTGCTGCCCGGGCTGATCACCCTGGTGCTCTACACCGCGGCGCTGGTCGCGCTCGCGGCGTGGGGCGAGGACGCGGTCACCTGGGCGACGCCGTTCGCCGACCACTGGTCCAGCCCCTGGCAGGGCCTGTTCCGCGGCTTCCTCACCGCCGTCCTGTTCGCGCTCGGACTGCTGCTGGCCGTGCTGACGTTCACGGCCGTCACCCTGCTGGTCGGCCAGCCCTTCTACGAGAACCTGTCGGAGCAGGTCGACGCCGACGTCTCGCCCGACGGCACCGCCCCGCGGCCGGACCTGCCGCTCTGGCGCGAACTGTGGATCTCGGCCCGCGACAGCCTGCGTGTCCTGGTGCGGGCCGCGCTGTGGGGCGTGCTGCTCTTCGCCCTCGGCCTCCTGCCGTTCGTCGGCCAGACGGCCGTCCCGGTGCTCGGCTTCTTCGTCACCGGCTTCTTCCTCACCGAGGAACTCACCGCCGTCGCCCTGCAGCGGCGGGGCGTGGACCTGCGCGCCCGGCTCGCCCTGCTCCGCTCCCGCAAGACCCTGGTGTGGGGCTTCGGCACACCCCTCGGCCTGGCCTTCCTGGTCCCGTTCGCCGCGGTGTTCCTGATGCCGGGCGCGGTCGCGGGCGCGACGCTGCTCGCGCGGGAGCTGCTGGGGGAGGAGAGCGAGCGGGACTCCTCGGCCGACGTCGACTGCGGCTCGCCCGGCTGAGCGGGCGCCCTCGGGCCACCGGCTCGCCCAGCAGCCGCAGGAAGTCCCGGAACGCTCCCGGGTCCACGTCCGTCCCGCCGAGCCCGATCCCGGGCGCCCGGCCCGCCGGCTTCGCCTCCGCCGAGGCCGGTCCCGGCGAGAGCGTCGAGGTGACCGTCGCGCTGCCGCGCCGCGCCTTCGAGAGCTGGGACGAGACGGCGAAGGCGTGGGCGTGTGTGAAGGGTTCGTACGAGATCGCCGCCGGACGCTCGATCGCGGACCGCAGGCTCACCGCGCCGATTAACGTCTGATCCGGGACAAGTCCCCTCACGAGCAGCCCCGGTCCGGGACCTGACCTCCGGACCGGGGCTCGGTGCCTCCGGGTGCGTATAGACTCCCGGCCCGCGAACACCGGAAGACACCGGGCACGGCACGGGGGAGAGACAGACATCGTGTATCCAGGCCAGCAGCCGGGGCCGTACGGCCAGCAGCAGCCGACGGGGCCGTACGGGCAGCCGCAGCAGTACCAACAGCCGTATCCGCAGCAGCCCTACGCGCCGCAGCAGCCGTATCCGCCACAGGGCTACCCGCAGCAGCCGTACCAGGTTCAGCAGCCGTACCCGCCCCAGCAGTCCGCCCAACCGCCCGCCCAGCACGTCGGCGAGGGGCGGATGCGGCTGGATCCCAACCTCACCCCGGCCCAGCGGGACCTGGCGCTGAAGATCCAGGAGAAGTCCAAGCCCATGGCCTACGGCATGGTGCTCGGCATCCCGCTCACCTTCGGCGGGCTCCACTACGGCATCACGCAGAAGCCCCTCGGATTCGTCGCGGCGCTCGCCGGACTGGGCCTGCTGGCCTTCGGTGTCTTCTCGCTGATGCAGATGCAGGCCCTCAAGCGGCAGCTGCGGCTCATCACGGCGGACGCCTGGCGTTCCCCGGCCGCGCATCTGCCCGGCGCCCGCAAGGCCGCCACACAGGCCGCCTATCTCAACGGCCTGCTGGTCCTGCTGTCCCTCGCCGCGACCGGCTACCTGCTCTACAAGGGCGCCGGCTGGGGCGCGTACGGCAACTCCCTCGGCTTCGGCGCCCTGATGACCGCCGCCGCCCTGCCCTTCGGGCTGGCGCTGGCCGCCGCGACCACCGTTCCGCAGTTGCTCCAGGTGATCCCGGCCGGCGCGAAGGTCGGCCGGAGCCTGTACTCGATCATCTTCGTGCTGGCCACGACGGTGACCGGCGAGGGCATCAAGGGCCACGACGTCGGCGCGGTCGTGGCCGGCGGCGTGACCCTGCTGATCTGCGGCGGCGCGATGTCCCTGCTGGGCAAGGCGGCCAAACGGATGCGGGGCGAGACCGACTAGCGGACCCCGAACCCGTACACCGTTTCCGAACGGAACACCCGCCCTGGCCGCAGCACCGTGCTCGGGAACTCCCCCCGGTTCGGGGAGTCCGGGAAGTGCTGGGTCTCCAGCGCGATGCCGTCTCCCGGGGCGAAGGGTTCGCCCAGGTGGTCGGCGGTGTACAGCTGGAGGCCCGGCTCGGTCGTCGCCACGGTCAGGGTGCGCCCGGAGGCCGGGTCGTGCAGCTCGGCGACCTCCTCCGGGACGTCGGTCACCCCCTTGTCCAGGACGAAGTTGTGGTCGTAGCCCGAGCCGACCTTGCGGGGGGAACGGAAGTCGAACCGGGAGCCGGTGACGTCCTCGAGGGCGCCCGTCGGGATCAGGTCCGCGTCGACCGGGGTGAAACGGGCTGCGGCGAGCCGCAGTTCGTGCCCGCCCGCGTGGCCCGAGCCGGCCAGGTTGAAGTAGCTGTGGTTGGTGAGGTTGATCACGGTCGCCGCGTCCGTGACCGCCTCGTAGGCGATCCGCAGCGCGCCGGACGCGTCCAGGGTGTAGGTCGCCGACACCTCCAGACGGCCCGGGAAGCCCTCCTCGCCGTGCGGGCTCACCCGGCTCAGCCGCACCCCGTCCGCCACGGGCTGCGCGGCCCACACCCGCTTGTCGAAGCCGGCGGCACCGCCGTGCAGGGAGTTCGGGGCGTTGTTCGGCTCCAGGGCGTAGACCACGCCGTCCAGCGGGAAGCGTGCGTGCGCGATCCGGTTGGCGTACCGTCCGATCAGGGCGCCGAAGTACGGCTCCGGATGCGCGAGGTAACCGTCCAGGTCCGCGAAGCCCAGCACCACGTTCGCCGCCCGGCCCTCCCGGTCCGGCACCTGGACCGACCGCACGACACCGCCGTACGTCAGGACCTCCACGCGTGTCCCGGCGCGCTCCAGCGTCCAGCGGTGGACCTCGGTGCCGTCGGAAAGTGTGCCGAAAAGTTCGCTCATGTGAAAACAGTAGGCGATGAGTGTCCTAGGCAACCGGATTGTCCGCGGTGATCGTCCGGTACGCGATCGCCGCGAGCCGCGCCTGCCCGTCCCTGCTGGGGTGGAACCAGTCCCAGTGGCTGAGCTGGTCGGTCCCGAAGCGGTAGTCGTAGACCGCGTCGTTGTCGAAGCGGCAGCGGCTGTCCTTGGCACAGACCTCCTTCAGCACCTTGTTGTACTCCACCACCCGCTGCTGCACGCGGTCCCGGCGCAGCACGGCCGCGCTGGTCAGATCGTCCGCGCCGGACAGCATCGACGGGCAGATGCCGAGCTTCCACACCTCCTTGCCCAGCGGATCGGCCCGCCCCTCGGACCACAGCCGCTTCAGGTTCGGCACGCTGGCCACGTAGACCTGGGTCTTCGGCGACGCCTCGCGCAGGGTGCGCAGCGCCTCCTCGAAGTCCGTGCGGAAGGCGGCCACCGAGGTCATCGCCCGCGCCGAGGACCGGCAGGCGTCGTTCGCGCCCACCATCACCGTCACCAGCCCCGGGGTGTGCGCCGCCGCCTGGTCCATCTGCGCGGGCAGGTCCGCCATGCGGGCGCCGGTCACCGCGTAGTTCCAGCTGCGCTCCGCCGCGCCCGCGGCCCCGAGCAGCCGCACCGCCAGGCTGTCCACCTGCGTGTCACTGCCGGTCGCCCAGGACACCTCGGGGCAGTCCGACAGCACCGTGCACGCGTCGAAGCCGCGGGTGATGGAGTCGCCGACCGCGGCGATCGAGTCGGGGCTGCGGTTCCACACCCGCGCCGGTCTGGCCGTACGCGCCCCGGTGCCCTTCGGCGCGGGTGCGTTCCCGCCGCCCGCGTCACACCCGGCGACGCCCAGCACCACGGCCGCCACGAGGCTGAGCGCGGCTCGCGTACGGCTGCTCGGCTTCCGCATCCCCTGCTGATCCCCTCGTCGTCGAACCCGGTACCACCGGGTCTTCGTATGTGCTCCCTCTCATAACAACGCGCGAGGGTTCCCGACCGGGCGCCCGGGAACGGAGCACCCCCGTACAAGCGTCCCCCTGGGTGAATGGCGGAGGTTTCCTGGCACCGGGACCGACGGTACGTCACACTCCTTGCACCGACGCAGGGTAGCCTCGCCATCAACGCGGCCGTCGTGCCACTGCCGCCAGCCAGTCCGCAAGATGTCCCGCTCTGCCCGGAGGTTCCGGTGACGACACGTGGAGTTCTGTACGTGCACTCCGCGCCGCGCGCGCTGTGCCCGCACGTCGAGTGGGCCGTCGCCGGGGTGCTCGGCACGCGCGTCAACCTCGACTGGATCCGGCAGCCCGCGGCCCCCGGCACCTGGCGCTCGGAGTTCTCCTGGCAGGGCGAGGCGGGCACGGCCTCCAAGCTGGCCTCGGCCCTGCGCGGCTGGCACCTGCTCCGCTTCGAGGTGACCGCCGAGCCCTGCCCGACCGCCGAGGGCGAGCGCTACAGCTGCACCCCCGACCTCGGCATCTTCCACGCCGTCACCGGTCTCCACGGCGACATCCTCATCCCCGAGGACCGCCTGCGCGCGGCGCTGACGCGGTCCCGGCGGGGAGAGACCGACCTGGAGGCCGAGATCGCCAAGCTCCTGGGCAAGCCGTGGGACGACGAACTGGAGCCGTTCAGGTACGCGGGAGAGGGAGCACCGGTCCGCTGGCTGCACCAGGTGGTCTGAGCAGGCCGCACGAAATCCGGACAGGCGCACGAAAGGGGCCCCCACCAGCCGGTGGGGGCCCCTTCGGTCACGTACCTCAGAGCGTCCGGAACGCCAGGACCACGTTGTGCCCGCCGAACCCGAACGAGTCGTTCAGCGCGGCGATGCGGCCCTCGGGCAGCTGACGGGCCTCGCCCCGCACGATGTCCGCGTTGACCTCGGGGTCGACGTCGTCGAGGTTGATGGTCGGCGGAGCCGTGCGGTTGACCAGCGCCAGGACCGACGCCACGGTCTCGATGCCACCGGCACCGCCCAGCAGGTGACCGGTCATCGACTTCGTCGCGGAGATCGCCATGTGGTCGACCTCGTCGCCGAACACCTTGCGCAGCGCCTTGATCTCGGCCACGTCACCCTGCGGCGTGGACGTGGCGTGCGCGTTCACGTGCACGACCTCGGCCGGCTTCAGATCCGTGTTGTCCAGCAGGTTCTGCAGCGCGTGCGCGATGCCGTCGCCGGACGGCTCGGGCTGCGTGATGTGGTGGGCGTCGGCGGAGACGCCCTGGCCGACGGCCTCGACGTAGATCCGGGCGCCGCGGGCCTTGGCGTGCTCCTCGGACTCCAGGACGATCACGCCGGCGCCCTCACCGAGCACGAAGCCGTCACGGCCGGCGTCGTAGGGACGGGAGGCGCCCTGCGGGTCGTCGTTGTTCTTGGACATCGCCATCATGTTGCCGAACGCGGCGATCGGCAGCGGGTGGATGGCGGCCTCGGTACCACCGGCCACGACCACGTCCGCACGCCCGGTGCGGATCATCTCGATCGCGTACCCGATGGCCTCCGCGCCCGAGGCGCAGGCCGAGACCGGGGTGTGCACACCGGCGCGGGCACCCAGCTCGATGCCGACGTTGGCCGCCGGGGAGTTGGGCATCAGCATCGGCACGGTGTGCGGGGAGACACGGCGTACGCCCTTCTCCTTGAGGACGTCGTACTGGTCCAGGAGCGTCGTCACGCCACCGATGCCGGAGGCGATGACCGCACCGAGACGGTCCGGGTTCACGGACGAGTCCTCACCGGCCCTCGCGGTGAAACCGGCGTCCTTCCAGGCCTCCTGAGCGGCGATCAGCGCGAACTGCGCCGAGCGGTCCAGCTTGCGGGCCTGCGGCCGGGGGATGATCTCGCCGGGCTCGACGGCGATCTGCGCTGCGATGCGGACCGGCAGGTCGGCCGCCCACTCCTGCTCCAGAAGGCTGACACCGGACGTGCCGGCGACGAGTGCCTCCCAGAACGAAGCTGCGTCGCCACCCAGCGGTGTGGTTGCGCCGATACCGGTGACGACCACGGTGCGATTGGTCGGGCTCACGGGAATTCTTTCTCCAACGGATGCGGGATTCGACGGCGCCACCGCCGGGTGGCGGGGCCTTGCAGCCTCAGGGCCTAAAAGGTGACTCAGGCCTGGTGCTTGAGGATGTAGTCGGTCGCGTCACCGACCGTCTTGAGGTTCTTGACGTCCTCGTCCGGGATCTTCACGTCGAAGCGCTCCTCGGCGGCGACGACGACCTCGACCATGGACAGCGAGTCGACGTCCAGGTCGTCGGTGAAGGACTTGTCCAGCTGGACGTCCTCGGTGGGGATCCCGGCGATCTCGTTCACGATCTCGGCGAGACCGGCGACGATCTCTTCCTGAGTGGCGGCCATGTCAGGCGCTCCTTCTTCGATGTTCCAGACGGTTTGTGGCAGTTGGTCCCCTTGCCGGACGCACGATCCGGCACGGAGTGCCTAGGGGAGAGTAACGACCGTGGCGGCGTAGACGAGACCCGCCCCGAAGCCGATGACGAGCGCGGTGTCGCCGCTCTTCGCCTCCCCGGTCGCCAGGAGCCGCTCCATCGCGAGCGGAATCGAGGCGGCCGAGGTGTTGCCGGTGGTGCGGATGTCACGGGCGACCGTGACATGCTCCGGCAGTTTGAGGGTCTTCACCATCGAGTCGATGATCCGCACGTTGGCCTGGTGCGGGATGAAGACGTCCAGCTCTTCCGGGCTGATGCCGGCCGCGTCCAGCGCCTGCTGGGCGACCTTCGCCATCTCGAACACGGCCCAGCGGAAGACCGCCTGGCCCTCCTGCGTGATGGCGGGGAACTTGACGTTGCCGTCGCTGTCGAGCGGCAGCTCGGACAGGTCGCCGAGCCGGAACCGGTCCCAGGGGACGGTCTGCTTGATGGTCTCGGCCTTGTCGCCCTCGGAGCCCCACACGGTCGGGCCGATCGCCGGCTCCTGCGAGGGGCCGACGACGACCGCGCCGGCGCCGTCGCCGAACAGGAAGGCCGTGGCCCGGTCCTCCAGGTCGGTCAGGTCGCTGAGCCGCTCCACGCCGATGACGAGCACGTACTCGGCGGAACCTTCCGCCACCATGCCCTTGGCGAGGGTCAGGCCGTAGCCGAAGCCCGCGCAGCCGGCCGAGATGTCGAAGGCGGCGGCCTTGTTCGTGCCCAGCTTGTCGGCGATCTCGGTGGCGACGGCCGGGGTCTGGCTGAAGTGCGAGACGGTCGAGACGACCACGGCACCGATCTGCTCCGCGCCGATGCCGGCGTCCGCGATCGCCTTGCCGGCCGCCTCGATCGACATCGCGGCCACGGTCTCCTCGGGGCCGGCCCAGTGCCGGGTCTCGATGCCGGAGCGCGAGCGGATCCACTCGTCGGAGGAGTCGATCTTCTCGAGGATCACCTCGTTGGGCACCACCCGCGTCGGCCGGTAGCCGCCGACCCCGAGGATGCGCGCATACGGGGCGCCCTTGCTGGGCTTGATCTTCGCCATGTACGGGCTCCTTAGGCGCCGGCGTGCTCAGCGATGAGCGCGCGAGCCGCGTCGAGATCGTCGGGGGTCTTCAGGGCCAGCGTCGTGACGCCGGGCAGCGCCCGCTTGGCCAGGCCGGTCAGTGTGCCGCCCGGGCACACCTCGATGAGCGCGGTGACGCCCAGCTCCTTGAAGGTCTCCATGCACAGGTCCCAGCGCACGGGGTTGGCGACCTGGCCGACCAGCCGCTCCAGCACCTCGGCGCCGGTCGTGACGGCCCGGCCGTCCTTGTTGGAGACGTAACGGACCTTCGGGTCGGCCGGGATCAGCTCCGCGGCGGCCTTGGCCAGCGTCTCGACGGCGGGTGCCATGTGGTGGGTGTGGAAGGCGCCGGCGACCTTCAGCGGGACGACCTTGCGGACGCCCTCGGGCTTGTCCTCGTTCAGCGCCGCCAGCTGCTCCAGCGTGCCCGCGGCGACGATCTGGCCCGCCCCGTTGACGTTCGCCGGGGTCAGTCCCAGCTTCTCCAGGTGGGCGACGGAGGTCTCGGGGTCGCCGCCGAGCAGCGCCGACATGCCCGTCTCGGTGACCGCGGCGGCGTCCGCCATCGCCAGGCCCCGCTTGCGGACCAGGCCCAGCGCGGAGGTCTCGTCCAGGACGCCCGCGAAGACGGCGGCGGTGATCTCGCCCACACTGTGGCCGGCGACGGTGTCCGGGGCACTGTCACCCAGTGCCGCGGCGGACAGGATCCCGGCGGCGACCAGCAGCGGCTGGGCCACCGCGGTGTCACGGATGGCGTCGGCGTCGGCCTGGGTGCCGTAGTGCACCAGGTCCAGTCCGATGGCGTCCGACCAGGCGGCCACGCGGTCGGCGGCGCCGGGCAGTTCGAGCCAGGGAGTCAGGAAGCCGGGCGTCTGGGCGCCCTGGCCGGGAGCGACGAGTACGAGCACTCTCACACTCTCTCTTGGGGACGGCCACGGCCGCCCGTGGGGACAGGGACGAAGAACACGAAGGGCTTTTGTGGGCCCCCGACAAAACTTATGCCGGAGTCTCGCCGTCGGCCAGACGCCCGAGGATGAGCGCGATCCGCAGCGTGAACGCGGATCGTACATCCGATGGCGACCAGCCGGTGACGTCAGTCACACGTCTGAGCCGGTAGCGCACGGTGTTCGGGTGAACGAAGAGCATCCGGGCCGCGCCCTCCAGGCTGCTCGCCTGCTCCAGATACACACTCAGAGTCTCCAGCAGCGCCGAACCGGCCTCTTCGAGAGGTCTGTAGATCTCCTCCACCAACTGCTCTCGGGCGCTCGGATCGCCCGCGATCGCGCGCTCCGGCAGCAGATCGTCCGCCAGCACCGGCCGCGGCGCGTCCTGCCAGGCCGAACACGCCTTCAGGCCCGCGGCGGCGGCCTGCGCGGACCGCGTGGCGGCCAGCAGATCGGGTACGACGGGCCCCGCGACCACCGGTCCGGCGGCAAAGGGCCCGATCAGCGACTTGGCGACGGCGAGCGGGTTGCTGCTGCCTCCGGCGATGACGACGAGCCGATCCCCGAGCACCCCCGTGAGCACCTGGAGCTTGGCATGCCGGGCAGCCCGCCGGATGGCCTCGACGGTCAGCTCACTGTCTCCGTCCGGCGCCGTTCCCAGCACGACACACACGTGCTCCGGCGAGTTCCAGCCGAGCGCGGCGGCCCGGCTCACCGCCCCCTCGTCGGCCTCCCCGCTCAGCACGGCGTTGACGACCAGCGACTCCAGCCGCGCGTCCCAGGCACCGCGTGCCTCGGCGGCCTGGGCGTAGACCTGCGCGGTGGCGAAAGCGATCTCCCGGGCGTACACGAGCAGCGCCTCCCGCAGCACGCTCTCGTCGCCCGGCGCGGCCACCTCGTCGATCGCCGACTCCATGACCTCGATGGTGGTCCGCACCATCTCCACGGTCTGCCGCAGCGTGATGGCCCGGGTCAGCTCGCGCGGCGCGGTACCGAAGACATCGGTCGAGATCGCCTGGGGGGCGTCCGGGTGCCGGAACCACTCGGTGAAGGCCGCGATGCCCGCCTGGGCCACGAGCCCGATCCAGGAACGGTTCTCCGGGGGCATGGCCCGGTACCACGGCAGGGTCTCGTCCATCCGCGCGATGGCCTGCGCGGCGAGAGACCCGGAGGACTTCTCCAGCCGCTTCAGGGTCGCGGCGTGCGGGTGGACGTCGAGTGCGCGGTGATCGGCGTGAGGTTCGTGGCTGCGGGATTCGGGTTCGGGCACGGGACAAGACTGCCTTATCGGGACGGGACCGTGTGCCGCCGGGGCTGTGCTTGATGGCTCGGTCGCCTCCGGGGACGCCTCAGCCGGTGTCGAGGCGGCGATCGTGCTCAGCGCTTCGCGCCTCCGCGCGTTCGCCCCCTCGACACCGGCGCGCCCCCTCCGGCTCCCTCGCGGCCGGGGTCGTAGGGACAGTGGGCCTCGGTGGGCCCCTGCCGTGTTGCGGTCGGCGCTTGCCACGTGCCCGGCAGGGCTACCGTGGTGCCCGTGATGGACGTACGGCGCGCCGACGAGCGCTACCCGGGGGGCGAGCCGGAGGCCGGGATCGAGTCCTGGCACGCCTTTTCCTTCGGCCCCCACTACGACCCCGGCAACCTCCGCTTCGGCGCGGTCATCGCCTGCAACGAGGAGCGGCTCGCGCCCGGTGCCGGCTTCGGTGAACACCCGCACAGCCACACCGAGATCGTCACCTGGGTCGTCGAGGGCGAGCTGACCCACCGCGACTCCACCGGCCGCGAGACGAAGGTCCGCCCCGGCGACGTCCAGCACCTCAGCGCGGCGGCGGGCGTCCGGCACGTGGAACGCAACGACGGCTCGTCGCCGCTCACCTTCATCCAGATGTGGCTGGCCCCACGGGAGCCGGGCGGTGAGCCGTCGTACGAGATCATCCCGGGCATCGCCGACTCCACGCCCTACGCCGTCCCGGAGGCCGGCGCGATGCTTCACATACGCCGCCTGTCACCGGGGGAGCGGACGGCGGTGCCGGACGGGGCGTTCGTGTACGTGCATGTGGTACGGGGTGCCGTCCGGCTGGGGGAGGAGGAACTGGGCGCGGGCGACTCGGCGCGGATCACCGACGCGAGGGGCCTGGAGGCGGTGGGGGCGAGCTCGGCGGAACTGCTGATGTGGGAGATGTCGTAGCCGCGGGAGGTGCCTCAGCCCCGCAGCTCCCCGAGCACCGCATCCGTGAAGACCGGCCACACCTCGATCGCCCAGGGCCCGAACGCCCTGTCGGTCAGTGCGGCGCACGCCACTCCCGCGTCCGGGTCGATCCACAGGAACGTACCGGACTGCCCGAAATGCCCAAAAGTGCGCGGCGACGAGGAACTCCCCGTCCAGTGGGGCGACTTGGAGTCGCGGATCTCGAAGCCCAGCCCCCAGTCGTTCGGGTTCTGGTGGCCGTACCCCGGCAGCACCCCCTTCGTCCCCGGGTACTGCACGCTCATCGCCTCCGCCACCGTCCGCGGATCCAGCAGCCGCGGCGCCTGCACCTCCGCCGCGAACCGCAGGAGGTCGGTCACCGTGGACACGCCGTCCTTCGCCGGGGAGCCCTCCAGGGAGGTGGACGTCATGCCCAGCGGCTCCAGCACCGCCTGCCGCAGATACTCGGCGAACGGAATCTCCGTCGCCTTGGCGATGTGGTCCCCGAGCTGCTCGAACCCGGCGTTGGAGTAGAGGCGCCGCTCACCGGGAGGCGCCGTCACCCGGTGCTCGTCGAAGGCCAGCCCGGAGGTGTGCGCGAGGAGGTGGCGGACGGTCGAGCCGGGCGGCCCGGCCGGCTCGTCCAGCTCGATCGCGCCCTCCTCGTACGCGACCAGCGCCGCGTACGCGGCCAACGGCTTGGTGACCGAGGCGAGCGGAAGGCGGTGGCCGACCGGGCCGTGCGTCCCGAGGACGGTCCCGTCTGCCCGTACGACACCCGCCGCGGCGGTGGGGACGGGCCACTTCTCGATCGACGCGAGGCTCCGCAAGCTGTTCAACGACATGGGTCCGAGCCTATGCGGCTCACAGCAGCAGCCGCATGGACGGGTCCGGGTCCCGTGCGAAGCCGAGGGAGGCGTACAGCGGCTCGGCCTCCGCGGAGGCGGTCAGCAGCACGTGTCCCGCGCCCCGCTCCCGGAACCAGGCCAGCAGCTCCTCCATGCACGCGCGCGCGTACCCGCGGCGGCGGGCGTCCGGGTCGGTCGCCACGCTGAACACGTACCCCACCCGCCCGTGCGGGTTGCCGGGCTTGCCGATGCGGTACTCCAGCGTCCCCACCACCAGCGCGGCGAGCGCCCCCGGCCGGTCCGGATGGTCCACGACGAAGGCGGCGAAGTCACCGTCCGGCTCGGCCAGTCGCCCGCGCAGCGTCGGCAGCGACTCGGCGTGCCAGTCCGTCGGGCGGCCGCCTCCCGCGCGCAGAGAGTCGATCATCACCTGGCGCAGTCGCAGCACCTCTGGGGCATCCTCGGGCACGGCCCGGCGTACAGGACTCATGCCCCGCACGGTAACCAGGAGCGCCGGTCCGCGTCCGCCGATTTCTTACCGAATCCACTTGCTTGGAGTGCACTCCAACCCCATAGCGTTGTGGCCATGACGGTGATGCAGACCACGCCGGCGGACACCGCGAGCACGGCCCCCGCAGACATCTGTGCCGCCCCGCCCAGACGCCATCCGCGCCCGGACGGCCAGGACCGCTACACGATCAGCGAGGTCGTCGCGTTCACCGGCCTGACCGCGCACACCCTGCGCTGGTACGAGCGGATCGGCCTGATGCCGCACGTGGACCGCTCGCACACCGGCCAGCGGCGCTACAGCAACCGCGACCTGGACTGGCTGGACTTCGTGACCAAGCTGCGGCTGACCGGCATGCCGGTGGCGGACATGGTCCGCTACGCGGAGCTGGTCCGGGAGGGCGAGAGCACCTACGGGGAACGGCGGGAGCTGCTGGAGTCGACCCGCCGGGACGTCCTGAACAGGATCGCCGAGCTGCGGGACACGCTCGCCGTACTCGACCGCAAGATCAGTTTCTACGCGATGGAGGGGACCACGCGATGAGCGACGCCAGGATTCCGACGGTACGGCTGGGCGAGGGCGGACCGGAGGTCGGCGTCCAGGGCCTCGGCTGCATGGGCATGAGCTTCGCGTACGGCCCCACCGACGCCGGCCAGGCGCGCGCCGCGCTGGAGCGGGCGCTGGAGCTCGGCGTGACGCTGTACGACACGGCGGACGCGTACGGCGCCGGGGAGAACGAGCGGTTCCTGTCCCCGTTCTTCGCGGCGCACCGCGACGAGGTGGTCATCGCCACCAAGTTCGCCCTGTCGATCCCGAAGGACGACCCGACCAGGCGGATCATCCGCAACGACGCGCCGTACATCCGCGAGGCCGTCGAGGCCAGCCTGAACCGGCTCGGCGTCGACGTGATCGACCTGTACTACATGCACCGCCGCGATGTGAACGTCCCCATCGAGGAGACCGTCGGCACGATGGCGGAGCTGGTCCGCGAGGGCAAGGTCAAGCACCTCGGGCTGAGCGAGGTCACCGCCGACGAGCTGCGCGCCGCACACGCCGTGCACCCGATCGCGGCCGTGCAGTCGGAGTGGTCCCTGTTCAGCCGGGACATCGAGGCGAAGGTCGTACCGGCCGCGCGGGACCTGGGCGTGGCCCTGGTGCCGTACTCGCCGCTCGGCCGCGGCTTCCTCACCGGTTCCTTCACCAACGCCGAACAGGAGCTCACGGCCGACGACTTCCGCCGGCAGCAGCCCCGCTTCACCGGCGCCAACGCGAGCGCCAACGCGGCTCTGCTGGAGCCGGTCCGTGCCATTGCCGAGGCCCACGACGCCACCCCCGGCCAGATCGCCCTGGCCTGGGTGCAGCAGCGCGCCACGCTCGACGCCCTCCCCGTCGTCCCGATCCCGGGCACCCGCAAGCCGCACCGGGTGGAGGAGAACGCGGCGGCGACGGCCATCGTCCTGTCGGACGAGGAGCTCGCCCGGCTGGAGCCGATCGCGGCCAAGGTGGCCGGAGAGCGCTACGCGGACATGACGTTCACTTCCGCCGGGAGGGAATGACTCAGAGTTCCGCCAGCAACTCCGCCTTCTTGGAGGAGAACTCCTCGTCGGTGACCAACCCGGCCTGGTGCAACTCCCCGAGATGGCGGATCCGTTCGGCGATGTCGGCGGGGTCGCGCCGGGAGGGGGCCGGTGCCACGGGCACCGGCCCCCGCGTGCGTACGGCGGCCAGGACGGCCGCGGCGAACGGCAGCGACTCGTGCACCGGGCCGTACCCCAGCCCGAAGACCACGGCCCCCGGGTCCTGATCGGGCGGTACGGCGGCCGACTCGGCCGAGCGCCGCACCAGCCGCAGGTGTCCCTCGAACACCTCCGGCGACCGCCACTCCACCCCGCTCAGCTCCGTGACCGGAAAGCTCTGGTCGCCGGCCTTCCACTTCGCCGAGGACGCCCCCGTCCAGGACCAGCGGAACTGCACGGCCGTGCCGTCGAAGCTCGCCTTCCCGTCGTACGCCTTGAACGACAGCGGCGCCCCGGGCGCCGGCACCAGATGGCGGTCGGTGGACCCGGACTCGGTCAACAGGCCCTTCAGTTCGTCGGCGTAGTACTCGGCGAGCGTCTCCCGCTCGGCCGGCAGCACCAGCCGGTACGGATCGGAGCCCTCCTTCAGCTGCCCGGCCGCCGCCTCCAGCAGCGGATCCGCACCGGCGCGCGGCAGCAGCCGCAGGACGACGGTGCCGCGCCTGCCCGGGGAGAGCGTCACGCCCTCGACCGCGGACAGCGGAATCCGCCGTTCCCCGAGTGCCTGGAACAGCTTCGGTGTCCGAATCCCCCGTTCGTAACGGATGAGCACGGAGTCGGACTCGAACTCCCAGACGGCATGAAATCCCGCCAGTACGTCACCCATGCGGCTCATCGTATGCGGCACGTGCTCCTCCGTCGCCACCCGCGCAGACCGCACTTCCTGCTGTTTCTACGCGCGTCCGGCCGTGGTAGTGCCGGACACACCGGCCTGGCACAGGTCGTTCTCGCGAGCGCACGTCACCTCGTCGTACGCCCCGACGCCGACGTCGGCGAGGTTGCGCAGACTGTCCGTGCCCGGCTGGAAATAGCCGGCGTGACCCTGCGCGTCCCGGGCGGACAGCACCCGCGCACCGAACGCCGAGGACACCGGATCCGCTCCGTGCCCGAGCCCGCCGAGCTCCAGATACGGCACGTCCTGGATCCAGTCGGTGGCGTCCCGCATGGCCCACACCCGGGCCGCGGTGTCCAGGTGGGAGGAGCTGGAGACCCGCATGCCGGGGCTCGCGGCCACCGCTATGTCGGTCACCCGGCGCGGCATGGCGTGCGCGGCCACCCCGCAGACCACGGAGCCGTAGCTGTGGCAGACCATCGCCACCGGGGCGCGGCCGGGCAGGCCGTCCAGCAGCGCGTTCAGCCGCAGGGCGCCCTCCTCCGCGCGCAGCCCCGTGGCCGCGTCCACGCCGAGTCCGTCGGGGGCGGTGTAGTCGGCCCAGGCGATCACGGCCGTACGGGTCGCGGGGCTCTGCGCGCGCTCCGCCGCGTACAGCGCCTTGGCCATGCCGACCGGCGCGGTGTACTCGCGGCTGGTCCGCTGGAAGGTGAGCAGATCGGTGTCGACACCGGGGACGATGACCGAGATCCGCTGCGCCTTGTCCAGATCCCCGAACACCTCGGCGATACGGCCCGAGCCCTCGGGGTCGAAGGCCAGGATCTGCCGGCCGGGGCTCAACAGGTCCTCGTAGCGGTGCATACGACGGCCCGCGTCCTGCTGTCCGGCCGCGCTGAGCCGGCTGTCGTGCATGCGCTCCTTCTCGACCTCGCGCTGCTGCTCCATGGCGATGTGGTTGGCGCGGTAGCGCAGGGAGACCGGGGCGCCGTTCATGTTGCCGACCGCGAGCGGGTAGCGGCGGGCGAGACGGTCCTGGTCCTCGGGCGAGAGGGCGGCGAGGAAACGGCCGAGCCGGGCCGGGGCGGCCTGGGGGTCCGGCAGATGGAGGCCGCGGATGCTGCCGCGCCGCCACTTGGCGAGCGAGGCCTGCAGCGCGGTCGCCTCCCTGTGGCTGTGCAGGGCGGTCCAACCGGTGGTCGCGAGCATCACGAAGACCACGGCCAGCGCCAGCAGGGCGCGCCAGACGTTCAGTTGCGGGGAGGTGTCGAAGGAAGTCACTGGGAGGACACACTAGGAGAACGGGAGGGTCTCGGGGTAACCGAGTGACAGGTATCACGTTTCGTCAGGCGTCGAACGCGGTGTCAACGATCTTGATTTGAGCGCCAGTTCCCGATGAGTGCCGAATCCACCAGATCGAGGTAGGAGGCGGTGAGTTGACGGATGGCCTCCAGGCTGAAGTCGTCGCCGGTGCACCACTGCCGTTCGGTGACCCTTATCACTCCGCCGAAGACGGCCACGGCCAGCCGCGGCCTGGGGTCGGCCTCCACGTCCACGCCCTCGCGCTCGGCCAGCAGCCGCGCGATCGTCTCCTCCGTGGTCGCCGAGCGGCGCAGATGGGCGGCGAGCAGCGCGGGCGTCGACTCGATCGTCCGGTACATGCGCAGGTACAGCTCCACCGGGACGGCCGTCTCGACGGTCTCCCGTATCCCGTCCCAGCCCTCCAGCACCGCCTGCCGCAGCGCCTTCAGCGGCGCCTCGTGCGGCGGACGCGCGCGTACGGCCTCCACGAAGCGCTCCTCCGTCATCGCCTGGACCGCGAAGGCCACGTCCTCCTTGCCCCCGAAGTAACGGAAGAAGGTGCGCTGCGAGACGTCGACGGCCTCGGCGATCTCGTCGACGGTCGTGTGCTCGTACCCCTGGGTCGTGAACAGCTCCAGAGCGGCCCGTAGCAGCGCCTCCCGGGTGCGCTGTTTCTTGCGTTCGCGCAGTGTTTCCATATGTGTCAGTTACTGACTGATGAAACTGTTTGTCAATTGTCAGAGGCTGTCACTAGGCTCGAACGCATGACTAGTCAGACCACCATCGACGCGACGGGGCCGGGGGACACAGCACCGGACGCCCCGCTCGAGTCGGCTCCGGCCGCGGGGCTGCGCGGCCATCCCTGGCTCACCCTCATCACCGTCGCCGTGGGCGTCATGATGGTGGCCCTCGACGGCACCATCGTGGCGATCGCCAACCCGGCGATCCAGAAGGACCTGGGGGCCACCTTCGCCCAGGTGCAGTGGATCACCAACGGCTACTTCCTCGCCCTCGCGGTCTCCCTGATCACCGCCGGCAAGCTCGGTGACCGCTTCGGCCACCGGCAGACCTTCCTCATCGGCGTGACCGGCTTCGCCGCCGCCTCCGGCGCCATCGGCCTGTCCCACAGCATCGCCGCGGTCGTCACCTTCCGTGTCTTCCAGGGCCTGTTCGGCGCACTGCTCATGCCGGCCGCCCTCGGCCTGCTGCGGGCCACCTTCCCGGCCGAGAAGCTCAACATGGCCATCGGCATCTGGGGCATGGTCATCGGCGCGTCCACCGCGGGCGGCCCGATCCTCGGCGGAGTCCTCGTCGAACACGTCAGCTGGCAGTCGGTGTTCTTCATCAACGTGCCCGTCGGCGCGCTCGCCCTGGTCCTGGGCACGCTGATCCTGCGCGACCACCGTGCCGAGAACGCCCCGCGCTCCTTCGACGTCCTCGGCATCGCCCTGCTCTCCGGCGCGATGTTCTGCCTGGTCTGGGCCCTGATCAAGGCGCCGAGCTGGGGCTGGGGCGACGGCCGGACGTGGCTCTTCATCGCCGCGTCCGTGGTGCTCTTCGCCCTGTTCTCCGTCTGGGAGACGAGGGTCGCGGAGCCGCTGATCCCGCTCGGCCTCTTCCGCTCGATACCGCTCTCGGCCGGCGTCGTCCTGATGGTCCTCATGGCCATCGCGTTCATGGGCGGGCTCTTCTTCGTGACGTTCTACCTCCAGAACGTCCATGGGATGAAGCCGATCGACGCGGGCCTGCACCTGCTGCCGCTCACCGGCATGATGATCGTCGGCTCGCCGCTCGCCGGTGCCGCGATCACCAAGCTCGGCCCGCGCATCCCGCTGGCCGGCGGCATGGCCGCGACCGCGATCGCCATGTACGGCATGTCGACGCTCAAGGCCGACACCGGCAGTGGTGCGATGTCGGTGTGGTTCGCGCTGCTCGGCCTGGGCCTCGCGCCGGTCATGGTCGGCGCGACGGAGGTCATCGTCGGCAACGCCCCGATGGAGCTCTCGGGCGTGGCGGGCGGCCTCCAGCAGGCTGCCATGCAGATCGGCGGCAGCCTCGGTACGGCCGTGCTGGGCGCCGTGATGGCCTCCAAGGTCGACGGCGACCTGCCGGGCAACTGGACCGGCGCCGGACTGCCGCAGCTGACCCCGGATCAGCTCGGCAAGGCCTCGGAGGCGGTGCAGGTCGGTGTCGCCCCGGTGCCGAAGGGCGTGCCGGACCAGGTCGCCGCGAAGATCACCGAGGTCGCCCACCACACCTTCATCTCCGGCATGAGCCTCGCCTCCCTGGTCGCCGCGGGCGTGGCGGCGGTCGCCGTCCTCGTCGCGCTGCTCACCAAGCGGGGCGCGAACGCGGAGTCGGGTGCGGGCGTGGGCCACATCTGAGGCTCTCCGCCCGGGCGTCTTCCGGGCGGATTTCCCCTATCAGGATGACTTCGCTAAAGATCGCTCGCACCGGGCGCGCCTCGCGGGTCACAGTGGGTCAAGTCCTCCGCAGGGCATGGGAGGACGCCGGGCCGCGGGGCGCGCACCGTGGAGGGGGCGGTGCGCGCTCTGGCCTGCGGCGCGAGAGCCTGCGGCGCCTTGGCGGTTCCGGCAACCGGGGCGGGTCTTCTCGCCATTGCCGGGTGCGGGTCCGTCGTGGCCGGTCGCGCCCACGCGGCGGAGCCGCACATCGATACAGCCCCGCGCCCCTGGGGAGTTGCGGTGCCGCCCGCTGTGACGGCGCCCTGCCGGCGTCAGTGAGCGACCCGACCTCCGCTCAGCCGCAGCGCCGGGCGCCCGTCAACTCCGTTGCTCCGAGCGCTCGTCCACCAACCGAGCCACCTCCGCCCGCAGCCGGCGAACCTCCTCGGCCAGATCGGCGATAGCCTCCGTCTGGCGCCGTTCCTCCACGTCGTCCATCTCGAACCGCGCGATGAACCACGCCGCGATGTTCGCGGTCACCACACCGAGCAACGCGATCCCGGAGAGCATCAGCCCGACGGCGATCATCCGCCCCAGCCCGGTCGTCGGCGCGTGGTCCCCGTACCCCACGGTCGTCATCGTCGTGAACGACCACCACACCGCGTCACCCAGCGTCCGGATGTTCCCGTTCGGCGAGTCCCGCTCCACGGACAGCACCGCCAGCGACCCGAACATCAGCAGCCCGATCACCGCCCCGCCGACATACGTGGTGAGCCGGATCTGCGAGGCCATCCGCGCCCGCCGCCCCACCAGCAGCAGCGTCGACACCATCCGCAGCAGGCGCAGCGGCTGCAGCAGCGGCAGCACCACCGCACACAGGTCCATCCAGTGCGTCCGGACGAACTCCCGGCGCCGCGGGGTGAGCGCCAGCCGTATCAGGTAGTCCACCGCGAAGGCCGCCCACACCACCCACTCGGTCGTGGTGCAGACGGTCGTCAGGGGCCGGCTCGCGGGGTTGTCCACGATCGGCACGGCATAGGCGACGGCGAACGCCACCGCAAGCGCCAGCAGGGGCCGTTGGGTATGCCGTTCCCAACGCGCCTGTGCCGACTGATCGTTCATGCCCGCAATGGTAAAGAAGAAGCAACGAGGGCGGCGCCCGGGCACTCCGGGCGCCGCCCCCGTTCAGTGGGTCGGGCAACGCCTACGCGTCACCACCCGCCGCCCCCGGATGCGCCGCCGACACGTCCAGCAGCTGGTACCGGTCGATGGCCTGCTTCAGCACCGACCGGTCCACCTTGCCCTCCCGGGCCAGTTCGGTCAGCACCGCGACGACGACCGACTGGGCGTCGATGTGGAAGAAGCGCCGCGCCGCACCCCGGGTGTCGGCGAAGCCGAAGCCGTCCGCGCCCAGCGACTGGTACGTGCCCGGCACCCACCGCGCGATCTGGTCCGGAACCGATCGCATCCAGTCGGACACAGCCACGAACGGACCCTCCGCGCCGCTGAGCTTGCGCGTCACATACGGCACCCGCTGCTCCTCCTCCGGGTGCAGCAGATTGTGCTCCTCGCACGCCACCGCCTCGCGGCGCAGCTCGTTCCAGGAGGTGGCCGACCAGACGTCCGCCTTCACGTTCCAGTCCCGGGCGAGGATCTGCTGTGCCTCCAGCGCCCACGGGACCGCCACGCCCGACGCCATGATCTGCGCCGGGATCGATCCGTTCGTCCCCTCGCTGAGCCTGTGGATGCCCTTGAGGATGCCCTCGACGTCCACGTTCGCCGGCTCGGCCGGGTGCTGGATGGGCTCGTTGTAGACGGTCAGGTAGTAGAAGACGTCCTCCCCGTGGGGGTGGTCCGCGTCGGCGCCGTACATGCGGCGCAGGCCGTCCTGGACGATGTGCGCGATCTCGTAGGCGTACGCCGGGTCGTAGGCCACGCACGCCGGGTTCGTCGAGGCGAGCAGCTGCGAGTGGCCGTCCGCGTGCTGCAGGCCCTCACCGGTCAGGGTCGTACGGCCGGCGGTCGCACCCAGTACGAATCCGCGCGCCAGCTGGTCGGCCATCTGCCAGAACTGGTCGCCGGTGCGCTGGAAGCCGAACATCGAGTAGAAGACGTAGACCGGGATCAGCGGCTCGCCGTGCGTGGCGTAGGCCGAGCCCGCCGCGATCAGGGAGGCCGTACAGCCCGCCTCGGAGATGCCGTCGTGCAGCATCTGGCCGGTCGGCGACTCCTTGTAGGCCAGGAGCAGCTCCCGGTCCACCGACTCGTACTGCTGGCCCAGCGGGTTGTAGATCTTCGCACTCGGGAAGAAGGAGTCCATGCCGAACGTGCGGTACTCGTCCGGCGCGATCAGCACGAACCGCTTGCCGATCTCCTTGTCCCGCATCAGGTCCTTCAGGAGACGGACGAAGGCCATCGTCGTGGCGATGGACTGCTGGCCCGTGCCCTTCTTCACCGTCGCGTACGCCTTGTCGTCCGGCAGCGGCAGCGGCTGGGAGCGCACGACGCGCGTCGGGACGTACCCGCCGCACTGCTTGCGCATGTCGTGCATGTACTGGATCTCGTCCGTGTTCCGGCCCGGGTGGTAGTACGGCGGCAGGCCGGACTCCAGCTCCTTGTCGGAGATCGGCAGGTGCAGCCGGTCCCGGAAGCGCTTGAGGTCGTCGACCGTCAGCTTCTTCATCTGGTGCGTGGCGTTGCGGCCCTCGAAGTTCGGGCCCAGAGTCCAGCCCTTGACGGTCTTGGCCAGGATGACCGTCGGCTGGCCCTTGTGCTCCAGGGCCGCCTTGTACGCCGCGTAGATCTTCCGGTGGTCGTGACCGCCGCGGCCCAGCATCAGGATCTGGTGGTCGGTCATGTTCTCGACCATCGCGCGCAGCCGTTGGTCGTCGCCGAAGAAGTGCTCGCGGATGTAGGAACCGGACTCGGTCGCGTAGGTCTGGAACTGCCCGTCCGGGGTCGTGTTCATCTTGTTGACCAGGACACCGTCCCGGTCCTGCGCGAGCAGCGGGTCCCAGGAGCGGTCCCAGATCAGCTTGATCACGTTCCAGCCGGCGCCCCGGAAGATCGACTCCAGCTCCTGGATGATCTTGCCGTTGCCGCGCACCGGGCCGTCGAGCCGCTGCAGGTTGCAGTTGACGACGAAGGTCAGGTTGTCCAGGCCCTCCCGGGCCGCGATGGACAGCTGGCCGAGCGACTCCGGCTCGTCCATCTCGCCGTCGCCGAGGAACGCCCACACGTGCGACCTGGAGGTGTCGGCGATGCCGCGCGCCTCCATGTAGCGGTTCATCCGCGCCTGGTAGATCGCGCCGAGCGGGCCGAGGCCCATGGAGACCGTCGGGAACTCCCAGAAGTCCGGCATCGAGCGCGGGTGCGGGTAGCTGGACAGGCCGCTCGGGTACTTCGACTTCTCCTGGCGGAAGCCGTCCAGCTGGTCCGCGGTGAGCCGGTCGAGGAGGTACGCGCGCGCGTAGATGCCGGGGGAGGCGTGGCCCTGGAAGAAGACCTGGTCGCCGCCGTCGCCCTCGTCCTTGCCGCGGAAGAAGTGGTTGAAGCCGACGTCGTACAGCGAGGCGGAGGAGGCGAAGGTGGCGATGTGGCCGCCGACGCCGATGCCGGGGCGCTGCGCGCGCGAGACCATCACGGCCGCGTTCCAGCGGGTGGCGTTGAGGATCCTGCGCTCGATCTCCTCGTTGCCGGGGAAGAACGGCTCACTCTTGGTCGGGATCGTGTTGACGTAGTCCGTGCTGCGCATCTCGGGCACGGCCACGCGCCGCTCGCGGGCCCGCTCGATCAGCCGGAGCATGAGGTAGCGGGCCCGCTCCCGGCCGCGCTCGTCCACGGCGGCGTCGAGGGAGTCGAGCCACTCCTGGGTTTCCTCGGGATCGAAGTCAGGAACCTGACTCGGAAGGCCGCCAATGATGATCGGATTGCGATCGGATCCGGAAGCCACGCTGTTCCTTACCTGTCATAGGGCCGATTTTCTGCACGTGCCTGCACCGCCCCCCATCGTGTACCTCGGGACGGTGTACGTCATCTCCTCGCTGTCTCCGCTCGGTCTCCATCGGTCAAAACGCAACGATACGCCCGGGGTGTGACGTGCTTGGCAAAGGCGTTCGAGGGGCGTATCACCGGATGATTCTGAGATGATTTCGAACGGCGCAAACCGGGCACATCGGTGTGATGTGGGTCACTCGGAATCGGGATACGGTGCCAGGAGTTGCGGCGACACGGCCCGGATCGTCACCGTTTCGGCGGTCCGGACGGCCGGGTACTTGCGCGATCCGTCCCGCCCGTGTGGACTACGGCCAATGCTTCGCGCACGCGCGTGGCTGAGATATTCACCAAGACATGATCAGGAGGCAACCCGTGAGCGCGACCGCGGACCACGCGGAGGAGCGGACGAACCCTGCCGCCAGGCTGGGGTTCCAGCCCGGGCAGGTGGTCCAGGAGATCGGCTACGACGACGACGTCGATCAGGAGCTCCGCGAGGCCATCGAGGAAACCATCGAAGGCGACCTCATGGACGAGGACTACGACGACGTGGCCGACGCCGTTGTGCTGTGGTTCCGTGACGACGACGGCGACCTGACGGATGCGCTGGTGGATGCCACCACGTACATCGAAGAGGGCGGCGCGATCCTGCTCCTGACGCCGAAGACCGGCCGTTCGGGGTACGTGGAGCCGAGCGACATCCAGGACGCCGCCACGACGGCCGGCCTGACGGCGTCGAAGAGCGTCAGTGTGGGCAAGGACTGGAGCGGCAGCCGGCTGGCCACGCCGAAGGCGGCCAAGTCCAAGAAGTGACCTGAGGGTCGTCCACCGGACGGGCCGGCTTCGCCCCGGCCCGTCCGGAAGCCTCCGGTGATCGCTGCGTAGGGTGGATCCGAGCGCTGTGCTGTGCGCTCGACCCGAACGGCCCACCGAAGGGATGCACGACGATGGCGATCCAGGTCGGCGACAAAGCGCCCGACTTCGAGCTCAAGGACAACCACGGCCGGACCGTGAAGCTCTCGGACTTCCGCGGCGAGAAGAACGTGGTCCTGCTCTTCTACCCCTTCGCCTTCACCGGCGTGTGCACCGGCGAGCTGTGCGAGCTGCGTGACAACCTGCCGAAGTTCGAAGGCCGCGACACCCAGCTGCTCGCCGTCTCCAACGACTCCATCCACACCCTGCGCGTCTTCGCCGAGCAGGAGGGCCTGGAGTACCCGCTGCTCAGCGACTTCTGGCCGCACGGCAACGTCTCGCGCGCGTACGGCGTCTTCGACGAGGACAAGGGATGCGCCGTCCGGGGCACCTTCGTCATCGACAAGGAGGGCGTCGTGCGGTGGACCGTGGTCAACGGCCTGCCGGACGCGCGCGACCTGAACGACTACGTGAAGGCGCTCGACACCCTGTAGGCCGATGGTGGCCGACACCTGGGATTCTCCGGCTCCAGGGTCTGCGGGGGGCGGGAACCCGTCACTAGGATCGGTTCGTTGATCCCATATCCGAAGCACGACGGGGCTCCCCGCCCCTGGACACCACATGGAGGACCCGTGGGAGTCAGCCTCAGCAAGGGCGGCAACGTATCGCTGACGAAGGAGGCCCCGGGCCTGACCGCGGTCATCGTCGGTCTGGGGTGGGACGTGCGCACCACGACCGGCACCGACTTCGACCTCGACGCGAGCGCACTGCTGCTGAACAACACCGGCAAGGTCGCCAGCGACCAGCACTTCGTCTTCTTCAACAACCTCAAGAGCCCCGACGGCTCGGTCGAGCACACCGGTGACAACATCACCGGTGAGGGCGAGGGCGACGACGAACAGATCAAGATCAACCTGGCCGCCGTCCCGGCCGACATCGAGAAGATCGTCTTCCCGGTGTCGATCTACGACGCCGAGAACCGCCAGCAGTCCTTCGGCCAGGTCCGCAACGCGTTCATCCGCGTCGTGAACCAGGCGGGCGAGCAGGAGATCGCCCGCTACGACCTGAGCGAGGACGCCTCCACCGAGACCGCCATGGTCTTCGGCGAGCTGTACCGGCACGGCGCGGAGTGGAAGTTCCGCGCCATCGGCCAGGGCTACGCCTCGGGTCTGCGCGGCATCGCGCAGGACTTCGGCGTCAACGTCTGATCCCGGCAGGGTCACGACACCTGCACCGTCCGGCGCCGCACCGTTTACGGGCGGCGCCGGACGCGCAGGACACCAGGGAAAGCACCACTAGGGGAGGACCAGCATCATGGGCGTCACGCTCGCCAAGGGAGGCAACGTCTCCCTCTCCAAGGCCGCACCGAACCTCACGAACGTCATGATCGGGCTCGGCTGGGACGCGCGGTCCACCACCGGCGCCCCCTTCGACCTGGACGCCAGCGCGCTGCTGTGCGGTGCCGGCAACCGCGTCCTGGGCGACGAGTGGTTCGTCTTCTACAACCAGCTCAAGAGCCCCGACGGCTCGGTCGAGCACACCGGCGACAACCTCACCGGTGAGGGCGAGGGAGACGACGAGTCGATCCTGGTGGACCTGGGCAAGGTGCCGGCGCACTGCGAGAAGATCGTCTTCCCGGTCTCCATCCACATGGCCGACGAGCGCGGCCAGACCTTCGGCCAGGTCTCCAACGCCTTCATCCGGGTCGTGAACCAGGCCGACGGACAGGAACTGGCCCGCTACGACCTGAGCGAGGACGCCTCCACCGAGACGGCCATGATCTTCGGCGAGCTGTACCGCTACCAGGGCGAATGGAAGTTCCGCGCCGTCGGGCAGGGCTATGCGTCGGGCCTGCGCGGCATCGCCCTCGACTTCGGCGTGAACGTCTCGTAGCGAGGCGTTTTCCCGCCAGGCCTGTGCTGTGGCTTTTCGGTGAGGGTCGCCCTCGACGGTACCGCCGACCGCGTGTCCCTCTACACTGGGTCAACGTTTAGCAAAGCCGAGTACGGCGCGGGGGAGCCCCGTACTGACACGATTGGGTAGCCAGTGCTTCTGAAAACCTTCGGCTGGTCGTTCGCGGTCACCGCGCTCGGCCTGGTCGCCGCGGTCTTCTACGGGGGGTGGGAGGCCTTCGGCGTCGTGGCGATCCTGGCCATCCTCGAGATCTCGCTGTCGTTCGACAACGCGGTGGTCAACGCCGGCATCCTGAAGAAGATGAACGCCTTCTGGCAGAAGATCTTCCTCACGGTCGGCGTTCTCATCGCGGTGTTCGGCATGCGGCTGGTCTTCCCCGTCGTGATCGTCGCCCTCACCGCCAAGCTCAGCCCCGTCGACGCGGTCCACCTGGCCTTCGCCGACAAGGACCGCTACCAGCAGCTGGTCACCGACGCCCACCCGGCGATCGCCGCGTTCGGCGGAATGTTCCTTCTGATGATCTTCCTGGACTTCATCTTCGAGGACCGGGACATCCAGTGGCTGCGCTGGATCGAGCGGCCGCTGGCCAAGCTCGGCAAGGTCGACATGCTGGCGGTCTGCATCGCCCTGATCGTCCTGCTGATCACCTCCTTCACCTTCGCCACCCACGCCCACCAGCACGGCGGCGCCCATGTCGACAAGGCCCAGACGGTCCTGATCGCCGGCATCGCCGGCCTGATCACCTACATGATCGTCGGCGGCCTGTCCGGCTACTTCGAGGACCGGCTGGAGGAAGAGGAGGAGCGCGAGCACGAGGAGGAGGAAGAGGCCGCCCGCACCGGCAAGAAGAAGTCGGCGGTGCTGCTGGCCGGCCAGGCCGCGTTCTTCATGTTCCTCTACCTGGAGGTCCTGGACGCGTCCTTCTCCTTCGACGGCGTGATCGGCGCCTTCGCCATCACCAACGACATCGTGATGATGGCCCTCGGTCTCGGTATCGGCGCCATGTACGTCCGCTCGCTCACGGTCTACCTGGTCCGCCAGGGCACCCTCGACGACTACGTCTTCCTGGAGCACGGCGCCCACTACGCCATCGGCGCGCTGGCCGTGATCCTCATGGTCACCATCCAGTACGAGATCAACGAGGTCATCACCGGCCTCGTCGGCGTCGTCCTGATCGCCCTGTCCTTCTGGTCCTCCGTCCGCCGCAACCGCGCCCTCGCGGCCGAGGGCGAGGGCACCGACGAGAGGGCCGAGGTCTCCTCAGGGGTGTAGCTCCGGTCCCCTACGGGACAGATCGGGGTCGTGACGGGGTGTGACACCCCGCCCGGCGAGGAACGCTCTGAACCGGGGCGGCCGACGCGGTCGGCCGCCCCGACGGCGTTGTGGACGAGTACGTGAGCACCTGGGGGCGGGAATGGGATTCTTCGACGGACTGCGGGGCGCCAACGCGGCCGACTTCGACGCGGGCAACTCGACGAACACCATCGAACTCACCAGGCGGCACCAGACGGTGTCCCTGAACAAGCAGGACGCGGCCACCGGCCACCTGCGCATCAACCTCACCTGGCGGATGCGCACCTCCGACTTCGACGGCAACCAGCGCACGAGCCTCCTGAGGCACCCCTTCAAGGCCCTCAGGCCACCGGAGGTCCTCGGCCACGGCCAGAGCATGGTCAACGTCGACCTCGACCTGGGCTGCCTCTACGAACTGACCGACGGCACCAAGGGCGTCGTCCAGCCGCTCGGCAACTACCTCGGCGACGTCAACGCACCGCCGTACATCAAGCTCAGCGGCGACGACCGGTTCGGCTCCGCGTCCGGCGAGACGATGTACATCAACCTCGACCACCGCGACGCCATCAAGCGCCTGCTGGTCTTCGTCTACATCTACGACCAGACCCCGGCCTTCGACCGCACCCACGCCATCGTCACCCTGTACCCCAGCAACGGCCCCCGCATCGAGATAGGCCTCGACGAACGCCATCCCCAGGCCCGCTCCTGCGCGGTGGTGCTGATCGAGAACGTCAAGGGCGAACTGGTCGTCCGCCGCGAGGTCAAGTTCGTCTACGGCTTCCAGGGGGAGCTGGACCGGCTGTACGGGTGGGGACTGCAGTGGGGGCGGGGCTACAAGACCAAGGTCGACAGGTGAGGCGGGAAGCCGCGCTCACCGCCCGATGAACTGCGGCCCCTGCGGAGGCAACCGGAAGTTCGGGTCCACCGGCCCCACAGCCACCGGCACCGGCTGCGGATACCCGTACGCCGGCGGCGCCGAGGCCGGCTGCGGATAGCCGTACGCGGGCGGCTGCTGCGGCACGGCGGGCGTCGGCTGCTCGGGCGCGGCCGCCGGAGGCTCCCCCTCGTCCACCGAGATCCCGAAGTCCGTGGCGAGCCCCTTCAGCCCGTTCGAATACCCCTCGCCCAGCGCGCGGAACTTCCAGACCTCCCCGCGCCGGTACAGCTCACCGCAGATCAGCGCCGTCTCCGCACCCGTCTCCGGCTTGATCTCGAACCGGGCCAGCGGCTCGGCGTCGGCGACCGCGGCGTCGTACAGCAGGATGCACAGTCCCGGCACCCGGTCGAAGGTCACCCCGTCCGCGGACGCGACCAGCAGGATCCGGCCGACGTCCGGCTCGACACCGGGCAGGTCCGTCTGGATCGTGTCGGTCAGCCCCTCGGTGACGCGCTTCTTGCCCAGCCGCCACACCTTTCCCGAGGGGTGCCGGGGCTGGTTGTAGAAGACGAAGTCCTCGTCGGAGCGCACACGGCCGTCGGGACCCAGCAGCAGCGCCGAGGCGTCCACGTCCGGGACCTCCTGCCCGGGCGCCCAGCGCAGCACGGCGCGGACCGTGTCGGCTTCCAGCGGGACGTTGGACCCCTTCAGCATCGCGTGCGTCATGCGGTCATCCTGCCTTCTCGGTCCTGGCCACGACAATGCGGGGGTGGTGTCCCCGTGCGCGCCGACACGGGCGAGTTACCGGAAATTCATGCCCGCAGGGAACCCCTGACATGGATCCCTACGTACTATTACCGGCCACCCTTTACCGAACACTGAGACTCGGGCCCGCGCCCTGAGGGAGTCCTATGCGTCATTTCGGGCACATCGCCCCCGAGGTGCGGCAGCGCCTCTTCCACCGGGAGCCGTGCGCGTTCACCGCCGACTCTCCGGCCCGGCTGCTCGCCGCCGCCCTCGGCGCCACCCTGTACAGCCCGGCCACCCGGCCGCGGCTCGCCGACGACATCGTCAAGCAGACCGGAAACGGCGTGGTCTCGATGGTGCTGTGCCTGGAGGACTCGATCGACGACGCGGACGTGGTGGCCGGCGAGGAGAACCTGGTCCGCCAGTTCGCCGACCTGGCCGCGCGGCCCGGCGTCGAGCCGCCGCTGCTCTTCGTCCGGGTGCGGGCCCCCGAGCAGATACCCGACCTGGTACGGCGCCTCGGCCCGTCCGTGCGGCTGCTGTCCGGATTCGTGCTGCCGAAGTTCACCGAGGAGCGCGGCATCCCCTTCCTGGAGGCCCTGACGGCCGCCGAGGCGGTCAGCGGCCGCCGGCTGTTCGCCATGCCCGTCCTGGAGTCCCCCGAGCTGCTCTACCGCGAGTCCCGCGTGGAGACCCTGGAGGGCATCGCCCGCGCGGTCGACAAGTACCGCGACCGGGTCCTCGCCCTGCGCCTCGGCGTGACCGACTTCTGCTCCTCCTACGGCCTGCGCCGCGCCCCCGACATGACCGCCTACGACGTCCAGGTCGTCGCCTCGGTGATCGCCGACGTCGTGAACATGCTGGGCCGGGCCGACGGCACCGGATTCACCGTGACCGGGCCCGTGTGGGAGTACTTCCGGGTCTCCGAGCGCATGTTCAAGCCGCAGCTGAGGCAGAGCCCCTTCCTGGAGGTGCAGGCCGTCGAACTGCGCGAGAGGCTGATCGAGCACGCCATGGACGGACTGCTGCGGGAGATCTCCCTCGACCAGGCCAACGGCCTGCTCGGCAAGACCTGCATCCACCCCTCCCACGTGCTGCCCGTCCACGCGCTGTCCGTGGTCAGCCACGAGGAGTACAGCGACGCCCAGGACATCCTGCGGCCGGAACGCGGCGGCGGGGGTGTACTCCGGTCGGCCTACACGAACAAGATGAACGAGGTGAAGCCGCACCGCGCCTGGGCCGAGCGGACCCTGCTGCGCGCCGAGGCCTTCGGCGTGGCCCACGAGGACGTCGGCTTCGTGGAGCTGCTCGCCGCCGGGGTACCCGGCTGAGCCGGGATGTCCGGCTGATCCTTCCCATATCGTCCAAGGAACGCATGAAGAACGCAGTGAACGACGGGGTCTGGTCCGGCAGCTGGGTCGCCGAGCGGCTCGGGGTCGAACTCGTGGGGGACGACGGCCTGCGGGCCCTGCTCGGCCTCGCCCTGCGCCGCAATCCCAAGCGGGCGCATCTGCTGGTCTCGAACGTGCTCGGCAAGCACGTTCCGCAGTCGCCGGCGGTGGTGTACGGCCATGGCTTCCGGCTCGGTCGCCGGGTCGCCGAGCTGCTCTCCGAGGCCGAGGCGCGGAATGCGCTGGTCCTGGGATACGCGGAGACCGCGACCGGGCTGGGCCACGCCGTCGCCGACGGCCTCGGTGCGGCGCCGTACCTGCACTCCACGCGTCGGCCGGTGGCCGGGGTCGCCCGGGCGGGCGGTTTCGAGGAGAGCCACTCCCACGCCACCTCTCACCTGCTGCTGCCCGAGGATCCCGGCCTGCTGACCGGGGACGGTCCGCTGGTCCTGGTCGACGACGAGTTCTCCACCGGGAACACGGTCCTGAACACCATCCGTGAGCTGCACGAACGCTGTCCGCGCAAGCGCTACGTCGTGGTCGCTCTGGTCGACATGCGCTCGCCTGAGGACGCCGACCGGATGGAACGATTCGCCATCGAGATCGGCGCCCGCGTGGACTTGATCGCCACCGCCTCCGGGACCGTACGGCTGCCGAGGGGCGTGCTGGAGAAGGGACAGAGGCTGGTCGCCGAGCACGACCGGCCGCCACGCTCGCCCGAACCGTCGTACGGCCGTATCACCCGCGTAGGGCTCCACTGGCCCCCCGGCCTTCCCGACGGTGGCCGGCACGGCTTCACGCCCGCCCACCGAGCCCGGCTGGAGGCCGCGCTTCCCGGGATGGCGGCCCGAGTGGGCGACGCCCTGCCCGCCGGCGCCCGTCGCGTCCTCGTCCTCGGCTTCGAGGAGCTGATGTACGCCCCGCTGCGGCTCGCCCGGGAGCTGGAGCAGGTCACGGGCGTCGAGGTGCGGTTCTCCACCACCACCCGCTCGCCCGTCCTCGCGCTGGACGACCCCGGGTACGCGATCCGTACCCGCCTGGTCTTCCCCGCCCACGACGACCCGGCCGACGGCCCCGGCGAGAGGTACGCCTACAACGTCGCGGGCGGCGGCTTCGACGCCGTCGTCGCCGTGGTCGACTCGGTCGCCGACACCCCCGCCCTGCACGCCCCCGACGGCCTGCTGGCCCGCCTCGCCGCCCACACCCCCCGCGTCCTGCTCGCGGTCGTCCCGTCGTACGTCCCGCACGCTTCCGAAAGGCCGGCCATGCTGCCCGAGCCCCTCCGCGGCCCCGCATTCTCCTCGTACGCCCCGGACGAGGTCGGCTGGCTGCTCCAGGACCTCTCCGACGTCACGCTGGAGGCGCCCACCGAGGAGCGGGAGGAGGCCATCCAGAGCGGCGGCGCGCACTACGCCGAGTCGCTGCCGGTGGAGTACCAGCCGAGCGAGCAGTACCAGGAGCTGTTCCACGCGGCGCTCGACGCCTCCGCCGCCCGGATCGCCCAGGCGGTCGGCGCGGTGACCGAGGCCGTCATCGCCGAACGGTCACCTCGGCCGGTGCTGGTCTCGCTGGCCCGTGCGGGCACCCCGGTCGGCATCCTGATGCGCCGCTGGGCCCGGTTCCGCCACGGCCTCGACCTGCCGCACTACGCGGTGTCGATCGTGCGCGGCCGGGGCATCGACGCCAACGCGCTGCGCTGGCTCGCCGCCCACCACGACCCGCGGGACGTCGTGTTCGTCGACGGCTGGACCGGCAAGGGCGCCATCACCCGTGAACTCGCCCAGGCCATTGAGGTGTTCGAGGCGAAGGAGGGCATCACCGGTTTCGAACCGGAGATCGCCGTGCTCGCCGACCCGGGATCCTGCGTGCGCACCTACGGCACCCGCGAGGACTTCCTCATACCCTCGGCGTGCCTCAACTCCACCGTCTCCGGCCTGATCTCCCGTACGGTGCTGCGCGCGGACCTGGTCGGTCCGGACGACTTCCACGGCGCGAAGTTCTACCGCGAACTTGCCGGCGCCGACGTCTCGGTGGCCTTCCTGGACGCCGTCGCCGCCCGCTTCCCGGAGGTCGCCGACGCCGTCGACACCGCGGTCAAGGAGCTGATGGCCGAGGACCGCGCCCCGACCTGGGCCGGCTGGCGGGCCGTCGAGCGGATCAGCGAGGAGTACGGCATCCACGACGTCAACCTCGTCAAGCCCGGCGTCGGCGAGACCACCCGGGTGCTGCTGCGCCGGGTGCCCTGGAAGATCCTGGCCCGCGAAGGAGCGGGCGCGGACCTCGACCACGTACGCCTGCTCGCAGAACAGCGGGGCGTCCCCGTCGAGGAGGTCGGTGAACTGCCGTACACCTGCGTGGGGTTGATCCACCCCCAGTACACGCGCGGTGCGACGGGCGCCGACGGCAGGGCGGTGAACGCCTGATGCCGGTGCTGGTGGCGAGCGACCTCGACCGTACGCTGATCTACTCCTCGGCGGCCCTCGCGCTGACCATGCCGGACGCGCGGGCGCCCCGGCTGCTGTGCGTCGAGGTCCACGAGAGCAGACCGCTCTCCTACATGACCGAGACGGCGGCCCAGCTGCTGACCCGCCTCGGCGACACGGCCGTCTTCGTGCCGACGACGACCCGGACGCGCAAGCAGTACCAGCGGATCAACCTCCCCGGCCCGCCCCCGAAGTACGCGATCTGCGCCAACGGCGGCCATCTGCTGGTCGACGGGGCGACGGACACCGACTGGCACGCGGGCGTGCAGGCCCGTCTCGCCGACGAATGCGCGCCCCTGGCCGAGGTCAGCGAGCATCTGCGGTGCTCCGCCGACCCCGTCTGGGTCCGCAAGCACCGCATCGCCGAGGACCTGTTCGCCTACCTCGTCGTCGAGCGCGAGCTGCTGCCCGAGGACTGGGTGAAGGAGCTTGCGGTGTGGGCGGAGAACCGCGGCTGGACCGTCTCGCTGCAGGGCCGCAAGATCTACGCCGTCCCCAAGCCGCTCACCAAGAGCGCGGCGGTACGGGAGATCGCCCGCCGCACCGGCGCGGAGCTGACACTGGCGGCGGGTGACTCCCTGCTGGACGCCGACCTGCTCCTCGCGGCCGACCGGGGCTGGCGCCCGGGACATGGCGAACTGGCCGACACGGGCTGGGCGGCGCCACACGTCGGCGCGCTGCCGGAGCGGGGGGTGCTGGCGGGGGAGAGGATCGTGCGGGAGTTCTTGGAGGAGACCCGCACGGCAGCCCCTCTGGGCGGCTAACCGCAGCAGCCCCCACCGCAACAACCGCCGCCCCCGCCCGCAGCGGGCGCCGGGGCGGACGACGCCCCGGCCTTCCCGCCCACCGCCACCGTCGACAACAGCTTCACCGTGTCCTCGTGCCCCGCGGGGCAGCTCGCAGGGGCGGCGGACTCGGCCATCGGGCGGCTCAGTTCGAAGGTGTCACCGCAGGTGCGGCACCGGTACTCGTAGCGAGGCATGGGCACAGATTAACGGGCGCCGCCCGGCCCCTTCTCCTCGCCGGGCGTCGGCATCGTCACCGGCGGCATCCCGGTCTCGTGCTCGCGCCCCGGAGGCTCGGTGCCCGGATCGGGGTGCCGTGCCCGCCAGTACGGGTTGTCGTGCGGCAGGGTCGAGCCGACCCGGCCGTACATCCCGAAGGTCATCAGCAGCAGGCCCACGATGAAGCTGAAGAACACGTTCTGGATCCGGAACGCCAGGAAGTTGTACTCGGTGTCCAGCAGACCGAGGTTCAGGAAGCCGTTCAGCAGGAACAGCACCCCGAACACCATGTTCAGCGTGGACGCCACGTTCCCGCCGATCACCATGCCGACCAGCAGGATCCCGCCGACGACGATCGACAGCACGCTCAGCGCGCCGTTGGTGTTCAGCCCGGCGACCGTGTCACCACCGGTGTTGAAGAAGCCGATCTGGTCGATCACACCGAGGATGCCGAAGGCGATGAGGAACAGGCCGATCAGACCCGCTCCGATCCGGTAGATCGTGTTCAGCCGGTGGTCGACGGGCAGATGCTTGTCGAACTCGATCCGCCGCCGCGGCCTCGTGTGCACTGCGTGTGTGGCCATGTCCGCCTCCCTCGGGCGCTAGCGGAGGCCATCCGTCCATCCAATATCCGCCGACCGCGGGGCGCCCTGCAACCGACGGGACGGCAAGGCGGCGAAGCTCAGTGGCCCCCGCCCCGCTCCTCGCGGATCTGAGCCACCACCCGAGCGGCGGCCAGCCGTACCGCATCCGTTTCGGTCAGGAAGTGCCAGAAGTCAGGATGCCGCCCGCCCTCCAGCGAAGCGATCGCCCGCTCCAGCCGCCCCACCGCGTCGTCCAGCGGCCGGGCGTGCCGGGGGTCGGGGGTCGAACGGCCCGTCATGGCCAGCCGCTGGGCGTCCCGGATCGCGAAGCGCGTCCGCTCGATCTCCGCCTGCGGATCCTTCTGCACCTCGTTCAGTCGCCGCAGCCGCTCACCCGCGGCCGACACGGCCTCGTCGGTGGTGTTCAGCAGGGCCCGTACCGTCGACAGCAGAGAGGTGGCGTCCGGCCAGCGCTGGGCGTCCCGGGCCGCCTGGGCCTCGCGGAGCTTGAGCTCGGCCTGCCGCACGTTCTCCGCGGCCTGCGCGGGGACCTGCTGCAGGTCCTGCCAGCAGGCGGCGGCGAACCGGCGCCGCAGCTCGCTCAGCACCGGGTCCACCTGCCCGGCCCTGGTGGTCAGCGCCTGGGCCCGGGTGCGCAGGCTGACCAGCCGGTGGTCGATCTCGGCGGCCTTCTCCGGCAGCCGCTCGGCCTCGGCCCGGATCGCCCCGGCCTCCCGCTGCACCCGCTCGGCCCGCTCCACGGTCTGCTGCACCCCGTGCTGCCCGGCGCCCTGGTTCAGCTTGGTCAGCTCGGGGGAGAGGGCGGCGAGCCGCCCGGCGAGGTCATCGGCCCGCAGGCCCTTCTCCCGCACGGCGTCCAGGGCGTTGCTCGCGCCCAGCAGTGCCTGCCGGGCCCGCTCCACGGCGGGCGCCAGCCGGGCCAGCTGGGTCTCGGCCTTGCCGAGCAGCGGGCCGAGCGAGCTGCCGAAACGGTCCAGCTCCTGCTTGACCCGGACCAGTTCGTCCTTGGCGGACGTCAGCTCCGCACGCGCCCGGGAGGCCGCGGCGGCCTCCAGATCGTCCCGGTCCAGGTCATGGGCGTCCACGGCCTGGATGTAGCGCTGGCTGGCCTCGTCGATCCGCTGCCCGAGCGCCGCGAAGTCGCCGACGGCACGCCGGGCGGCGGGGGAGTCGTCCACGGCCGTGATCGTCTCGATGGATATCCGCAGGTCGCGCTGGGCCGTGTCGAGTTCGTAGAACGCGGCCGCCGCGGCGTCCTTCGCGGCCTGCGCCTCGGCCCGCTGGCTCTCCGCCCGGCCGCCGAACCAGCGCCGGGTGCCGCCGCCGGCGAACGCGGCCGGCATGGCGAGCGCGACCAGCACCGGCAGGCTCAGCAGGGTGAGGGTGTCGCGCAGGGCCGTGGACCCGGACCGGGCCCGTGGGGTCGACGGAGGGTGCGACCGCGTCGCTGGCGTGCCCGGTGTCGCCGTCACATCCCTCTCCCGTGTTGTGGTCCGCCGTGGGTGGTGTCATTCTCCCACCCGTAGAAGACGAACACACGGGCCGGTCAGTTCGCGGTACGGACCGTGACCTTCCCGTTCGCGGAGTGCGCGGACACGGTGTGCGGGCTGCTGTCGTCCCGGGGCGCGGACACCGACACCCCTCCGTTGTCCGACTCCGCCGTCACGTGGTAGGCGGCGCGCGGCAGTGCGACCGTCACCGGGCCGTTGTCGGAGGTGACGTCGACGTGGTCCGGCACCCGGCCGAGGGTGAGGTCCACCGAGCCGTTGCTGGTCTCGGCGTGCACCCGGGGTGCGGAGGCCTCCGCGCGGAGCGGGCCGTTGTCGGAGCGCAGGTCCAGCGGTCCGGTGGAGTCGGTGACGTGCACGGAGCCGTTGCTGGTGCGGAGGCGGAGCGGATCGGCGAACCCGCGCGCCTGCACGCTGCCGTTCCCGTCGTCGACGGTGACCCCGATCCCGCGCGGGACCTCGATCCGGTACTTGGCCGAGCAGTCGGCGATGAACCCGTCGCAGTGCATGCGCAGCTTCAGCCGGTCGTCCTGGAAGGACCAGCTCACCTTGGGGTCGCCACCCACGACGACCCTTCCCTTGAACCACCGGGTGACCTGGACCGTTCCCGCCTTGTCGCCCTGCGCCGCGACGATCTCCAGTGCCGCGTCGTCGGAGTCGACGGTGAGCGTGTGGCCGTGCAGCGCGAAGGACCGGTGGTCGGGGTGCTTGTCGTCACCGGCGGAGGCGCCGCAGGCGCTCACCCCCGCGACGAGCACTGCCGTGACGGCGGCCATGGCGGCGGCGCGGACAGCAACGGAACGGGCCATGCGGAATCTCCCCCTGTACCGGTTCGCCGGGTGCGGCGGCCGGAGTGTGTCGGTGTACGACGACCGTAAGTGATCAAGCTCCGGCCGGTAATCGGGAAGGCTCCCGAACCAGGGGTGGGGTTAACCCCCGTGAACGGCCCGTGGCCCGGCGTTACGGGTTTGCGGTGGACCGGTCCGGGCAAGGTAGGCTGTCGACTCGTCCTGGGCGCGCAGCCCGGGTGTCCGGGTGCGTAGCTCAGGGGTAGAGCGCCTGCCTTACAAGCAGGATGTCGGCGGTTCGAAACCGTCCGCGCCCACAGTCGAGCCCCCGGCCCGTGCGGCCGGGGGCTCTGTCATTCCTCCTCGCTGCCCTGCTCGTGCGCGTGCTTCAGCCTGGTGCGGGCGTCCATGCGGTCCGCCGCCGCGACCTCGGCCCAGAACCGGTGGGTGCTCACGAACACCGCGAGTTCGTGCTCGCGGCGGCGCAGCTTCTCCACCTCGGCCTGCTCGTCCGCCGTCCAGCCCGGGGACGCGGGCCGCTCAACCTTCCGCCAGCCGGTGTCGTCACTGAAGCCGTCCATCGGCTCGACCGACCAGGGCAGGCGCTTGAGCAGGGCCGACAACTCGGCCCGGACCTGATGCAGCTCCTCCTGACCGGCGCGGAGGTCACTGGGGAATTCATAGGTCGTTGCCACACGGCAATGCTACGCCTGTTCGATTTTGAGTGGCGAGTTCGTTCCTGGGGTTCGGGGGAGGTTCAGCCGAACGGGTGGCGGGCCGGCCCGGAGCGCATGGTGCACCAGCCGGCCCGCCAGGAACACGGCCCCTCAGGAACGCGGCCGTCAGGAACGCGGCCCGTCAGGAACGCATGGCTCAGTGGCCGGCGGACCGCAGTTCGCCGACCAGGCGCGCCGTCACCGGCACCGGGACGCCGTGCCGGTCCGCCGCGCGGAGCAGCGCGCCACCGATGGCGTCGAGTTCGAGCGGGCGGCCCGCCTCGGCGTCGCGCTGCATGGACGACTTGGCGCCGGGCGGAAAGGCGTCGTACCGGGCGAGGGCCTGGGCCGGGTCGGCGGGGGCCCCGCAGGCGCGGCTGACCTCGGCGGTCTCGGCGACCAGCGACTGCAGCTCCTCGCGGTGCCGGGTGCGGGCCTCGCCGAGCGGAAGGCCGTACCGGGTGGTGAGCAGGGCGAACGGGGCGAGGAACGCCATCTTGGCCCACAGGGCGGCCGTCTCGTCCTCGACCACCCGGGCTGTCGTGCCGGCCGACAAGAGGGCGGCCGCCAGGTCGTCGAGCCGGGGGCGGGGTACGGCGTCCCCTGCCAGGTCGAGCTCCGTGAACGGGCTGCCGTGTTCGATCACGCCGGGGGCGACCCGGGTGGACTCCACACGGATCACCGCCGGGGCGACGCGGTCGGGGCGGTAGCGGGCGCGGAGCCGGCCGGGGTGTTCGACGCCGTTCAGGAGCGGTACGACGAGGGCGTCACCCAGAGCCTCCGGCGGCACCCGGGTGAGGGCGGCGTCCAGCGCGGTGTGTTTGACGGCGACCAGGCAGGCGTCCACCGGTTCGCGCAGCTCGGTGTCCGCCTCGACGGGGGCGGTGAACTCGCCGAACTGCGCGCTGCGGACCGTGATTCCGGTACGGCGCAGGGTGTCGGCCGTGCGGTCCTGGGCCAGGCAGACGACGCGGTGGCCGGAGCGGGAGAGCAGGGCGGCGAGGAGCCCGCCGGTGCCGCCGGGGCCGAGCACGGCCACGGTGTTCCTCTTCGCCAAGGGGTTCGCCATGAGGCTGTTCCTTTCGACGGTCGGCCCCGGGAGTCGGTGGCCGCCTTCGCCGCGATCATCCCACCGGAACGCGGTGTGCGTGAGACTGGGTTCATGTGCCGGAGTATCAAGACACTGCGTCCGCCCGTGCTGCCCAGTGAGGCCACGGAGGAGGACATCCACGCCGCCGCGCTGCAGTACGTGCGGAAGGTCTCGGGGTTCCGGGCCCCCGCCGCGCACAACCGCGAGGTCTTCGACCGCGCGGTGGCCGCGATCGCCGAGGCCACGGCGGAGCTGCTCGGGGGGTTGGAGGTGCGGGGGCAGTCGGTACGGCCCGCCGCGGTCCGGCATGACGGATGACTGGGCTGCCTGGCAACGGGGTTGGGCAGCGCGGCGATGACGAAGCGCGCCCTCCGACGACCACCTGATGGGCCGTCAGAGAGCCGTCCACGCAAGGAAGTTCGTCTCCCCGGTGCCTGCGGAAGGGATGCGCCGGGTGACCGCGGCGGGGGCCGGGCCGGGTGTGGATTCGGTCACGTTTGCGGACGCCGGTGCGGTCGCGCGGGCCGCCCTGCTTGCGGCCTTTTCCGGGCCGAGCCGTTGCCGGGGCCGGAGCGATGGCCAAATGTTGAACTTGCAAGCACTGATTAGGCAGCCCTAACCTGGGTCCTCGATTCGGTACCGCCGCCCCCATGACCGGCCACCTGGACGTCCCCAGCCGGTCCGACCGACACCGAAGAGGAGAACCCCCCTCATGACCGCACGTCTCAACTCCGCTCAGCCCTATGTCCTCGGGCTCTTCCGCATCGTCGTGGGCCTGCTCTTCGCCGTGCACGGCGCCGCGTCGCTCTTCGGCGTCCTCGGCGGTGCCGCCGGCACCCAGGGCGGCACGATCCCGGCCGGCACCTGGCCCGGCTGGTACGCGGCCGTGATCCAGCTGGTCGCCGGCGCCCTGGTGCTCCTCGGCCTCGGCACCCGCGGGGCCGCGCTGATCGCCTCGGGCTCGATGGCGTACGCCTACTTCGACGTGCACCAGCAGGCCGCCCTGTGGCCCATACAGAACGGCGGCGAGCTGTCGGTCCTGTTCTGCTGGTCCTTCTTCCTGCTGGTCTTCACCGGGTCCGGCGCCTTCGGCCTCGACCGGCTGTTCGTCCGCCGCACCGCCGCGAACGACAGGGCCGCCACGGGACAGACCCCGATAGCCGCCTGACCCGGGACGGCGCCCTTCCCCCGCCACGAGGGAGGGAAGGGCGCCGTTCCGTCTCCTGCCGGGCCCTGCTTACGACGTTCCGCGGAACGGCACGGTGAAGCAGGCCACCCGGGCCCCCTTGGTGCCGGGCTCGCTGTGGATCACCACCGAGCCCGCCTCACCCTTGCGGAAGGCCCAGCTGTGCTTGGCGACGGAGCTGCCCGTGCCGCGCGCGCTGGACTTGAAGTCCAGCCAGATCTCGTTGTCCTTGGTGGTGTGGGCGGCGTCCGTGCCGGGCGCGTTCTGGTAGTGCATGCCGGCGGCCTTGGGGTCGGCGGCGCAGGCCTTCTGATGGACGTGGACCCCGAAGAGATGGTTGGGTTTGACGCCGGTCACCCGCAGCTCGACGGTCGTGGCACCGTTCGCGCTGGTGAACTGGCGGACCTTGATCCGGGCGCCCGCCGGGACGAGGTCCCGGTCGTACGCCACCGCCTTCGACGTGCTGGACGTGGACGGCACGGAGAACACGCCCGAGGTCTCCAGCCAGGAGCCATGGGCGGTACTTCCGCTCCCGGTCGCGAACAGGGCTGCGGCTAGGGTGCCCGCGTATATGGCTGCCACCATGATGTGCACCTTTTTCTGCGCTTACGCGCCGTTTCGTTCGGATGTGTGCCTGATGTTCGGGACAGGCCTGTCTCCATTGCTACGGACGCGGAAGAGCTCCGCCGCACAGCGTGCGCTGTTCGGGTGAGCGGGGGCGCGCCGGAAGTCCGTCACACCCGCCTGAGTCCTCGTTCGCCCCCGAGGCCCCTTCTGTCACACCCCGGGCGTACGCTGTGTGGCTGTCGACGGGGGAGCAACGGGAGTCGTGGTGTTCGAGGATGTGGGGTCACTGGCCGCCGGACCGTGGATCTATGCCGCGGTGGCCGTGTCCGTTCTGCTTGACGTGTTCGTGCCAGTGCTGCCGAGCGGCGTGCTCGTCATCACGGCGGGTACGGCAGCGGCGGCGGGCTCGGGCGCGGCGGCCGGCCGGGTCCCGCACGACGTGCCGGACCTCCTGGTCCTGATCCTCTCCGCGGCGACCGCCTCGGTCCTCGGCGATCTGGTGGCGTACCGCCTGGCCTGGCGGGGCGGTGCGCGGCTGGACCGGGCGATCGCCCGCTCCCGGCGGCTGACCACCGCGCAGGAACGTCTCGGCGATGCCCTGGCCCGGGGCGGCGGCGCGCTGGTCGTGCTCGCCCGGTTCGCCCCGGCGGGCCGCTCGGTCGTCTCCCTGTGCGCCGGCGCCGCCCACCGCCGGGCCCGCGACTTCGTTCCCTGGTCCGCGCTGGCCGGCCTCTCCTGGGCCGCGTACAGCGTCGCCCTCGGCTACTACGGCGCCCAGTGGCTCGGCGCGACCTGGCTGGCCACGGCCGTCTCCTTCGCGGCACTTTTCGCCGCGGGCGCGGCGGCGGGCTATCTCATGCGACGCCGGGCGGTGTAGGCCCGGGCCGCTTCGCGGTCGACCGGGTCGGTCAGCAGCCGGCCAGGTGGTTCGTCAGTGCGGTCTCCTCGCTGGAGTCTGGTCGATGTCGACGTCGGAGGCGCTGGGGGAGTCGAGCAGGGGCATGTCACAACAAGTTTTCCCGTGCAACCTTCACATCCCTTACGATGGGGAGCGCAGAAGGGGAGTAGCTCTTCGCCGGACCGTCGACATACTGCTCAGCTAGCCTGAGCCGGCGCCCGGAGGCGGGCCCTCGGGTTTTCGAGGACCGCCAGCGAGACCTTCGGCAAGCAGTGCACGTCCGTGTCCCCGTGGCACGGACGCCGAGTGTGCTGCCGTGCCGAGGTGTCATCGCATGACGTACCGCACTCTCGGTGGGGCAGCCCCGACCGATTGAGGACCCTTGATCAGCATCACCGTGACGGCGCTCGTCTTCGGCGTCATCTTCCTCGCCGAACTGCCGGACAAGACCGCGCTCGCCGGCCTCGTCCTCGGCACCCGCTACCGCGCGAGCTACGTCTTCGCGGGCGTCGCCGCCGCCTTCCTGCTACACGTCGTGCTGGCCGTCGCGGCCGGCAGTGTGCTGACCCTGCTGCCCCAGCAGATCGTGCACGCCCTCACCGGCGTCCTCTTCCTCGGCGGTGCCGCGATGCTGCTGCTGAAGAAGGACGAGGACGAAGAGGAGATCAAGAAGCCCGCCGACCAGTCCTTCTGGAGGGTCGCGGGTACGGGCTTCATGCTGATCCTCGTCGCCGAGTTCGGCGATCTCACCCAGATCATGACCGCCAACCTCGCCGCCCGCTACGACGACCCGGTCTCCGTCGGCCTCGGTGCCGTGCTCGGCCTGTGGGCCGTTGCCGCACTCGGCATCGTCGGCGGAAAGGCCCTGATGAAGAGGGTGCCGCTGCGGCTGATCACGCAGATCGCGGCGCTGCTGATGCTCGCGCTCGGCGTGTTCAGTCTGTACGAAGCCGTGGCCGGCTGAGCTGAACGGTGGGTGAACCCTCGCCCGGGGTGGTGGCGGGATCCGCCCCGGGTTTTGTACCGTGGAGAAACAAAGTGGCTCCCGCCCGTTTTCCCTGACCGGCGGGCGGGGCCGCCTTGTCCCTCCCCTGAGGGCTTTCCTCGGGGGATTTTCCTTCCCGGAGCCTCCTGGAGCTGCCGATGACGGCCACCACCGCGCCCACCGTCCTGACCGCCCGCGCCCTCCTGCTCGACATGGACGGCACCCTCGTCAACTCGGACGCCGTCGTCGAGCGCATCTGGCGCCGCTGGGCCGAGCGGCACGGGCTGGACGGCGACGAGGTGATGAAGGTCGTCCACGGCCGCCAGGGGCACGCCTCCATGGCCGTACTGCTGCCCGACCGGCCCATGGAGCAGAACCTCGCCGACAACGCGCGCATGCTGGCCGAGGAGACCGCCGACATCGACGGTGTGGTCGAGATCCCCGGCGCTTCGGCCTTCCTCGCCTCCCTGCGCGGTCTTCCGCACGCGCTGGTGACCTCCGCCGACGTGCCGCTGTCCACCGCGCGCATGAACGCCGCCGGGCTGCCGCTGCCGGAGGTCCGCGTCACCGCCGAGTCGGTGGGCGCGAGCAAGCCCGATCCGGAGGGGTTTCTGAAGGGCGCCGCCGAACTCGGCGTGGACCCGGCGGACTGCGTCGTCTTCGAGGACTCCGGCGCGGGGATCGCGGCGGGGCGCTCCGCGGGAATGACGGTGGTGGGGGTCGGGCCGCGTGCGGGTCTGCACGGCCCCGACGTGACCGTGCCCGACCTGACGCGCGTGCGGGTCGAGGCGACGGGCGACGGATCGGTCCGGCTGCACATCGGCTGAGGCGGGGGCCGCGGCTGCACGTCGGCCGACGGCCATCGTGGCCGGCCGCCGCATCGCGTCGCCCGCCCTCATGGCTCGGCCGTCTCCGCCTCCAGGCTCTTCCTCGTCGCCGGCCCGTACACCCCCAGGGCGTCGCCCTGGATGCCCCGGGCCAGTTGGTAGTTGCGCACGGCGTCCTCGACCGGGCGGGTGAAGACGCCGTCGATCTCGTCGCCGTAGAGATTCAACTGCCGCAACCGCTCCTGGAGTTCGGTCACCTGCGGACCCTGGTCGCCGCGTTGCAGCACCGGAGCGACGGCCGGGGTGTTCCGCGGGGCGGCGAAGGTCGCCGTGGAGGCGCTGGGGGAGGCCGGACGGGACGGCGTGGCGGACGGGGTCGGGTCGGGGGACGTGGACGGCGTGGCCGACCGGCTCGGACGGCTCGCCGGAACGCGAGGCGAGGGCAGGGGCGAGCGGGGCGGGGTGGGGGAGGACGCCGGTGCCGTCGGTCCGGGTGTGCTCACCTCCGGGACGCTCGGTCTGACCTCCTGGGCCGCCCTGTCCCGCGACGGCGTGTGATACGAGAGCAGCCCGCCCGCGAACCCGGCCGCCCCCACGGTCGCCATGCCGGCGGCCATGACGGACAACAGGAGGGCGCGGCGGGCGCTTCGCCGGTTCGGCTGTGGCGGGTCGTCGTACGGCCGTGACGGTTCGTCTTTCGGCTGCGGCGCCGTTGGGGCCGGTCGCTCCCCCAGGTTCTCGGCTTCGCTCGAACCCGGGGGGACCCCCATCGCGGCGGTAGCCGCATGTCGAACACGGCCCCGCCCCCCTGCGGGGCGCTGTGACGGCAGCGTCGTCTCGGCCGGCTCGACCTGCACATACGGTCGTATCCGCAGCGGATCGAAGTCCTCCGCCGCTGCCGCCTCGGCCGTGCGGGTCTCGTGCAGGGCCTCGGCCGCGCGCTCGGTGCAGTCGCAGGACGGGCTCAGGTCCGGGCCCCTCGGCGCGCCGCACTCCGGGCAGCCGCGGCCCTCGGGTCCATCGGATTCACTCACGTGTTCGCCCTCCCCCCACGAACTACAGACCCTATGCGCATCTTCTTCGCATCCGCCGCCGAAAACGCGGGACTCGACAGGCCATAAACGGTGACACCGACCACGATGGAAGAAGCGCATCCGAGCCCCGGGAGGTCTCCATGGCCCTGGACACGCACGGCACGGAGAAGGAGATCAAGGCCGCCGAGCACGTCTCCGGCAACGTGTTCGTCTCGATCGGCGCCCTGCTCCTCGGACTGCTGCTCGCCGCGCTCGACCAGACGATCGTGGCGACCGCGCTGCCCACCATCGTCAGCGATCTCGGGGGTCTCGAGCACCTGTCGTGGGTGGTCACCGCCTACCTGCTGGCCTCGACCGCCGCGACCCCGCTGTGGGGCAAGCTCGGCGACCAGTACGGCCGCAAGCGGCTCTTCCAGGCCGCCATCGTCATCTTCCTCGTCGGCTCCGCGCTGTGCGGCATGGCGCAGAACATGCCCGAGCTGATCGGTTTCCGCGCGCTGCAGGGCCTCGGCGGCGGCGGGCTGATGGTGCTGTCCATGGCGATCGTCGGCGACATCGTGCCGCCGCGTGAACGCGGGCGCTACCAGGGTTTGTTCGGGGCCGTGTTCGGGGCGACCAGCGTGCTGGGCCCGCTGCTCGGCGGGCTGCTCACCGAGCAGTTGAGCTGGCGCTGGGTGTTCTACGTCAACCTGCCCGTCGGTGTCGTCGCGCTCGCCGTGATCGCCACCGCCCTGCAGATCCCGCGCCGCACCGCCCACCACGTCATCGACTACCTGGGCACGGTCCTCATCGCCTCCGTCGCCACCTGCCTGGTCCTCGTCGCCTCCCTCGGCGGTACGACCTGGGCCTGGGGGTCGACGCCGATCACCGGGCTCGCCGGGCTGGGCGTGCTGCTGGCCGTGGCGTTCGTGGCCGTCGAGCGCCGGGCCGCCGAACCCGTGCTGCCGCTGAAGCTGTTCGGCATTCGCACCTTCACCCTGGCCGCCGTCATCAGCTTCATCGTCGGCTTCGCCATGTTCGGGGCGATGACCTATCTGCCGACCTTCCTCCAGGTCGTGCACGGCATTTCGCCGACCCTGTCCGGCGTGCACATGCTGCCCATGGTCGTCGGTCTGCTGCTGTCGTCCACGATCTCCGGGCAGATCGTCAGCCGCACCGGCCGCTGGAAGGTCTTCCCGCTCGCCGGCACCGCCGTCACCACCATCGGCCTGCTCCTGCTGCACCGGCTCGACGAGCACAGCTCCACCGCCGTGATGAGCGTCTACTTCTTCGTCTTCGGCCTCGGACTCGGCCTGGTCATGCAGGTGCTCGTCCTCATCGTGCAGAACGCCGTGTCGTACGAGGACCTGGGCGTCGCCACCTCCGGCGCGACCTTCTTCCGCTCCATCGGCGCCTCCTTCGGCGTGGCGATCTTCGGCACGGTCTTCGCGAGCCGCCTCGGCGACAAGCTCGCCGCCGCCCTCCGGGGCGTGAGCCTGCCGCCGGGCATGTCCGCGAACGCCCTCAAGTCCGACCCGCGCGGCATCGCCGGCCTGCCGCCCGCCCTGCGCCCGGCGGCCCTGCACGCGTACGCGTCCGCCATCACCGACGTCTTCCTCTACGCCGCCCCCGTCGCCCTCCTCGGCTTCCTGCTGGCCTGGTTCCTGAAGGAGGACCCGCTGCGCGGCTCGGTCACCGCGCCGGACGCCTCCGAGACCATCCCGCCCAACCCGGTCGAGAGGTCCTCCTACGACGAGTGCAGCCGGGCCCTGTCCCTGCTCGGCACCCGCGAGGGCCGCCGCGAGGTCTACCGGAAGATCACCGAACGTGCCGGGTACGACCTGCTGCCCGCCGCCAGCTGGATGCTGCTGCGCATCCGCAAGTACGGCTCCGTCGAGCCGGGCGTGCTCGCCGAGCGCAGCCCCGTCCCGCTGGAGGCCGTCCTCGCCGCCGCCCGCCAGGTCGAGGAACGGCGTCTGGCCGAACGCCAGGGCCTGGACCTGTACTTGACCGAGTCCGGCCGCCAGGTCGCCGAACGGCTCGCCAAGGCACGCGAGGAGTCGCTCGCCGAGCTCCTCGGCGACTGGTGGGAGCCCGGCCGTTCCACCGACCTGACCCAGCTCGTCAGGGAACTCACCGGCGAACTGTGCGGAACCGATCGCGAACGACCGCACAACGCGACCGGTGCCAAGGTCAGTTGACCACCAGCTCCTTGCGGAACCAGTGCTCGGCGTAGACGTCGTCGTTGTGCGGGTCGGTCTCCGTGTAGCCGAGGCGGGCGTACAGGGCGCGGGCCTCCACCAGGTCGCTGCGGGTGTCCAGGACCAGCCGCCGGGCGCCCAGGCCGCGGGCTGCCCGCTCGGCGGCGGCCACCAGCAACGGGGCCCCGCCCCTGCCCCGCAGGTGCTCGTACACGAACACCCGGGTCAGTTCCGCCGTGTCCGGCTCCAGCAGCCGTACCCCCGCCGAACCGGCCGGTTCGCCGTCGTACCGCCCGACGAGCAACTGGCCGGTGGGAGGCACGAGTTCGGCCCCGCTGCCGGCGGTGATCTCCCGCTCCAGTTCGTCCGGGTCGGTACGACGGCCCTCGTGCAGCAGGTACCAGCGGTCGCTGACCTCCGTGTAGTACGCCCGCCACAGCGCGGCGGCGACCGGGGAGTCGTACGGTTCCGGGGTGATCGTCCACGTCATGCCGGCCATTGTCGGCGGCCGGCGCCACACCCCCGAGCGAATTTCCCCGAGACTGGGTGCGTGAACCGCACCGACCGCCTCTACGCCCTCGTCGAGGAGCTGCGCGCCGCCGCTCCCCGGCCCCGCAGCGCCCGTGCGCTCGCCCGGCGCTTCGAGGTCAGCGTCCGCACCGTCGAGCGGGACCTGGCCGCGTTGCAGCAGTCCGGTGTGCCCATCCACGCCGAGCCGGGCCGCAGCGGCGGGTACGTGCTCGACAAGGAGCGGACGCTGCCGCCGCTGACCATCACCCCGGCCGAGGCGACCGCCCTCGCCGTCGGGCTGCACGCCCTGGCCGGGACGCCGTTCGCGGCGGACGCGCGCAGCGCGCTGCACAAGGTGCTGGCCGTGATGCCGGAACGGGAGCGCAGGGCCGCGGCCGAGCTGACCGAGCGGGTACGGCTGCTCGTGCCGGCCGCCCGCCCGGAGCGGCCCGCCGGCCCCGTGGTGCCCGGCCCGCTGCGGGAGGCGCTGACCGCGGGCCGGGTGCTGCGGCTGGAGTACGCCGACGCCGCCGGCCGGGTCACCGCCCGGGACGTGGAACCGCTCGGCTTCCTCGGTGGGGAGGAGCACTGGTATCTGGCGGGGTGGTGCCGGCTGCGCGACGCCCCGCGCGGCTTCCGGCTGGACCGGGTCCGCGCGGCCACGGCCCTGGACGAACGGGCCCCGCAGCGCACCGTCGACCTCGCCGCCCTCGACACGCTCGGCTCCGACGTCGTACCGCTCGACGCGGCGGCGGTGGTCTGACGGATGTGACGGCAATCACCGACAGGGGGGTGTCGCGGAGGAGGCGGAGGCTGATGCCCATGACAACGACACAGCAGACAAGCGCCCTCACCCCTGCCGCCGGTACCGCCCTCTGTGACCGCTGGACCGCGCTGTGGAACGGCGACTTCGGCGACCCGGAGGCCTTCCTCGCACCCGGCTTCCGCATCCGCTTCGCGAACGACCCCGACCGGGGTGCCGTCACCGACGAGGTGCACGGCCCCGCCGGGATGGTCGGCCTGGTCTCCGCCTTCCGCGAGGAGCGGCCCGGGCTGAGCTTCACCGTCGACGGCCCGCCGACGGTGGACGGCGAGCTGGGCCGGGTCGCCTGCTCCTGGTACGTGACCCTGGCGGACGGCACCCAGAAGAGCGGGATCGATCTGCTGGAGGTGGTGGACGGGCGCATCTCGGCCGTGTGGTCGGTGACCGGACTGCGCCGCTTCGCGGACTGACCACCGTTTGCCGCTCCCCTTCCGGGTCACCCGGAGGGGGAGCCGGCCAGTGGGGCCGGTCCGACCGGAGGCAGCCATGTCCACAGGCATGATCGTGTTGACCGTGATCGTGGCGGTCGTGATCATCGCCGCCGCCACCGCTCCGATCCTGCGCGGGCGCGGACGGTACGGCGGGCCCCGCCTGAAGCGGCGCTTCGGCCCCGAGTACGAGCGGACCGTCGCCCTGTACGACGGGGACACCACGGCCGCCGAACGGGAGCTGGCCGAGCGCGTCGAACGCCACGGCGACCTGCGGGAACGGCCGCTGGACCCGGCCGGGCCGGAGCACTACGCGGCCCGCTGGACGGCCGTACAGGAACACTTCGTGCAGTCGCCGCGGCAGGCGGTGGCCGAGGCCGACCGGCTGCTCGCGGACCTCGCGGCCGCGCGCGGCTACCCGGACGGCGGGCGCTACGACGAGCAGTTCGCCGCGCTGTCCGTGCACCACGCCGACCACGTCGACGGCTACCGGCAGGTGCACCGGGTGGCCCGTGCCGGTGCGCGCGACGGGCTGACCGAGGCCGGCTCCGGGACCGAGGAGATGCGTACGGCGCTCGTCGGCGCCCGCGCCCTCTTCGACGACCTGACCCACCCCTCCCGGGAACACGGCCGCCACCGTGCGACCCACGCGAGCCACTCGAAGGGGAGTTGAGCATCATGTCGGACAGGACGGGCGGCACCGGCGACGAGCGTTCCACCGGCCGCTTCCGCCGGCCGCCGGACGAGGACTGGACCCCCGAGGACATGCCCGTGGGCCGGCACACTCCAAGAGACCCCCTGCCCGAGGAGCGCCTCCCCGGCGAACCCCCGCCAGGCGCCACGTACCACCTCCCCGGCTCGATCGGCCCCGGCAGAAACGGCCTGACCGCCGACGACCTCACCCCGGAGGACACCCCCATACACCGACCGGACCCCACGACCGACCGACCTCCCACCGAGGCCCTGACCCCCGGCGAGGGCGGGATGCCGATCGAACCCGGGATGCCGATCGAACCCGGGATGCCGTACGGGGGCCCGCGGGGTATGCCCGTGGGCGAGGGGCGGATGCCCGCCGGGGGCGGGTTGCCGGGCGAGCCCGGGGCGGGGCGCGCGGGCCGGATGTCCGGTGAGGGGGGTGGCGGGTATGAGAGTCCGATGCCGGACGACGGGCTGGGGGTTCCGTCCCCCGGTGATGTGAGCGCGCGCGACGCGCACACCACCGACTCCAGGGAGCCGGACGCGTGGCCGGCGGCGCCGGCCGGCACCGGCACGCACGGGCCCGCGACCGCAGCCGGAGCCGGACCGGCCGCCGGTGTCTCCCGCGGTGACTCCGCCGTCGGCGAGGCGGCTCCCGCGCCCTCCGGCGCCGGTGCCCCGCTGCTGCCCCACGAGGAGACCGACCACTGGGAGCAGGCGATGCGGCAGCTGGCCGCCGGGTTCGTGGACGAGCCCCGGGGCGCGGTCGAGCAGGCCGATCACGTGCTGGAGGAGATCGCGGGGCGGTTCGAAGAGGCCGTGGAGCGGCGGCGGCGTACGCTGCGGCGCTCCTGGGAGGCGTCCGAGGACCGCGGACCGGGCTCGGACACCGACACCGAGCAGCTCCGGCTGGCTCTGCGTGACTACCAGGAGCTGGCCGGGCGCCTGCTACACCTGTGAGGGACCAGGTCCGGCGGCAGCCCTGCGCTGCCGCCACTCGCGTACGACCTCCTCGACGTCGTACGGCTTCCTGCCCAGCGGAGGACCGGGCGGCGGCTTGAACATCATGTCCTTGATCTTGACGTCCTCGATGATCTTTCGCGCGATCCGTTCGGAGGGCGCCGCGTAGGCCGCCGCGAGCGCGTCCTCGGCCTCCTTGCGCAGGGCGAGGGCGGGCGGCAGCACGGACAGGCCCTCGCGCGCCATCTTCCGCTTGACCCACCACAGTTCGTCGTAGGTGGAGTCGACCTCGGCGGGCAGCGGCTCACCCGCGCCCGGCAGCCGCTCGAACTCACCCCGTCCCTGCGCGTCGCGGATCTGCTTGTCGACCCAGGACTCGAACGGCACACCCGGTGGCTTTCGCTCGGTCATGAACCCATTGTGCCGGACGCGGCTCCGCCGGGCGTTTTATCATGCGGCGGCGGCACCGCAATCCGGCCGCCGTGCAACGATGGTCGTGCAGCTGGTCGTACAGGGGGAAACGCGCGTGCTCGAACTCACCATGGCCACCGTCTCCGGGGCCGACGCGGGTGCCACGGCCGGCATGACGATGGCCGACGCGCCGAGCGAGCCGGGCGCCGTGCTCCGGGTCGGCCGGGACGCCTCCCTGTGCCGGCTGGTCACCCCCGACGACTGGCTGTTCGTCTCCCGGGTCCATCTGGAGTTCCTGTGCGGCCCCGACGGTGGCTGGCAACTCACCTGGCTGCGCGGCTCACAGGCCGAGCCGTCGGCCGAAGTGCGGCTGCTGGTCGGGGAGTACGCACAGCCCGTCGGCTACGGCGCGACCGTACCGCTGCCGCGCGGCGGGTCCGGCGAGATCGTCGTCCAGGACCGCACCGCGCCGCGCAGCGTCAACGTCGGCTTCTACCACGAGGTGTGAGCTCCCGACGGGGCGCCGGACCGGCTCAGTCCAGTACCCGGGCCAGCGCGAAGCCGTCGTATCCCTTGCTGCCGACCGTCTGGATCGCCGTGCCGGTCAGCCTCGGATGGGTGGCGATCAGCTCGATCGCGGCGCGCGTGCCCACGACGTCCGGCTCGGTGCTCCTCGCGTCGACGACCCGGCCGCCGCGCACCACGTTGTCCACGACGATCAGGCTGCCGGTGCGGGTGAGCCGCAGCGCCCACTCCACGTAGTGCGCGTTGTTGGCCTTGTCGGCGTCGATGAACACCAGGTCGAACGGGGCCGGGTTCTCGTCGGCGAGCTTGGGCAGCGACTCCAGGGCCGGGCCCACCCGCACCTCCGCGACCCGGTCCAGGCCGGCCCGGGCGAGGTTCCGGGTGGCCACCTCCGCGTGCCGGGCGTTGTACTCCAGCGACACCAGCCTGCCGTCCTCGGGCAGGGCCCGCGCCAGCCAGATCGTGCTGTAACCGCCGAGTGTGCCGATCTCCAGGATGTGCCGCGCGCCCTGCACCTGGGCGAGCAACTGGAGGAACTTGCCCTGCGCCGCCGTGACGGCGATCTGCGGCAACCCGGCTGCGTCGTTCTCCCGCAGGGCCGCCCGCAACGCCTCGTCATCGGAGGCGAGCCGGCTGGTGAAGTAGTCGTCGACGTCGTCCCAGAGCTGGGAGTCGCTCATGCTCCTGCTGCCTTTCCCGAGTGCCTGCCCTTCCCGCCGACATCGTCTCAGCCGACGGGCGCCGACGGCGTGATCATCGATGGATTCACCGGCCGCCGGCAGTACCGTACGACGATCACGGCGACGGCGGCCGCGACCAGCAGGAGTGCTCCGCCCGCGGTGAGCAGCCAGGCCGGGACCCCGGCGACCGCACGCATCCGGTAGTCGTAGACCACCTGCTGGACCGGGGTGTCGGCGGCGGCCCGGCGCAGCTCGTGGTCGCCGGAGATGCGGGCGGGCTCGGGGAACTGCTGGGTGAGCGCGGTCAGGTACGGCGTGCCGGCGGCCAGCGTGCCGAGGGTGCCGGCGTGCGTGCGGAGACGGCCCGCGAAGACCACGCTGGGCCGCAGGCCACCGATGTCGGTGCGGGTCTGCATGCGGTGCGCGGCCAGGACGTACAGGCCGAGCGACTGCGGGGTGCGGGCCAGGCGGGAGAGCCGCATCGGGTACACCGGGCGGTCGGCGGAGAAGGTGAGGTGGAGGGGGTCCAGCGCGCCGTGCAGGGCGCTGCCCGGGGCGTTTGGGGCGAGGCGGACGGCCACGTACTCCCAGCGCCGGTCGACGTACGGCTGCAGGGCCGTCCGCAGGCGGGCGGTCAGGGAGAAGCCGTGGGCGTGCAGCCAGTCGCCGAGGGCCGCGGGGTCGGTGGCGGTCAGCCGGGCCACGTCGAAGGGGCCGAGCCGCTGGCGGCCGACCACGCCCACGCCGCCGACGGCCCCGGGGGGTGCGGCGGCGTCTTCCGCATCGCCGTTGTCGAAGGGCCAGTCGCCGTTCTTCGGCCAGAAGTAGTACCGGGTGCGGTGGACGGGCTGGATGGCCTCGGCGAGCTGGTCGAAGAGGGCCGGGTCGCCGAGGCGGACGGTCGCCCGGTGCGGGACGGGCATGATCCAGGCGGCGTGTCGCGCGTCGCCGTTCACCGTCAGCCGCATCACGATCTGCTCCTCGCGGCCGTCCCAGCGCAGCACGGACTGCTCCTGGGCGACGGCGATCTCCGTCGCCGGATCCGGCACCATCGCCCCGCACCCACAGGCGTAGGCGGGGGCGACGAGCCAGCTCAGCTGAATACCGAGCAGGGCGAGGACCAGGGTGAGTATGCGGCTGCGTTTCACGGGGCAACAGACGGCGCCGGATCCGTGAACGGTTCCGGCGCCGGTGCCGGTCACGTCGGGGCGCTGCCCGCCGGGAGGTGCCGTGCGGTCGGCGGCACTTCGGCGACCCGTACCCCTGCGGCGCTCAGCGGCCTTCCACCGCCGGGGCGGAACCCGGCAACGGCCGCCCCGCGCACTCGGACATCCGCCACACCGCGAACCCGCCCACGACAGCCGCCGCCATCATGTAGTACGCGGGCATCATCATGTTCCCCGTCGCCCCGATCAGCGCGGTCACGACCAGCGGCGTCGTCCCGCCGAACAGGGACACCGAGACGTTGAAGCCGATGGACAGGGACCCGTACCGCACCCGCGTCGGGAAGAGAGCGGGCAGCGCGGCCGGCATGGCCGCCGTGAAGCAGACCAGGAGAAGGCCCAGCGCACCCATGCCCAGCCCCACCGCGAGCAGGCTGCCCTGCCGGATCAGCAGCACGGCCGGGACGGAGAGGAACAGGAAGCCCGCGCAGCCCGCCGCGATCACCGGGCGGCGGCCGACACGGTCGGTCAGCGCGCCCGCGAACGGCTGGACGATCATCATCAGGGCCATCACGCCGAGCACGACCAGCAGCCCGTGCGTCTCGTCGTACTTCAGCTCACTCGTGAGGTAGCTCGGCATGTACGACAGCAGCATGTAGTCGGTGACGTTGAAGACCAGCACCAGGCCCATGCACAGCAGCAGCGCCCTCCACTGGCCCGCGACCATCTCGCGCAGGGGCACCTTGGGCCGGGCGGCCTCCGCCTTCTCCACCTCCGCGGCGAACGCCGGGGTCTCCTCCAGCCGCATCCGCAGGTACAGGCCGATGATGCCCATCGGGCCCGCGATCAGGAACGGCACGCGCCAGCCCCAGGACACCAGGTCCGCCGAGGACAGCAGCGCGGTCATCAGGGTGACGAGACCCGCGCCGCCGATGTAGCCCGCCAGCGTGCCGAACTCCAGCCAGCTGCCGAAGAAGCCGCGCCTCTTGTCGGGGGCGTACTCGGCGATGAAGGTGGACGCGCCGGCGTACTCACCACCGGTCGAGAAGCCCTGCACCAGCCGGGCGGCCAGCAGCAGAAGCGGCGCGCCCACGCCGATCGACGCGTACGACGGGATCAGGCCGATCGCGAACGTGCCCGCTGCCATCATGATCATCGTGAGGGCGAGGACCTTCTGGCGGCCCACGCGGTCGCCCAGCGGACCGAAGACCATGCCACCGAGCGGCCGGACCAGGAAGGCCGCCGCGAAGGCGCCGAAGGTCGACAGCAGCTGCGCGGTCGGGTTGCCGGACGGGAAGAAGACCTTGCCCAGGGTGACCGCGATGTAGCTGTAGACACCGAAGTCGAACCACTCCATCGCGTTGCCGAGCGCGGCCGCCTTCACGGCGCGCTTGACGAGCGCGGGGTCGGTGACGGTGACGTCATGGGCCTGGGTGGCCCGCCGGGTCTTCGGGAGGGACGGGGAGACGGCTGCGGCGGTCGCCAAAACGGGGCTCGCCTACCTTTCGACGGGGACAGGGACGCGGTCCGTACGGCGGCGCTGCCGGGGAACGGGCCGAAAACCGACCATAGGGGGACTTCGGCCCCTTACGTCACGCACGCACTCAACTGCACAGTGCAGCCAAAGGCTGGGTACGCAGGTACGTCTGCCCACTCATGACCAGCCATTCCGGTCCCGCGCTGTGATCCTTCTCGCGCCTGCACCGGGCAACCGGCCCTGCCGCCGACTGTCGTCTTCCGGACAAAAGGAGAGCGGACGGCAGGTGAATCCGGGGTTTCCCGCGTCCTTCTTCGGGGGGCTGGGACCCTCATAGGGTTCTCAGGGGAATCCGGCGTGACCGGCGCCGGGGCCGGACGGGGCGGGAGGCCGACGAGGCGTGGCGAACGTGGAGCACAGCGGGGGAGCGGCGGACACACTCGGCACGGCCCCGGCCGGGACCCGGCTGCGCGCGGCGCGGCTCGCCCTGTGGGCGGTGGCCGCGATCCTCGCGGTACGGCAGCTGACCGTCGTCCTCAGCACGCCGAGCGGTGAGCGGCTGACCGACCTGGAGACCTGGGTCGGCCCCCACGGCGTGCTGCACGTGAAGGGCTCGCTCTACGACTCCACCCGGTTCACCGGCACCCCCTTCGCCGGCCTGGTCCTCAAACCGCTCACCAAGTCCGCACAGGCCGCCCTCGGCTGGGGCTGGACCTTCGGCACCCTGCTGCTGGTCGTCGCCCTCGGCCTGGTGGCCGCCCGCGCGCTGCCCCAGCCGGTCGGCCGCCGCACCTCCCTGCTGGCCGCGCCGGTCGCGATCAGCCTGCTCATGCTGTCGCTGCCGGTCCGCAACGCCCTGTGGCTCGGCCAGACCAGCATCATCCCGGTCCTGCTCGTCCTGCTCGGCTGCTTCGCCGTACGCGGACAGCGGGGCAGCGGCCTGTGCATAGGCCTGGCTGCCGCGCTGCAGCCGACCATGCTGCTGTTCGCCCCGCTGCTGTGGTTCACCGGCCGCCGCCGGGCCGCCGCCGCCACGGCCGGCACCTTCGCCGCCTGCACCGCGCTCGCCTGGGCGGCGCTGCCGCACGACTCGTACACCTACTGGGTGCACCACATGGCCGGGGTCGGCCTCGGCGGCAAGGCCGATGCCCTCGGCAACCAGTCCCTGCACGGCGGCCTGCTCCGGCTGGGCCTGACCGGCCCACTGGAGATCACCCTCTTCCTTCTGCTGAGCGCCGGCGTCGCCGCGCTCGCCCTGCGCCGCGCCGTCCGCTACGCCCACGACGGCCAGCTGCTGCTCGCCGTGGCCATCACCGGCTGCGCCGTCGTCGCCGTCTCTCCCACCGCCTGGCAGCACCAGCTGCTGTGGGTGCTGCTCGCCATGGTCGGCCGGGTCGGCAGGCGGGCCTCCGACCGGTACGTCTGGCCGGTCGCGATGATCCTGGTGACCGCCCTGCCGGCGAAGATGATGCTGCCGAACATGACGGTGATGCACCCGCTGCGCGACAACCTCGTCCTGCTCGCGGCGCTGGCCGCCGCCACGGCCGTCCCCTTCCTGTCCCGCACCTCCCTCCACTACCAGACCCCGATCCCGGCGGAGTACGCGCAGCCGGTCCCCGCCCGCTTCCGCCGGGTCCCCCTGCTCCCCTTCCTCCGCCGCGTCCTCACCCGCCCGAACCTCCTCCTGGAACTGCTGCTCATCCGGGTCGTCTACGCCGCCTACTCGCAGGTGCGGCTCGCCGCGACCGGCGGCACCGCCTCCGGCGGCCGGGCCCGCGCCGAGCGCCACGGCCACACCGTCCTCGACATCGAACGCTTCCTGCACATCGACATCGAGCACTGGGCCAACCACACGGTGGCGAAGACCGGCTGGCTCCGGCACTTCTTCGACTTCTACTACGAGTCCTTCCACTTCGTGGTGCCCCTGACGGTCCTCGCCGTCCTCTACTGGCGCCGCCCCGTCGACTACCGCTGGGCGCGCGCCTCCCTCGGCTTCGCCACCTTCCTCGCCCTGATCGGCTTCTGGCTCTTCCCGCTGGCCCCGCCGCGCCTGATGCCGGGGCTGGGCATGATCGACACCGTCCACGGCGTCCAGGACTTCTCCAAGCCGGACTACGGCACCCTGACCGCGCTCACCAACCAGTACGCGGCGATGCCGTCGCTGCACTTCGGCTGGGCCCTGTGGTGCGGCCTGGTCATCGCGGTCATCGCCCCGAGGTGGTGGATGAAGGCACTGGGCCTCCTGCACCCCCTCTTCACCGTCTCGGCCATCATCGCCACCGGCAACCACTGGGTGCTGGACGCGGTGGGCGGCGCAGTGGTGGTGAGCGCCGGCTTCGGCCTGTCGTACGTCTTCCAGGGCCCGCGAGCCCGGCTCGTGACGACGACGGCGGCACGCCAGGAGTCCCCCGCCCCGCTCGCCGTGCCGGAGGGGCAGCTGTGACCAAGCTGGTGTCCCTGCCCTCCGGCGGGTCGGGCGAGAACCTCGCCTGGTTCGCGACGTCGGCCCTCTTCGACGACGTGGCCGCGTTCATCCTCCGTCACGTGACGGACGATCAGGCCCGGCGCGATGTCACCGCGGGCGCGGTATCGGGCTACGTGTTCGTCGGGGACCTTCCCGAACCCGATCGGACGAACGTCCTGACCGCCCTACGCGACGCCTTTCCCCGCCATGTCGACGCCGAGATCTATCCCCCCGCGGTGACCGCTCGGATGGACGACCCCGACCTCTTCGTCGCCCGCGCGAAGTCGCTCGCGCAGATGGCCGGCAGAAGCATCGCGCTGCGCGCGGCACCCGCCTAGGCGGTGACCCCGCACTCGAACCAGACCGTCTTGCCTCCGCGTCCGGCCGACGAGACGCCCCACTTGTCGACCACGGCGTCCAGCAGCGCGAGGCCGCGTCCGCTCTCCGACTCGTGGTCCAAGCCGTCCCCAGCCGAGGGGAGTTGCGCGAAGCCGTCGGTCACCTCGGCCCGTACGCCGACCGTCTGCCGGGCGAGCAGCACGGTGCAACGACGATCCGGTACGTGCCGTACGACATTGGTGACCAGCTCGCTCATGCCCAGCTCCACGGCGAACATCAGCTCCGGCAGCTCCCATTCCTGGAGCAGCGAGCGGACGATACGGCGGATGTGGCGGACCGAGTGCTCTCCGACGGTGAGGTTCATGCGGTACTGGGGGGTGTGGGGAAAGTTGAGGTTCACAGGACGAGGCTGACCTCGGATCACTACGCTCGGCTACAGGTTGAACACAACAGGTCCGAGAGGGGACTTGCCGTGGTGAACATCAACACCCTCGACCCGAGCGCCTCACCGCTCGACTACTACGGCTTCGAGTTGCGCCGGTACCGGGAGGCGGCGGGACTCACGCAGAAGCAGCTCGGGGACATCATCAACTACACGGGGTCGATGGTGGGCCAGGTGGAGACGGCACGGAAGCTGCCGACGCTCGACTTCAGCCAGCGGGCGGACGCGGCGCTGTGCACGGGCGGGTTACTGACACGGCTGCATCCGCTGGTGATGCGGAGTCAGCTTCCGGCGTGGTTTCAGCAGGTGGCGGAGTTGGAGGTGCGGGCGGCGGAGATCTGTACGTTTCAGATCCACCTGATTCACGGTCTGCTTCAGTCTCCGTCCTATGTACGCGCGGTGCTCGGAGTGCTGGATCGGGACAAACTCGCGGATCGGGCAGCCGTTCGGCTCGCTCGCCAGCGCATTTTCGAAAAGGAGGAGCCGCCGGTCTTCTGGATGGTTCTCAGCGAGGCCGCGCTGCACCAGGAGATCGGCCGTCAGGAGGTCATGCGCGAGCAACTGGCCCACCTGCTGACTTTCGAGGACGACCCCCGGATCAACGTACAGATCCTGCCGTATTCGGTCGGGGAGCACCCCGGACTCCAAGGCTCGTTCACCGTCTTCCGCTTCGTCGGCGACCCGAGCATCGTCTACACCGAGGGGTACGGCTGCGGGCAAACGACCGCCAACCCGGACACCGTCAAGGACTGCTCGCTCCGTTACGATCATCTTCGAGCCGCCGCGCTCTCTATCAAGGACTCGGCGGGGCTGATCCGACGGGTGATGGAGGACCGCTATGGAGCGCAACTGGCGTAAGTCCAGCTACAGCGGAGACCAGGGCGGCGAATGTGTCGAGGTCGCAGAACTGGCGGAAGCCACTGTCGCCATCCGCGACTCAAAGACCCCTGCGGGACCGATCCTCACCGTCGATCCCGCCGCCTTCACCACCTTTGTGAACTGGACGTCGGCTAAAGCCGCTGAATGATGGTCCCCGTGGCCAGCCCACCGCCCGCGCACATGGTGATCAGCGCGAACTCCTTGTCCACGCGCTCCAGTTCGTGCAGGGCGGTGGTGATCAGGCGGGCGCCGGTCGCCCCCACCGGGTGACCCAGCGCAATCCCACCACCGTTCACGTTGACCTTGTCCAGGTCCTGTTCGAAGACCTGGGCCCAGCTCAGCACCACGGACGCGAAGGCCTCGTTGATCTCCACGAGGTCGATGTCCTTCAGGGACATCCCCGCCTTGCCCAGCACCGCGCGGGTCGCGTCGATCGGGCCGTCCAGGTGGTAGTGCGGGTCGGCGCCCACCAGCGCCTGGGCGACGATCCGCGCCCGGGGCTTCAGTTTCAGCGCCCGCGCCATCCGCTTCGACGCCCACATGATCGCCGCGGCCCCGTCCGAGATCTGGGACGAGTTGCCCGCCGTATGGACCGCCGTCGGCATCACCGGCTTCAGCCCCGCCAGGGCCTCCATGGACGTGTCCCGCAGGCCCTCGTCCTTGTCGACCAGCCGCCACATGCCCTGACCGGCGTACTGCTCCTCCTCGGTGGTCGGGACCTGGACCGCGAAGGTCTCGCGCTTGAAACGTTCCTCCGCCCAGGCCAGCGCCGCCCGTTCCTGCGAGCGCAGCCCCAGTGCGTCCACGTCCTCCCTCGTCAGCCCCCGGTGCCGGGCGATCCGCTCCGCGGCCTCGAACTGGTTCGGCAGGTCGACGTTCCACTCGTCGGGGAACGGCTTGCCCGGTCCGTGCTTCGACCCCGAGCCCAGCGGGACCCGGCTCATCGCCTCGACGCCGCAGCTGATCCCGACGTCGATCACGCCCCCGGCGACCATGTTGGCCACCATGTGCGAGGCCTGCTGGGAGGAGCCGCACTGGCAGTCGACGGTCGTGGCCGCCGTCTCGTACGGCAGCCCCATGGTCAGCCAGGCCGTGCGCGCGGGGTTCATGGACTGTTCGCCGGCGTGGGTGACCGTGCCGCCGACGATCTGCTCGACCGCGTCGGCGGGGATGCCGGTGCGGCCCAGGAGTTCACGGTAGGTCTCGCCCAGGAGGTAGGCGGGGTGCAGATTGGCTAGCGCGCCGCCGCGCTTGCCGATGGGGGTCCGTACGGCTTCGACGATCACGGGTTCGGCGGCCATGGGTGCGGGTCCTCTCCGAGAGGGCTCTCCTCCAGAACTAGTACGCGTTCTAGTTCTGCCCAGCAGTCTGCTGACGTGATGTCCATCACCGCAAGAGTCTTGCAGGTGCCTGAGTCGCGATCTGCACGAATTCCGCACGGATTGGGGGTGCCGTACCTCTTGCGACTTGTAGAACCCGTTACTACGTTCACGGCACTCGCTGATGGGCCGTCAGGACGGACTCAGAACCGACTCAGGAACGGACGCAGAACGGACGACGGGAGCTCTCCGATGCACTGCCCCGCGCTGCCCGACGGGTTCGACTTCACCGACCCCGACTTGCTGCACCACCGTGTACCCCTCCCGGAGTTCGCCGAGCTGCGCCGCACCGAGCCGGTCCGCTGGATCCCGCAGCCGCACGGCCTCGCGGGTTTCGCCGACACCGGCTACTGGGCCGTGACCCGGCACGCGGACGTCAGGTACGTCTCCACGCACCCGGAACTCTTCTCCTCCACCCTCAACACCGCGATCATCCGCTTCAACGAGCACATCGAGCGCGACGCGATCGACGCACAGCGGCTGATCCTGCTCAACATGGATCCTCCGGAACATACGCGGGTGCGGCAGATCGTGCAGCGCGGCTTCACGCCACGTTCCATCCGCGCCCTGGAGGAGCGGCTCCGGGCGCGCGCCGAGGCGATCGTCGCGGGAGCCAGGGCCCGCTCGGGTGCGTTCGACTTCGTCACCGAGGTCGCCTGCGAACTGCCCCTGCAGGCCGTAGCCGAGCTGATCGGCGTCCCGCAGGAGGACCGGGCCAAGATCTTCGACTGGTCCAACAGGATGATCGCCTACGACGATCCCGAGTACGCCATCACCGAGGAGGTGGGTGCCGAGTCGGCCGCCGAGATCATCGCCTACGCGATGAACATGGCCGCCGAGCGGAAACAGTGCCCCGCCCACGACATCGTCACCACGCTCGTCGCGGCGGAGGACGAGGGCAACCTGAACTCCGACGAGTTCGGCTTCTTCGTGCTGATGCTGGCGGTCGCCGGGAACGAGACCACCCGTAATGCCATCACCCACGGCATGCACGCGTTCCTCACCCACCCCGGGCAGTGGGAGCTGTTCAAGCGGGAGCGGCCGGGGACGACGGCCGAGGAGATCGTGCGCTGGGCGACCCCGGTCAACGCCTTCCAGCGGACGGCCACCCGGGACACGGAACTGGGCGGGGCCCGGATCAGGAAGGGCGATCGCGTCGGGCTGTTCTACGCCTCCGCCAACCACGACCCCGAGGTCTTCACCGACCCCGACGCCTTCGACATCACCCGCGACCCCAACCCCCACCTCGGCTTCGGCGGTGGCGGGCCGCACTACTGCCTCGGCAAGTCCCTGGCGATCCTGGAGATCGACCTGATCTTCAACGCGCTCGCCGACGCGATGCCGGAGCTGCGGCTGGCCGAGGCCCCCCGGCGGCTGCGCTCGGCCTGGATCAACGGGGTCAAGGAACTCCAGGTCACCACCGGCTGACCCGGCGGGTCGGCCCACCCCGAGGGAGGCAGGAGCACCCCTACCCCAACGCCCCGTTCCTGCCTCCCCCGAGGTCATGCCCCTTACTCGCGGCCGGATGTCAGGGCCGCCAGCACGCCCGACGTCACCGCCGCGATCAGCAGCGGGATGCCCAGCCCGTGGTGCAGGACCAGCCACGCGCCCAGACAGGCGCCGACGAGCATGGCGATCACCGAGGCCGTACGGCGCGGTGAGCGGTGGCCGGTGGCGTCGCCGAGGCGGGACTCGGAGGCCAGGCCGGTCAGGGTCATGGTCAGCACGGTGGTCGTCAGGTCGGCCACGCCCAGCTTGCGGACCGTCGCGTTGCGCAGGCCCATCGCATACCCGGTGAGGGCGATCAGGGCGTAGACCGTGCCGGTGGCGTGCGGCCAGGCGAAGGCGATCGCGGCCGACAGGGCCACCAAGGCCGCTTCGGCGGTCAGGGTGAGGCGGGTCCAGGTGCGGCGCGAGCCCTTGCCGACGCGGGCCGCCAGCCGGCCGCCGGTCACCGCGCCCAGCAGGAAACACCCCAGAGAGGTCGCCGTGTGCGGCACGGAGAAACCGGGCGCGCCGGCCGCCGCGAAGCCGAGGACGACCACGTTGCCGGTCATGTTCGCGGTGAAGACGCGGCCGAGGCCCAGATAGCTGACGGCGTCGATCAGCCCGCTGACCACCGTCAGGGCCAGCAGCACGACCACCAGCCGCAGCCCGCGCGCCTCGCGGTCGTACGTCTCCTGCGCCGATGCCTCTTCCGCTGCGCTCACCGCCCCAGTGGACCACGTGGGGAGAAGGGAACGCCGAAGGCGGCGGCCCGGGGATCGGGGGCCGCCGCCTTCAGCGGCTTCGGGGCGCGGTGCGGACGGCTCAGTACCAGCCGTTGGCCTGCCAGAAGGTCCAGGCCTTCGCCGGGCTGCCGTAGCGGGACTTCATGTAGTCCAGGCCCCACTTGATCTGGGTGGCGGGGTTGGTCTTCCAGTCGCCACCGGCGGAGGCCATCTTGGAGGCCGGCAGGGCCTGGACCAGGCCATAGGCGCCGGTGGAGCTGTTGGTGGCGGACGGGTTCCAGCCACTCTCGTGGGAGACGATCTTGCTGAACGCGTTGAACTGCGCGGCGTCCGGGATCATCTTGTGCGCGATCGCCTGAGCGGAGGAGGCCGACGCGGGGGCGGCCTGGGCGGGCGCCGCGGTCAGGGCCAGGCCGGCGGTGGCGGCGGCCACGGCGGCGGTGGTGAGGGCCTTCTTCGGGGAAGCGATGCGGCGGATGAAGGAGACGGACACGGAGTACCTCTTGCGTCGGGGACAGGGGATCGCCCGCATGGGACGGGCCACGCGCTGTGGCCTCATGCGTCGGCACCGCGGCCCGGGGGCTCGTGGTGCCTGGCGACGTCGTCCAGAGAAGCAGCCCGGAAAGCCGTCCGCAATGACCCCTTTTACTAGTTGTGGCCGGATGCGCGGGATTCGCCGACTCTGTGACCTGGGTCGCAAACCGCAGGTCAGCGTGAGTGCACTTAAGGGCGTATCGGACATTTCGCACTACGGTCTCGCGTCGTAGGTGACCTGCGTCATGTGGGGTGCTTCACCGTCCCGCTCACGTACCGGATACGACACCTCACCCAGCGGGACCGTTCGCTGTGCCGCCCGTCACGTGGCGGGGTCGTCGAATGTGACCGCGGTCTCGAAAGCGGCCCGCCGCGTGGCCCGGCGCAGCGCGCGCAGCACGGCAGGGCCGAGGAAGAGGGTCAGCACCACCGTGCACAGCGCCCGGCCGAGGTCCCAGCCCAGCGAGGTCGCCAGGCAGTAGGCGACGAAACGGGCCAGGTTGGCGGGGACGGAGGCATGGGCGTCGAAGGAGATGTTCGAGGCGGCGGCTCCCATGAACGGCCAGCCGGCCAGGTTCATGACCGTGCCGTAGGCGAAGGCGGCGAGGAAGCCGTAGACCGCGAGGAGCAGCAGTTCGGTCCGGCCGCGCAGCCGGACCGGGCCCGGGAGCAGCCCGGCGCCCATCGTGAACCAGCCCATCGACAGCATCTGGAACGGCAGCCACGGCCCCACCCCGCCCGTGAGCAGGGCGGAGGCGAACATCGTCACCGAGCCCAGGGCGAAGCCGAAGCCGGGGCCCAGCACCCGCCCGCTGAGCACCATCAGGAAGAACATCGGCTCGATCCCCGCCGTGCCCGCGCCGATCGGACGCAGCGCGGCCCCCGTCGCGGCGAGCACGCCCAGCATGGCCACGGCCTTCGGGCCGAGGTCGGACTCCGAGATCGTCGCCGCCACGACCGCGACCAGGAGGACGAGCAGGCCCGCGAAGAGCCAGGGCGCGTCCTGGGCGTGAGCGCTCAGCTGGGAGGCGGGCGGAGCGAGGAAGGGCCAGCCGAAGGCGACGACACCGACCGCGCCGGCCAGGGCCAGCGCGGCGAGCGAGCGGGGGCCGAGCCGGACGGCGTGCAGCCGGGCGGCGCTCGGGGGCCTCATGCGAGGGCCTCGCGCACCTGGGCGACGGTGAGCCACTGCTGCGGGGCGAGGATCTTCGTCACCTGCGGCGCGAAGGACGGCGAGGAGACGACGACGTGCGCGGTCGGCCCGTCGGCGATGACCTCCCCCTCGGCCAGCAGCACCACGCGGTGCGCGATCTCGGCCGCCAGCTCCACGTCATGCGTGGCCAGCACGATCGCGTGCCCCTCCGCGGCGAGGCCGCGCAGCACGGTCACCAGGCGGGCCTTGGCCGCGTAGTCCAGGCCGCGCGTCGGCTCGTCCAGCAACAGCAGGGGTGGCCGGGCGGTCAGTACGACGGCCAGGGCGAGCGCCAGACACTGCCCCTCGGACAGGTCACGGGGGTGGGTGTCGTCCGTGATCCCCGGCAACAGCTCGGAGACCAGCGCCCGGCAGGTCCCCGGCTCGGCTCCCGCGTCCCGGTCGGCCGCCGCGCACTCGTCGGCGACCGTGTCGGCGTAGAGGAGGTCCCGCGGTTCCTGGGGGACGAGGCCGACGCGGCGCACGAGGCCGGGGGGTGCGGTGCGGTGGGGTTCGACTCCGCCGACGGTGACGGTTCCTGTGGTGGGGGTCACCAGTCCGACCAGGGAGCCGAGCAGGGTGGACTTCCCGGCGCCGTTGCGGCCCATGAGGGCGATGGTCTCGCCGGGGGTGACGGTCAGGTCCATGTGGCGCAGGGCGGTGACGCGGTCGCGGCGGACGGAGAGGGAGTGGACTTCGGCGATGTGCGGTTGCGGGGCTTGCGTGTGGTGGGTGGCGGAGGAACGGCGACGGAACCGGAGACGGCGCCCGGTGCCGGTGTCGGCGGGGGGCCGGGCCGCTTGCCGGCGCCGGCCGGGCGCTGCTGCGTCCGCCCGTGCCGCCCCGGTGGCACGACTGCCCGCAGCTGCGGCGGCCAGGCGTTCTCGCAGGTCGCCTGCCGTGCGGCGGGCGTCTCGTACCGTCAGGGGAAGAGGGGACCAGCCGGCCAGGCGGCCCAGGGCGACCACCGGAGGGTGGACGGGGGACACCGCCATCACCTCGGGCGGGGTGCCGACGACCGGGAGTGCGGCGGGGCCGGGCAGCAGGACCATGCGGTCGGCGTAGTGGATCACGCGTTCCAGACGGTGCTCGGCCATCAGGATCGTCGTGCCGAGGTCGTGCACCAGGCGCTGGAGCACCGCCAGGACCTCCTCCGCCGCGGCCGGGTCCAGGGCCGAGGTCGGCTCGTCCAGGACCAGTACCCGCGGGTGCGGGGTGAGGACCGAGCCGATCGCGACCCGCTGCCGCTGGCCACCGGAGAGCGTGGCGATCGGACGGTCGCGCAGTCCTGCCAGGCCCAGCAGGTCGAGGGTCTCCTCGACCCGGCGCCGCATCACCTCCGGCGGAAGCCCCAACGACTCCATGCCGTAGGCGAGTTCGTCCTCCACGGTGTCGGTCACGAAGTGGGCGAGCGGATCCTGGCCCACCGTGCCGACCACGTCGGCGAGTTCGCGCGGCTTGTGGGTGCGGGTGTCCCGGCCATCCACCGTGACACGGCCGCGCAGGGTGCCGCCGGTGAAGTGCGGCACGAGACCGCTCACCGCGCCGAGCACGGTGGACTTGCCGACCCCGGACGGGCCGACGAGCAGCACGAGTTCACCCTCCGGCACCTCGAAGTCGACGCCCTGGACGGCCGGTTCGGCCGCACCGTCGTACGTCACGCTGACATCCTCGAAGCGGATCACGACGGCTCCTTGGGGTCCATGGGGTCCTTGGGGTCCTTGGGGACGACGAAGGCGGGCAGGAGGGCGAGGAGGATCGCCGCGGCGGGCCACAGGGGGAGGGTGGGGGCGACGAGGGGGACGACGCCCGGGTGCAGCCCGTCCGGGTCGTGGGCAGAGGCCAGACCGAGCAGCGCGGCGACCGCGGCGCCGGAGCCGGTGACCAGCCAGGCCCGTACGTCCCACCGGTCCGGCCGGTACCGGGTGCGCAGCGAACGCCGGCCGCCGAGGCGCAGCCCCGCGACGGCGGCGACGACACCGGCGAGCAGCAGCGGGATGCCGTAGGTGCCGCCCTCCGCGGTGAGCAGCCCGTACGTTCCCGCGCACACGCCGAGCAGGCCGCCGAGGGTGAGCGCGGCCGTCGTACGGCGGATGCGGTCGGGAACCTCGACGGTGCGGCCGTAGCCACGGGCCTCCATCGCGGCGGCGAGCGCGACCGAGCGCTCCAGCGCACCCTCCAGCACCGGCAGTCCGACCTGCAGCAGGCCCCGCAGGCCCCGGTCCGGGCGGCCGCGCAGCCGGCGGGCGGCGCGCAGCCGCTGGACGTCGGCGATCAGGTGCGGCGCGAAGGTGAGCGCGACGACCACGGCGACACCGGTCTCGTACAGGGCGCCGGGGAGGGACTTGAGGAGGCGGGTGGGGGCCGCGAGCGCGTTGGCCGCGCCGACACAGATCAGGAGGGTGGCCAGCTTGAGCCCGTCGTAGACGGCGAAGACGAGCGCCTCCGCCGTGACCTTTCCGCCCAGGCGGATGCCCTGCGCCCAGTGGGGGAGGGGGACCTCGGGGAGCGTGAGGAGGGCGTGGGTGCCGGGGATGGGGGAGCCCAGCGCCACCGCGAAGAGGAGGCGGATGAGGAGGACGGCGAGGGCGAGCCTGGCGAAGGCGGGGTAGGCGCGGGCGGTGGGGGTGTCGGTGCGGTGCGTCGCCACGACGTAGGCGGAGGCCGATATGAGGAGGGCGAGGAGGAGGGGGTTGGTGGTGCGGGTGGCGGCGGTGCCGAGGCTCAAGGCCCAGAGCCACCAGGCACCGGGGTGAACAGTGGCCCGGCGCCGGGGCTGGGCGGGGCCCCCAGCGGCACGACTGCCCGCAGCGGGCGCGGCGTCAGACGGATTCATTGCGTCGCCGTCGGGACTGCCACACCGCCGCGCCCGCCAGCACGGCCACCACTCCCGCGCCGATCGGCAGGTCCAGGGATGGTCCGCTCCCCGAACTACCGCTCTTTCCCGGCGATTTCCTGGGCGCAGACCCCGAAACCTGCTCCCCGCACCCCTGCTTCGGATACCCGGCGATCGCGCACAGCAGGGCGTTGGTGTCGTAGCGCAGAGGTGGGGCGACGGCCGCCAGGGCGTCGGCGGTCGTCGCGCCGGCCGGGATCCGCGCGCAGGCCGTGCGGCGGGCCGGCGGCGTCTCGCCGGACGGCGCGTCCGCGGGGGTGCCGAAGTCGAGGACGACGGCCACCCGCTCGGTACCGGACCTGGCGGGCGTGCCCGAACAGATCGTGCCGAAGTCCGCCGCCCCGCGCGGCCGGCTCGCGTCCGCCGAGTCCTCGCTCACCGCGAAGCGGAAGCCCTCCACCGCGCCGTCGCCGGGACGGGCGGTCGACGGGCCCTGCGTGGCGTACGTCCAGCGCCCGCCCGACCGCTCCCAGAAGGACCAGTAGCGATACCCGGCGGCCTGCGCCTGGCCCGCCCCGGCCAGCAGGACGAGCGCGGCGCACAGCAGGCCCGCGGTGCGGCGGACGGCCCTCACGGCCGGCGCTTCTTCCGGCCGCTGAGCAGGAAGCCGACGCCGATGCCCGCGACGAGGCAGACCCCGACGAACCACCAGACGCCGAAGACCGAACCACTCTCGGACTTCTCGGACTTCTCGGGCGTCGCGGCCTTCGTGCTCTCGTGCGCGGAGGAGTCCATGGCCGGCGCCGGGCCGAGCTCGTTGAGGGACCGGACCAGGCTGGTGCCGCCGAAGTCGCCGGGCTCGGCGCCGACCGCGTGCGCGGCGAGGATCAGCTGGGCGTACGCCGCAGGACCGCTCTGCGCCGCCCAGTGCCCGGCGTTCTTCTCCAGCCAGCCGTACGCCTTCTTCGCCTGCTCGGTCCGGCCGTCCGCGGCCAGCGCGACCACCGTGTCGGCGGTGTTGCCGAAGTCCGGCTGGTCCTTGGCGCCGGGCAGCGCGGACTGCAGGTGCCCGGTCCTGCCGACGGCTGCCGCGAGGTAGGCCCCGGCGTTGTCCGCGACCTGCGCCGGACGGTCGGCCCTGGTGCACGTGTCCTTGGCGGGCGCCTGGCCGGCCTCGGCCACGAACCCCTTGCCGAGGGCGCCGAGCACCCCGGCCGCCGTGGCGTCCGCGTTGGCGGCCAACGTGCCCTTCTTGTCCGGCTGGTAGGCGAGGGCACCGCCGCCGTCCTGGCCGCAGGGGAGGGACAGGGCGGCCAGCAGGTCGTAGGGGGACTTGCCCGCCTTCCGCACGGACGCGGGGTCCGTGCCCACCGCCGTCAGCGCGCCGATGACGACCGAGGTGGAGTTGGTGTCGCTCGCCCCACCGGGCGAGTATCCCCAGCCGCCGTCCTTGTTCTGCACGGACTTCAGCCAGGTCACCGCCTTTTCGACGGCGTCGTCGTGCCCGCCGGCCGCCTTCAGGGCCTGCACCGCGGCCGCGGTGCTGTTGGTGTCCACCATCACCTTGCCGTCGCAGGCCTTGGCGGGGACGGCGCGGAACGCGGCGAAGGCGCCGTTCGCGCACTGCTGGCCGGCGAGCCAGTCCACGGCCTTCGCCGCCGGCCGGTAGCCGAGGGTCCGCTGGGCGATGAGCGTCAGCGACTGGCGCCACACGCCGTCGTAGGTCGGGTCGGAGGTGCCGTACAGCCCGGACGGGATCGCGACCTTCGGCGAGGGGGACGGGGACTGGCCGGCGGCCGTGGCGGGCGCGGCGGCGGCCAGCACGCCTACGGCGGCGAGAGCCGCGGCACTGCGGCGGACGTTCATGGTCGGCGACTGCCTCTCCTGCGGGGAACCGGCAGCGCACGGGAGACACCCCGGGCGGCTCGGTTCCGTAAACCTCGACGGTGCCGTGCGCGGCGGACCGCCGACGCACGCGAGCCGGTCAACGTCCCGTGCGGGGCAGTCCGGCTCACCGCAGCAAGGCGGTTTACGGATGGGGGTCCCCCGGCTCGAGCGAAGCCGAGAGTTGGGGGAGGGTCGGCGCCGGAATTGCACCGGCTTCCCCCCGTACGGGTGTGATGACGACCCCGCCACTTTACCGGCCGCCCTGAGCGGCCTGAGGAGTGGATGTGCACACGCGGTTGCGGTGACTAGGGTCACGATCATGACAGAGACGGGGAGACTGCTGGGCTCCGGCCGCTCGGCCGACGTGTACGAGATCGACGACGCCTGGGTGTTGCGCCGGGACCGGGACGGCTGGGGGGACGCGGCCGCCGAGGGCGCCGTGATGGCGTACGTCCGGCAGCACGGCTATCCGGCACCCCGGGTACGGCCCACCGGCTCACGCACCGAGCTGGTGCTGGAGCGGCTGTCCGGGCCCACCCTGCTCGGCGCCCTCGGGGACGGGCGGGTCGGCGTGCAGGAGGCGGGCGCTCTGCTCGCCGACCTGCTGCGCCGGCTGCACGCCGTGCCCGGCCGGGACGCGGCGCGGCCGGAGGACCGGGTGCTGCACCTGGATCTGCATCCGGACAACGTGATGCTGACCCCGGACGGGCCCAGGGTGATCGACTGGTCCAACACCGAGGACGGCCATCCCGGGCTGGACTGGGGCATGTCGGCGGTGATCCTCGCCCAGGTCGCCGTGGATGACGCGCCCCTCGCCGGTCCGGCCCACGCCCTGCTCTCCGCGCTGCTGGCCGACCCCTGCGAACTGACCGAGTCCGGCCTGGCCGAGGCCCGCAGGCGCCGGGCGGCCAACCCGACGATGAGCCGGCGGGAGATCGAACTGCTGGGCCCGGCGGAGGAGTTGATCAGGAAGCTGGCCTTCCGTTGAGTCCGCCGCCGGCCGTCGGGGTCGGGCCGCCGAAGGGCAGGTGCAGGGTGCGGGAGGCGATCAGCCACGTGCCGTCGACCCGGCGGAAGGTGTCCTCGTAGTGCCCCACCTGGACGGGCGGTCCGGCGGGAACGGGGGCGCCGCCTCCCTCGTACCCGTCGACGCGGTACGTCGTGAAGTACGAGGTGGCGCTCGCCGAGTCCGGGCCGGTGACGGTGACCAGCACATTGGACATCAGACGGCGGGAGAGCCGGTCGGCGGGGCGGGAGCCGAAGTACGCGCGCAGCGCCTCCCGGCCCTCGATCCGGCGCCCGTCCCCCGGCGGAGGCCACTCCCAGACGCCGTCCTCGGTGAACAGGTCGGCCACGTCGGCCGGTTCACCGAGGTCGAGGCGGCGGACGAAGTGCAGGATGACGTGTTCACAGGCGTGCTGGGCGAGAAGTGCCTCGACGAGGTCCATGAGTCTGTGTAACAGAGGCGCTGCGCACAAGGCGACTCGTTCGGACCGCTTCACACCGCTGGACCGCTTCACACCGCCACGTAGGCCACCGGCTCGCTCCCCGCCACCGGCTCCGCCCGGCCCTGCTTCACCAGGCGGCGCAGATGGGACTCGGCCTCCGAGACGGCGATGTTCCGGGAGCCGTAGGGGATCTCGGCCCAAGGGCGGTTCCACTCCATGCGCTCGGCCAGCTGCCACGGCGTGAGCGGCTCGGCGAGCAGCGCGAGCAGGCCGGCCAGCCGCTCCTCGTGGTGGGCGAGCAACTCCCGTACCCGGCCCGGAGCGTCGGTGAAGGCGTGCTGGTGTGCGGGGAGCACCTCGGCGGGTGCGAGGCGGCCGATCCGCTCCAGGGAGTCGAGGTAGTCGCCGAGCGGGTCGGTGACCGTCGCGTCGTCGGGGTCCTCGTACAGGCCGATGTGCGGGGTGATCCGCGGGAGGAGGTGGTCGCCGCTGAACAGCCGCCCATGACCGGGAAGTTGCCGGTCGGGGTGCTGCTCCTCCAGGTGCAGGCAGACGTGGCCGGGTGTGTGGCCCGGGGTCCAGATCGCGCGCAGTCTGCGTCCGGGCAGGTCGAGGAGCTCGCCGGGGACGATCTCCCGGTCCGGGAGGGCGGGGGAGAGGCCGGGCAGGGCGCGGGGGCTGCGCAGCGGCGCCAGGTGCTCCTCCGGGGCGCCCGCGGCCGCGAGTTTGGCGCTCATGTAGGTGAACCAGCGCTCCGGCCGGGCCTCCTGGGTGCGCCGCACGACCGCGGTGTCGGCGGCGTGCATCGCGACCCAGGCGCCGGAGGCCTCGCGCACCCTGGCCGACAGGCCGTGGTGGTCCGGGTGGTGATGCGTGACGACGACGCCGTACACCTCCGCCACCGCCGTACCGCACGCGGCCAGTCCCGCCACGAGCGTGTCCCAGGACGCCGGGTCGTCCCACCCGGTGTCGACCAGCACCGGGCCGCGGTCGGTCGCCACGACGTAGACCAGCGTGTGACCGAGGGGGTTGTCCGGAATGGGCACCGCCACGGACCATACGCCCCCACCGTGCTCGAACGTCCTCACCATCACCCTCCACCCCTCCACCCGCCGGCCTGTGGCCATTGCCCACTATAACTAGAACTGGTTTCAATGGGTGTCCACGTCATCTGACGCGGTTGGCCGTTGGGCTGACCTGCACTGATGTGCGTGCTACCTGTCGTTGCTTGTCGACGTTGGTCACTGCCGGACGGCCCAGAGACGGCCCGAGCCGCGCGAACTGGCACCCTAGAAGCAACGGTTCGGGGCTCGTCTCAGGGCGGGGCAGCTGACTATTCGGAGCCTCAAATCTTGCTCTGCAAAGCGGCTACCAGCCCTTCCGGCGACCAACCCGAGGACATGCTGCTGAGCATGACGCCGAAGACCAAGCGCATCGCGCTCACAGGCTGCCTCACCCTGTTGGTGGTGGGCTACGGGCTGCTCCTCTGGCACGGTCCATGGTGGATCGATGGTTCGCATCTTCGCCGGAAGAATCTCGAACCAGCAGACGGCGTCGTCATTACAGGATTTCGCACGATGCTGGTCGCGCTCGGGGCAGGTGCCGTGGCAGCGTGCGGCCTTTACTACACGCACAAGAATCACCGACACACCGAAATGATGTTTCAGCATACGCGAGCGAAAGATAGGGAGCAGTCGGAAATAGCCCGAGAGGGTCAAGTCACAGAGAGATACGTGCAGGCTATTAAGCTCCTCGGTTCTGAAAGCCTGACGGAACGACTTGGAGGAATCTACTCGCTTGAACGCATCATGCGGGATAGTGAGAAGGATCACTCGACAGTTGTGGAGGTGCTGGCAGCTTTCATTCGACAGAGGTCAGAGCCCACAGAGGACAATATTTTTAGCAAGCCCGTGCCCTACCTCAGCGAGGACGTTCAAGCTGCCATTTCAGTTCTCGGACGCCGTCCACACTTCGATAAGGGATCAATTCTCAATCTAGATGTGCGCCGAGTCCTTAACAATCGTTTTCACGGAGCGATGCTACACAGGGTGGAGCTAGCCGGAGCACACTTGAGCGGCGCACGCCTCTCATATGCGAACCTAACGCTTGCCAATTTCAACGAAGCAGATTTGCGAGGCATTGAACTGTTGGGCGCGAAATGCGCCAAAGTCAGCTTCAGAAGGGCTAATCTGCAAGGCGCGAACTTGAGTACAGCCCTTCTGGCTGATGCCGACTTCACAGGAGCCAACCTGACGGGAGCAAATCTCTCTGGTGCTGATCTCAAAAACGCTACGTTCCTAGGAGCTGGTCTGACGGGAGCGAATCTTATGTTCGCCGATCTCACAGCCGCAGACTTCACGCACGAGCGGTTTGGGTACTGGACACCCTCGTCGGACACCGCCAAAGACAAGGACCTCCCCGAAGCGCACGGGTTGACTGTAGAGCAACTTGCCGACGCATTTGTCTATCGCAGCACAGAACTTCCGGCACATCTGGCCTCTGATCCGCGCGTGCAAGAGGTCATTGAGAAATGCGAAGCGGATCGCGCGAAAGCCGCCAAGCCTGAGTGATGCGGCCGATGTGCAAAAGATCCGTGAGGGGGTCTCGGGTTCCTACAGGTCCGGCCGATGTCAGAGCGGCGAAGCGGTATGCGCTCGCTGGCACGATGGTCTTGTTTGCTGGAGGTCGCAACGGACCCCTGCCTAGCCGTGGAGCCGACCGCCCCAGCCACAGCGGGGGTTTTCCTACCTTCGCCCGCATGCACGCAGCGCGCCGCCGGGCGGACGCCGCTGGCGAAGACAGGGCGGCGGCCCCGCCGACAAGGCGGCGCGCGCCCGCGCCGTGCGCGGGCCTTGATGAGGCGGAGAAGGTCCCATCAAGCTGACGGGGCACCATGGGAAGCTGGGGTAGGACGATTGGCTGACCGAGAGGGAGAGCGCGTGGCAGAACAGGCCAGCCCCCGGGGTACCTACCTGAAGATCGCCGATGCGCTGAAGGCCCGCATCGAGGCAGACCCGGGCATGACGGAGCTCCCGTCTGCTGCTGATCTCGTGCGCGACTACAAGATCTCGCGGGGAGTCGCCCTGCGCGCCTTCGGCGTACTCCAGCGCGATGGCGTCGCTGAATCGGTGCCCGGTGGGCGGTGGCGTGTCGTGCGAGCGGGCGAGTCGGCCGACCGGCGCCCGTTGGACGAACGGATCGCGGCGATCATCACGGATGAAGGGCTCGAAGCGGGGGCAGCCTTCCCCAGCGCTTCCGTCCTGGCCGCCCGGTTCGGGGTGTCACGGCCCACCGTGACCAAGGCTCTCGACAAGTTGGAGGCGGCCGGCGTGCTGGCCGGTGGTGGGCAAGGCAGGGTGCGGACGGTCCGCGCCGCGCCGATTCGAGAGGAGCGTTCGTAGCTTGTCGAAGCTGACGGAGTGGGCCTACCCCCTCGCCGAGTCGCTGCTTGCCGAGCCGCTGCCCCGGCGCTGGCAACACTGCTTGGGGGTCGCCGAGCGGGCCCGTACGATCGCTCCCGTCCTGGGTGAGGATGCCGATCTGCTTGAAGCGGCGGCAGTCCTCCACGACATCGGGTACGCCCCCAACCTTGCCAAGACCGGCTTTCACCCGCTCGACGGCGCTCGCTACCTTCGCGACATCGCCGATGCCGACGAACGGGTCGTGAACCTCGTAGCCCACCACTCGTGCGCGTGGATGGAGGCAGAAGCCCGCGGCCTGCATGACGAGCTGGTGGGTGAGTTCCCTCGTGAGAGCGCGCACTTGAACGACGCGCTCTGCTACTGCGACATGAACACCACGCCGGATGGAACGCCCACGAACCCGATCGACCGAGTCAACGAGATCGCAGGGCGCTACGGCCCGGACAGCCTCATCGGCACGTTCATCCGCCGTGCGGAACCGGAGATTCTTGCGAGCACATCGCGCGTGCTCGAACGTGTCGCCGCCGCCAAGCGTCAGCCGATGTAGGGGGTCGTACGCGTCCGGTCCATGGCGTGCTCGATGCGGAGTCGCATGGTGGGGTGGACGTCCAGGTCACGCAGGTCCGCCGGGTCTACCCAGCGGACCTGAGTCGTCTCGTTGCTCGTACGCAGCTCACCGCCGACCGGCCGCGCGCGGAAGCAGATGCTGAACTGCTGGCGCACTTCCCCGTCGTCGTACTTCATGACGTGGCCGGGGTCGGTGTAGATCCCGGACATGCCGATGACCTCGGCCTTGATGCCGGTCTCTTCCCAGACCTCACGCACCACGGTGTCACTGATGGACTCCCCGACGTCGTGGCCACCGCCCGGCAGTGCCCAACGCCCGTTGTCGGAGCGCTGAATCATGAGCACCTGTCCCGCATCGTTCTGCACGAACGCAACGACCGACGGTACGACCGAGTTGGCCGGCGGGGCGTCGGGGTCGTGAAGGTAGTCAATGCGTCCCATGCTCAGGCTCCCGTGATGTCTTGGTCCGTGACCTGGCGAGCGCCTCCCCAGGTCTGTTCGATGCTATTCGCGTAGGTGTCGAACAGACCGCCGCCCGGCATGCGTCGCAGGTGGAAGACCGGTGCCATGTAGGCGCCGATGCCGTAGACGTGTGGGTTCACGAGCATCTCGTCATCGGACCGGTAGATCGAGTTGTAGAGCGTCGTCGCGTGAAGCCGGAACCCGACTTCGGGGTGACTCTCCATGAGAGGCCGGTAGTTCACCAGCGCGTTCCGAATCTTGCCGTCCATGATCCGGTGTCCCTCATCGATGCCACGCTGCCGGACGGCCTCACAGTCCGGATCCCCGAGCAGGATCCGCACCTGGGTGGATCCCTCGACCTTCTTCTTCACGAGGTCCAGGAACAAGGGGTCTTCGGACAGGAAGAGCCCCGAGTAGACGAGAACATCGAGGTTCCTTTCCGCCCTCTCGTACAGCTCACGCCAGAGACCCGGCGGCACGGTGTGCCGGTGGGGATAGACAGCGACTATCTCGGCTTTCGTCATGTCCGTTGCGCTGTCGACATTGCGGCCGTCGTCCCACAGCGCCGTGACATCGACCTTCAGTACGGAGGCAGTCGCGTACTGATGGCGCCGGTACGGCACCTTCCCCTGTGTGATCCAGCGCTCGACCGTCTTCGGGTTGACCTGGATGGCCTCTGCCAAGTCCTGAACAGTCATGTTCCGGGCCAACATGGCGGACCGCAAACGCTCGTTGGGCATCCATCCCCCAAGGGACATCTAGGGAGCTCTTGACGGCAGCAGGGAGCTCTTGACGGTAACCACAACTCCCTGCGCTGTCCACGTAGGGGGTGACCAACTCCCCTGACCTGCGGCGACTGATGGTGCGCCAAGAAGCCCCGGCGCCAAAGCCAAGACGGTCCGTGCCGGTACTTGACGGACCCCCATGCAGTACCTGTAAAACAGGTACTGCATGACGCCCGGAGGGCCCCGCGAAACGGGCTCGAAGGAAGCGAGTGATCTTTGAGAACTTCACACAGGGAACTGCCGGTAACCCGTGGTCCGCCTGCCCGAAGGGGTCGGAAACAAGGCGGAGAAGACCGGCGTGCCCCGTACGGCAACCCGACCGGTTCAAGTCCGGTCCGGGGCGCTACGGCCCGCTGAGTACAAGGGCCGCACCACGCATGACGCGTGACTTTCTCCCGTAACGGCACGCACCCCCGGAGGGGCAACTCCGGGGGTGCATTCGGGCCGCTCACCCTGAGAGGAACACGACCCAATGGAGCACATCGTCACTGTTCAGGACGCTGTTACCGCGTTCGCCGACTTCATGGAGCCGACGGATGCGGAGCTGGACGCGATCGAGCAGGAGATGCCGCTGATCCTCGCGGACGTTGACCTGTTGGATGCGCAGATCATCACCTTGGACCGCACGCCGAGTGAGCTGGACGCTCGCCGGATCCGGCGGGCCCGCCGCCGGGTGCTGGCGGAGCGGGCGGCGCTGGCGAACCGCACGGCCACGGTGAGCCTGCCGGGCGGTGCGGCATGAGCACTACTACCGGACAGAGCCTGACGGCCGCGCACGCCGAGGTGAAGGCGGAGATCGCGCGGACCGACAGCAAGACGAGTCTTCTGCTGGCGTTCGTCGGTGCGGTGTTGGCCGGTGCGTGGAGCGTCGGCCACGGCATGACGCTCACCCGCCCCGCCCTCATCGTCGGCGGCGCCGGCATGTGGCTGCTGCTGGTGGCGGCCGGGCTGCTGCTGCGGTCGGTCCGGCCGAACCTGGGTGGCCGGCACGGCTTCCCGCTGTGGGCCACCCTCACCCCGCAGCAGATCACCGATGCTCTCTCGCAGGATCTGGCTGCCGACATAGCAGGGCTGTCCCGTCTGGCGGTCGCCAAGTTCACCTGCCTGCGCCGCGCTGTCGACCTGACTCTGACCGGCGGCGCCCTGCTGGTCCTGGCCGCTGTGCTGGCGTTCGGGGGTGCGGCATGAGGGCCAAGACCGCGTTGCCCGCCGTTGCGATGACGGCGGTGTCCATGGTCCTCACTCTGGCCGTGGTCGTGATGTGGCTCGGGCAGTTGGTGCCGTGGCTGGTCGCGCTGGTCGTCGGTCTCGGGATCGACGGCGGCTGGCTGGCCACCCTCGCCTATGAGCGCCGTCTGGCCGCGCAGGGCGACCACAGCAACGTCGTGACCGGTGTCGGCTGGGCCTTTGGTCTCATCGCGGCCGGCGTCCTGGTGGCGCACGCGCTGCTGATCGCCGACGGCTCTACGGCCGCGTGGCTGGCTGTGGCCTGGCTGCCCGTTGCGGCGAAGGCGCTGTGGCTGGTGCACGGGCTGTGGGAGCGCACCGCGCTCACCCCGGTCGCGCTGGAGTCCATCCGGGGTATCCAGCAGGAAGCCCGCGACAGGGCGGCCGTCGACCGCGCCCGGCTGCGGGCGGAAGCCGTCACCGAGGAGATGCGGCTGACGGCGGTGACCGGGGCCGGTGCCCGCGTCGCCCGCGTCCAGGCGAAGACCGCCAAGACCCTTTCCGGGGCGTGGTCGCAGTTGGAGCGGGTGCGTGCCGGTGAGGACACCGGCCGGGCCCTGGCCAGCGTCGCAAGCCGCCCCGCACCGGGTGCTGCGCCGTGCTGGGAGCTCCCGGTGTGGGGCCCGATCGAGCCGGTACCGTCGATCCCCTCGATCGACCCGGCCTACGACATCCCCGTGAATGCGGAGGAATCGACTCAGATCGAGAGGATTCGGTCTACGGCTGACCAGCCGGAATCGACCCCGCTCGCGGTGACGCTGACCCGGCTTCCGATGCCCGATCCGGTCCCGGCCGACGCGGGCAAGTCGAGTCTTCCGCTCAAGCCCGTTCCGGCCCTGCTCGCCTCCACCGGATCGACCCCGCCGGTGTCGACTCGATCGGGGCGGCCGGTCGCGGCCGAGTCGACCGGCCCGACCGGGCGGGTCACGTTCCGGGTGCCGGAGTCGGCGAAGACCCCGCGTGTGAAGCGCACCCCGGAACAGCTCCTTAACGAGGCGCGGACCCTGACGGCCGACTGGCCGCAGTCCCACATCACCGGGGAGCGGATCCGCCGGGAACTGCACGTCTCCCCGGCCCGCGCCCGCACGCTGCGGGATGCGCTTCTGGCTGAGCGGTCCGGGTGATGGGGGCGCTGCCGGTGTTCCGGTGGCGCCTGGCCCCGGACGGATACGCCACCTACCGCCAACTCCGTGCGCGCGGCCTGCGCCCGGGTGGCCAGGACGTGGCCGCGCAGCTCGAACGCCCGCGCCGCCGACGGCCGCCGCTGGTCGCCTACCTGTACCGCATCGACCTCGCCAAACCGGTCCGACCCATGACCCAGGCCAGGTGGGCGGCCCTGGCCAAGGCCAACGCCGCCCGCCGAATCTGCCCCGCCTGCCGCCGGGACGCCGGATACGTCATCCCCGCCTCGCTCGGCATGTGCGTGCCGTGTGCCTACCCCGAAGGAGCCTGCGATGGAATCGCTGCCTGAGGTGCCCCGCGTCGTTCAGCTCCCGGACGGCACCTACGCCTACACCGACCATTTGCCCGCCCCGCCACAGCAGTACAGCGGCCCGCAGGTCATCCACCAGCACGTGCACCAGGCGCCGCCGGACCGCACCGTTCAGCGCATCGCGCTCGGCTCCGGCGTCGGTGCCGGCGCGGTGGCGGCCGGGGTCTACTTCGGCCCGCTGCTGGTCGGCGTGCTCACCGCCATGGCCGCCAACCTCGCCCTGATCGCGTTCATCGCGGCCGTGTGCGCCTGGGGTGTCGTGACCGTCGTCCGCTCGGTGGGCGGCGAGGACGGCAAGCGCGCCGCTGCCAACGTGCGCCGCGCCCGCGGCCGTCGCTGACGGTTGCCTGCGGCCCCGGACGTACGCGCCTGGGGCTGTGGGGAGCCGGACAGACCGGCCCGGAACGGAGATGCAGCCGTGAGCAGCAACCAGCCCCGCCTCACCGCCGGCGAGAAGGCCCAGCTCGCCTGGTACGTCGCCCGGATGGCCAAGCGCGGACTCGCCGACGACCGCCAGTACGGCGGCCGGGTCGACCAGAGCGACCTGCAGCGCAAGTTCGACCGCGTCATCGCGCAGGCCCGCAAGCGCGAGGAGCGCGCCAAGAACAGCAAGAACGCCAAGTAACAACGCCCCGGGGGCGGCTGTCCCGGCCAAGGAAACGAGGCCGCCCCCGGGCCACCCACCGCCGTTTGAGCAGCAGGGAGACCCCAGCATGACGGAAAGCACCATGGGCCCGCACCTGCGGCCCGTGCCCGACACCGGCCCCGACGACGACGCCCCGGCGGCACCCGCCCCGGTCGACAACCCGGCGCTGCCGGATCCCAAGGTCCGCATCGAGAAGCGCAAGCCGGTCCTGGCCGGATGGCTCACCAACAAGCGTGACTTCCTCGCCACCGCCCGCCACGCCGGCGCGAACGTCGGCTACGCCGCCCTCTACCACGGGGTGCGGATCCCGGTGTATGCCGGACGCCTCACCCTGATGGCGCCCAGGGGCGCGTGCCGGTTCATCGCGTCCACGAACCGGTGGGTGTGGGACCGCGAGGCCGCACCCCTGCGGGAGTTCGCGGTACGCACCGAGGACGTCGAGGAGTACATGCGCCTGGCCCGACTCCGCGCCGGCCGCATCCGGCTGCGCGGCCTGGTCACCCTGGTCGCGGCCGTCTTCGGCCTCGGCTTCGCCCTGTACCTGTACGTCCTCGCCCCCGCCTACCTGTACGCGTTCGCGGCCGGCGGGGTGCTGCTGCTCGGTCTCGGTGGTCAGCAGCCCGACGCCCCGGTGGTCGGTCCGGCGGTGCTGAAGACCGAGGTGCAGAAGCTCACCGGCTCCATCGTCCTGCGCGGACTCGACAGCATCGGGAACGCGAAGATCACCGCCGCCATCAAGAAGGGCGGAGACATGAACGGTCTGCGGTTCGTCTCGGAGATCGTCCGTGACGGCCCCGGCTACCGCGCCGACCTGGACCTGCCCTACGGCGTCACGCCCGAGGACATCATGGACGCGCGCAAGCCGCTCGCGTCCGGCCTGCGCCGCAAGGTCGGCTGTGTGTGGCCCTCGCAGGACCCCGACCAGCACGAGGGCCGCCTGGTGCTGTGGGTCGGTGACCGGCCGATGAACGAGACGACGAAACCGGCGTGGCCGCTGTTGAAGGACGGCCGCGTGGACCTGTTCAAGCCCGTCGTCTTCGGCAATGACCAGCGCATGCGCTGGGTCGAGGTGACGCTGATGTTCGTCTCCATCGTCATCGCCTCGGTGCCCCGCATGGGCAAGACCTTCCTCATGCGGCTGCTGCTGCTCATCGCCGCCCTCGACCCCCGGGCCGAGATCCACGCGTTCGACTTCAAGGGCACCGGCGACTTCGGCGCCCTGGAACCGATCTGCCACCGCTACCGCGCCGGCGACGACGAGGACGACATCGAATACGTCGTGCAGTCCCTGCGGGAACTGCGCGAGGAACTGCGCCGCCGGGCGAAGGTCATCAAGTCCCTGCCCCGCACCCGGTGCCCGGAGTCCAAGGTCACCCCGGACCTGGCCAACGACAAGAGTCTGGGACTGCACCCGATCGTGATGGCGGCCGATGAGTGTCAGGTGCCGTTCGAACACGACAAGTACGGCGCGGAGATCGAAGAGATCTGCACCGACATCACCAAGCGCGGGCCCGCCCTGGGCATCGTGGGCATCTTCGGCACCCAGCGCCCGGACGCCAAGTCCCTGCCGCCGGGCATCAGCGCCAATGCGGTGCTGCGGTTCTGCTTGAAGGTCATGGGCCACACCGCCAACGACATGGTCCTGGGCACCGGCGCCTACAAGGCCGGCATCCGCGCCACCATGTTCTCTCGCTCCGACCGGGGCATCTGCTGGATGGCCGGCGAGGGTGACGACGCCCGCATCGTCGCATCCGCGTTCGTGGACGCGGTCGGCGCCGAACGCGTCGTCGTCCGTGCCCGCAAGATGCGCGAGGAGTACGGCAACATCACCGGCCACGCCATCGGCAAGGGCCCGGAGACCACCGGTACCGGCTCCGACATCCTCGCCGACGTCCTCGACGTCATCGCCGCCGACGAGAAGGCCGTGTGGTGCGAGCGCATCGCCACCCGCCTCACCGCCGCCCACCCCGACACCTACGCCGGATGGCAGGGCGAGAACGTCACCACCGCCCTCAAGCCGTGGGGCATCAAGCCGGGACAGGTGTGGGGCACCACCGACGACGGCGAGGGCGCCAACCGGCGCGGCATCAAGCGCGCCGACATCACCGCCGCGATTACGCGCCGTAACGCCGATCGGGCCGCCGCCTGACCCGAGCAGAGGTGCTAGACCTAGCAGCCACGCCCGCTAGGTCTAGCACCCCCACTAGCACCCCATAGGGCCGCTGATCAGCGAACTAGCGTCTAGCGGCCCACCTGCGGAAACCCCCAGAAACCGCCCGGAGAAGGGATGTGAGCCCTGGTGGCTCTCGCTAGCCTCGCCGTCCTGCTCATCCTCGCCGGTTACGCAGCGTTGTGCGCCATCCAACCGTTCGCCCCGTGCCGGAAGTGCTCAGGCATGGGCGTCCGGTTCACCGGCCGCAGCAAGGTCAAGCTGTGCCGTCGCTGCCGTGGACAGCGCTACCGGCTCCGCCTCGGTCGCCGCCTGCTCAACACCGGCCGCGACATCCACCACGCCGGCACTCGCCGCCCCCACCGCCACGACCCCGCCGAGGAGTTCACCCCATGGCCGTGACCGTCTCGCTCGTAGCCCTGTTCGGACTGGTCCTGTTCTTCCTGCTGCGCCACCACAGCCTCAGCGGCGGCGCCGCGTTCGTCGCCGTGATGTTCGGGTTCTTCCTCGCCTCCACCGGCGCAGCCGGACCCATCAACCACCTCACCACCGCTGTCGTCCAGGCCATCCCCAACCCGTAGATACGCCGAGGGCGGCCCCCCTTCGGCCAAGAACCGGGGCCGCCCTCGTTCCACCCACCAACTGAACAGTGGAGGTCACCCAGCATGACCCATCCGACCGACATCGGGCGAGTGCTCGCCCTGCCTGAACCGACCAGCCACCTGCTCACCGCGCTGCACCTCGCGGCGGACGGTGTTCCGGTACTGCCGCTGCGCAAGGGGAAGGTGCCGTTCGGGAACTGCCCGGCATGCACACAGAACGCGTGTGGTGGCCGGCCGAACATGAAGACTCCGGGCCCTTGCACTTGCCCACGGCCGTGCCACGGCTGGGCCGCCGCCACCACCGACCGGCACGTCATTGCCTCCCCGACTTGGGCTCGGGCGTGGCGGACGGCCGCTGCCGTCGCCTACCACCCCGGCGGCGCCGGGGTGACCGTGGTCGACCTGGACGACCCCGCCGCCATCCAGTGGGCCCGGGCCACGCTGCCCGCCACCCGCACCGTGCCCACCACACGGGGCGAACACTGGATCTACCGGGGCACCATGCCGTCATCGAACGCGGTCCGGCCCGGCGTCGACATCAAATCCCTTATGCAGTACGCCCGTTGGCTCGGTCCCGGAAATGGCGCCACGGTCGCTCTCCCGGACGCTGTACGCGCCCTGGCAGTGAAGGAACCACCCCCGGCTGACAGGGCGCCACAGACGCTCACAGTGCCCCTGAGGGGCGGGGAGGGGGAGTGCCGGCACCGCACGCCCGCCTACCTCGATCGTGGCATCGCCATGGCGGAGCAGCGCATCACCGAGGCGCGCAGCCAGGTGCACACCACTGTCTATCGCACCTTCCTCGCGGTGCTGTCCGCTCATGGCCGGTGCGGCTGCCTCACCGACGACCACGTGGCGCGGCTGTTCGCCGCCGCGCAGGCCAAGGGCGAATCGCCGCGGCACTGCACCGATGCGTGGACCAACGCCCGCACCGCACTGGGGATGTAGCCATGTCCGAGAACGAGAAGACCCCGGCCCGCCAGATCATCACCGACTACGCACAAGCGCACTTCCGCTACTTCCGCACCATCGACGGAACCGTCTACGCGCAGAAGAACGGCCACCCCGTCGCCCGGCCCATCCGCTCCCAGGGCACGACCGGCAGCCACCGGCAGGAACTCATGGTCGGCCTCTTCAAGGACGGCATCGGCGTGTTCAACGGCACGGCACTCAAGGAGGCACTGGATTTGATCGAAGCACTCGCCCTGACCGAGGACGTACAGCCCACCCACATCCGCGTCGCCCCCGGGTTCGACGGCGCGACCTGGCTCGACCTCGGCCGCGACGACGGCAAGTCCGTCCGTATCCACCCCACCGGCTGGGACATCCTCACCCCCGACCCGCAGGAAGTCTGCTGGCGACGCACCCAGCTCACCGGCGAACTCCCCCTGCCGGCCAAGGACACCAACGGCAAGGGCATCGACCTCCTGCTGCGCCTGTGCAACTTCGCCAGCGCCGAGACCGAGTGCCTGGCCCTCGCCTGGCTCATCGGTTGCCTGGAACCATCCGTGCCCGTCCCCGCACCGTTCCTGACCGGGCCGCAAGGCGCGGGCAAGTCCACCGGCGGCCGGATGCTGGTGCGGATCATCGAAGGGATGAGCGGCGACCTGCGCCGGGCCCCGAAGGACGAGGAGAACATGATCACGGCCGTCGCCGCCGGATGGGTCACCGCCCTGGACAACCTCTCTCACCTGCCCCCGGACCTGTCCGACCTCATGTGCTGCATCGTCACCGGCGCCGAGAGCATCAAGCGCGCGCTGTTCACCGACGGCGACGTCGTCCGCTCCCGCTACCGGCGCCCCATGCTCCTGACCGGCATCGACGTCGGCGTCATCCGCCCCGACCTCGCCGAACGCCTCCTCCCGCTCCGTCTCGTACGGCCCCGGGTACGGCGGACCGAGGCGGAGCTCTGGGCGGAGTACGCGGAGATCCTCCCGGTCGTTCTCGGCTCCCTGCTGGACCTGACGGTGAAGGTGCGGGCCGCCGAGGCGGAGACCCCCACCGACCTGCGGATGGCCGACTTCGCCCACCTGTGCGCGCAGCTCGATGCGGCTACCGGCTTCGGCGCGCTCAGGGCCTACCGGGCCAGCCTCGATGACCTCAACGACGACGTCATCGAAGGCGACCTGCTGGCGCAGACGGTTCTGCAGCACGCCGCCGGGCTCGACCCGGGCGTGGAAGTCCGCATGACGTCATCGGAGTGGCTGCACTGCCTCACCACCCTCTACAGCGGCGAGGAGTGCCGTCCCCTGCCCAAGGGCTGGCCCACCACGGGCAAGGTGCTCTCCGACCGGCTCAAGCGGCTGCAGCCGACCCTCGCCGCACGCGGCGTCCTCATCGACTGGGGCCGCACCAGCGCCGCCCGCTACATCGAAATGACCCACACCGCTGCCCGCGCCCTACACGAGCAGGAAGCGGCGTTCTGACCCGCGCCACCCGGCGCCGCACCGAACAAGCAAGAGGAGCACCCCGCCCCGCGTGCTCCTCTTGCTGTTCCGGCGGCACCGCCGCCGCTGCACAAGTCGCGCCGCGAAGCGGCTCCTTCTTCACGTCCCGAGCCGCACCACAGATACCGCCCTCTCTTCATTCCTAAGGGAAGAGACGCTGCGTCACTCACGTCACCAGCCACCCGAAACCGGCCCCTGACCAGCGGCTACAACAATGACGCAGACAGCCGACACCTGCGTCACCCGCGTCACCCGCGTCACGCGTGACAGAGCCCCGCCCCGCCCTATGACACGCCCCGAGCGGCCCGCGTCACCGCATAACCGCAGGTCAGGCCTGCAAATGACGTGCGTGACGCGATGACGCAGAAATCCGAGCCTCGGACAAACGTGGCCTTGCCACCCACTTGGAGTCCCTATGGCAAAACCGACAGACCCGGACCCCCGCGCCATCCTCCGGGGAGGTCTCCCGGACCGGTACCTCACCACCGACGACATCGCCGAGATCTTCGAAGTGCCCAAGGAAACCGTCTACCAGTGGCGCAGGAAGCGCGTCGGCCCGCCCGGCTTCCGCATAGGCAAGCACGTTCGCTACGACCCCGCCGACGTGCTCGCATACGTCAGCCGTCGCAAGAGCGCCGACCTTGACGCCGCCTGACGCGGCCACACACCACATCACGCAACTCCCAGGGGAGGGTCACACCGTGGCCCTCCCCGCCCCATGCCCAGAAGGGACTACGTCTCACATGGCTGGCCACATCCAAGACCGCTGGTACAAGACCGAGAAGGGCGCCGACGACAAAGAATTCAAGGTGAAGACGGACCGCTACGGCAAGGGCATGCGGTACCGCGCCCGGTACATCGGCCCCGACGGCACCGAGAAGTCCAAGAGCTTCCCCGACGGCAAGAAGCGTCTCGCCGAGAAGTGGCTCAACAACATCGAGGCCGACATGGCGCGCGGCCAGTACATCGACCCGAAGGCGAGCCGCACCACCTTCCAGCAGTACGCCGAACGCTGGGTCGCTGCTCAGACCACCGACGTGTCCACCCGCTCAGGCACAGAATCCCGGCTCAGGCTTCACGCCTATCCGCACATCGGCTCGCGCCCGCTCGGGTCCTTCCAGCCTGAGCAGATCCGTGCGTGGTCACGGGAGTTGGAAGACAAAGGACTTGCCGCGTCCTACCGCCGGGTCATCTTCGCAAACGTCTCGGCCGTGTTCACGGCTGCCATGGACGACGGACTCATTGCCAAGAACCCCTGCCGCGCGACCTCTGTGAAGGCGCCGGCCATGGTGCCCAACCGGGTGCGCCCGTGGACGGCTGAGCGCGTCTTTGCCGTTCGTGCTGCCCTTCCCGAGCACTACCGCGCCATGGTGGACGCGGGCGGTGGCTGTGGCCTTCGGCAGGGAGAGATCTTCGGACTCCCTGTCGATGAGATCAACTTCCTGAAGGGGTGGTTGCACGTCGCCTATCAAGTGAAGGTGGTCGGCGGGCGTGCCGTATTCGCGCCCCCGAAGCGGGGCAAGATACGCGACGTGCCCCTGCCCGAACGGGTCGGGGAAGCGTTCGCGGCCCACATGAAGCGATTCCCGCCCAGGGACGTGACGCTGCCCTGGCTCGTACCGGGAGGACAGCCCGTGACGAAGAAGCTCATGTTCACCGCTCCCGAGGGCGGTGCGCTCCTGCGTCACAACTTCAACCGGGACGCCTGGAAGCCCGCCCTGGTGGCCGCCGGAGTGCTCCCTGAGCCTGAGCCGGGCCGGCGGATCGCGGAATCCCGGGAGGACGGCATGCACGCGCTCAGGCACTTCTACGCGTCCGTTCTGCTCGACGCCGGCGAGAACATCAAGGCGCTGAGCCGGTACCTGGGGCACAGCGACCCGGGGTTCACGCTGAGGGTCTACACGCACCTCATGCCGAGCAGCGAGAGTCGCACGCGGAGGGCGGTCGACGGCATGTATCAGGCGGCCGGTGAAGGCAACGACGGCCCACAGACGGCCCAGGCGGCATGACGGCACCCCCACCAGCGGCAAAGTGGCTGGTGGGGGCCTATCCGGCTCTAGGCCTGGCCTAGTTTAACTAGAACTGGTATCAGTTCTGAGGCGGCGTCAGAAACTTGCTCTGCGGCGGGAGGCAGTAGGCCATGACCGAGCTCGTGGAACACGGACAGCTGTTCATCGGCGGGGAGTTGACCGACCCCCTGGGCAAGGACGTCATCGAGGTGATCTCCCCGCACACCGAGGAGGTCATCGGCAGGGTGCCGCACGCCTCGCGGCAGGACGTGGACCGGGCCGTGGGCGTCGCGCGCCGGGCGTTCGACGAGGGGCCGTGGCCGCGGGCGAGCCTTCAGGAGCGGATCGAGGTCGTCACCCGCATCAAGGACGGCATCGCGGCCCGGCACGAGGAGATCGCCCGGGTGATCTCCGCCCAGAACGGCTCCCCCTACTCCTGGAGCGTCCTCGCCCAGGCGCTCGGCGCGATGATGGTGTGGGACGCCGCGATCAGGGTCGCGCGGGACTATGTGTACGAGGAGCGGCGGGACGGTGTCCTCGGGCCGATCCTGGTGCGCCGTGAGCCGGTCGGCGTGGTCGCGGCCGTGGTGCCCTGGAACGTCCCGCAGTTCGTCGCCGCCGCCAAGCTCGCGCCCGCGCTGCTGGCCGGCTGCACGGTCGTACTGAAGCCGTCCCCGGAGTCCCCGCTCGACGCGTATCTCCTGGGCGAGATCGTGCGGGAGGCCGGTCTGCCCGAGGGCGTGCTCTCCATCGTCCCCGCCGACCGCGAGGTCAGCGAGTACCTGGTCGGCCACCCCGGCATCGACAAGATCTCCTTCACCGGCTCGGTCGCGGCGGGCAAGCGGGTGATGGAGGTCGCCGCCCGCAATCTCACGCGCGTGACACTGGAGTTGGGCGGGAAGTCGGCGGCGGTCGTCCTGCCGGACGCGGACGTTCAGGCGGCGGTGGCCGGGATCGTCCCGGCGGCCTGGATGAACAACGGGCAGGCGTGCGTGGCCCAGACCCGCATCCTTCTCCCGCGCGCCCGCTACGACGAGTTCGCCGACGCCTTCGCGACGGCCGCGAGCGCGCTGAAGGTCGGCGACCCGCTGGACCCCGCGACCCAGGTCGGCCCGTTGGTCGCCCGCCGCCAGCAGCAGCGCAACCTCGACTACATCCGGATCGGTCAGGAGGAGGGCGCCAAGGTCCTCACCGGCGGCGGCCGACCGGCGGCCCTGGACAAGGGCTGGTACGTGGAGCCGACCCTCTTCGGCGACGTCGACAACGCCATGCGGATCGCCCGCGAGGAGATCTTCGGACCGGTCATCTGCCTGCTGCCGTACGGCGACGAGCAGGAGGCGGTGAAGATCGCCAACGACTCGGACTACGGCCTGTCCGGCAGCGTGTGGACGGCCGACGTCGAGCACGGCATCGACGTGGCGCGGCAGGTCCGCACCGGCACCTACTCGGTCAACACCTTCAGCCTGGACATGCTGGGCCCGTTCGGCGGCTACAAGAACTCCGGGCTGGGGCGGGAGTTCGGCCCGGAGGGGTACGGCGCCTACCTCGAGCACAAGATGATCCACCTGCCGGCGGGGGCGTAGGCCATGGGCGACCGCTGGCACGTCGAGGTCGACCGGTCGGTGTGCATCGGCTCGGCCCAGTGCCTCCACCACGCCCCCCACGCCTTCCGCCTGGACTCCGCCCGCCAGTCCCACCCGGTGGATGCCGACACCGACGCCGCCGAACCCGTCCTGGAGGCGGCCGAGAGCTGCCCGGTGGAGGCGATCGTGATCACCCTGCTGGACAGCGGGGAGGCGGTGTTCCCGCCGGAGGAGTAGGCGTGTCACCGGCCCGGGTCACCCTCCTGCGGTCTCGACGGAACGAGCAGGGCGGGCACACGTGGACAGGTCCGAGGCGGCCGAGCTGATCGAGCGGGCACGGCAGGAATGGCAGGCCGAGGAGTGGCTGCCGGCGGCCGACCTCTACGAGCGGGTACTGGCGCACTACCCGGACGAGAGGCCGAGCGCGGTGTGGTGGTACGACGCCGCGCTCGCCCACAAGTTCCTGCGCAACTGGGCGAGGGCGTACGAACTCGGGCGTGAGGCCGCCGCCCGCGCCCCGCGCGGCGAGGGCGATCCCGCGTTCTGGAACCTGGGCATCGCGGCGACGATCCAGCGCGACTGGGCGACGGCCCGCGACGCCTGGGCCGGCTTCGGCATCGAACTCCCGGAGGGCAGCGGCCGGATCGGCTCCCGCTTCGGGCCGGCCTGCGTGCGCCTGGACACGGGCGGGGAGCGAGAGGTCGTATGGATCGACCGGCTGTGCCCGACACGGGGCCGCGATGGGGGTCCCCCCGGCTCGAACGAAGTTGAGAGCTGGGGGAGAACGTGCCGGTGACCGCCGGCCGCCGCTTCGGCGAGATCGTCGTCCACGACGGTGAACCGAAGGGCCGCCGGGTCGTGGAGGGCCGTGAGTACCCCGTCTTCGACGAGCTGCTCCGCTTCGAGGCCTCGGACCTGCCGACGTTCACGGTCATGGTGAACGCGGGCGGGGCCGCGGATGTCGAGGCGCTGGTGGAGCTGTTCCTGGCCGAGGACTACGGCGCCGAGCCGGCGAGCAGCTTCGAGCTGCTGTGCGCGTGCTGCAGCGAGGGCACGCTGGAACGCCGACGGACGACCCATGGCGGTGCCCAGCAGGTGTCCCTGGCAGCCCCCGAGGAGGAGGCCCGGCGGTTGCTGGAGCAGTGGGTGGCCGGTACGCGCATGGGGCGTGCGTGGAGCGGGCTGACGCTCGTCGGCTGAGGGGGCGGTGCCTCGGGCCGGGCCGTGATCACCGGTGCGCTCCCGGCTCGGTGAGGTCGATCAAACGGCACACCGTCTCGATGTCGATCTTCACCTGGGCGATGGAGGCGCGGCCGGAGAGCCAGGTGATCAGGGCCGAGTGCCAGGTGTGCTCGATGACGCGGACCGCCGAGAGCTGCTCGGGGGTGGGGTTCTCCAGGCCCATGGCGTCCAGGATGATCAGGGTCGTCTGGCGGGAGACCTGGTCGACCTCCGGCGAGACGCTGCGGTCGGCGAAGGTCAGGGCGCGGACCATCGCGTCGGCCAGGTGCGGCTCGCGCTGCAGGGCGCGGAAGGCCCGCATCAGGGTCTCCGCCACCCGCTCGGCGGCCGTGTCACCCGCGGGGGGCTTCTTCCGCAGGGTGCCGTGCATGTGCTCCAGCTGGTCCTGCATCGTCGCCACCAGCAGGTGGATCTTGGAGGGGAAGTAGCGGTACAGGGTGCCGAGGGCGACCTGGGAGGACTCGGCGACCTCGCGCATCTGCACGGCGTCGAAACCGCCCCGGCTGGCCAGCTGGGCGCTCGCGTGCAGGATCCGGCGGCGCCGGGCCTCCTGGCGCTCGGTGAGCGGCGGTGAGGCAGGCCTCGAAACACTGGCTTCCGCAGGCATGGGTCCCGTTCCGTGACAGTCGGTGAAGGCGTCTGTGGGGCACGTGATCAGACAGCATGGTAGGCCGGTCCGCCGTGGCGTGAATCACCTGATCCACTGCTCACAGCACCGCTACCTGCCGGTAGATTCAGAGCCTCTTGAACGATCAAGTCTGAAACTTGTTCTAGATTAGCGTCCCGGCGTAGTGTCGCGGGACAGTGCAGGCAGAAGGGGGCACGGAGTGACCGCTGAGGCCCGTGCGGCGGGCGTCGATCAGGGCCCCGCTGCCGACGGCGAGCGACCGCTCGACATCGCGCTCCTCACCTATAAAGGGAACCCGTTCTGCGGCGGCCAGGGTGTCTACGTACGGCACCTCTCGCGCGAGCTGGCCCGGCTCGGACACCGGGTCGAGGTCATCGGCTCGCAGCCGTACCCCGTGCTCGACGAGGGCTACCCCCGGCTCACCCTCACCGAGCTGCCCAGCCTCGACCTCTACCGCCAGCCCGACCCCTTCCGCACCCCGGGCCGGGGCGAGTACCGCGACTGGATCGACGCCCTGGAAGTGGCGACGATGTGGACCGGTGGCTTTCCCGAGCCGCTGACCTTCTCCCTGCGCGCCCGCCGCCATCTGCGGGCCCGGCGCGGCGAGTTCGACGTCGTCCACGACAACCAGACGCTCGGATACGGGCTGTTGGGCGACATCGGCGCGCCCCTGGTGACCACCGTCCACCACCCCATCACCGTCGACCGGCAGCTGGAGCTGGAGGCGGCCGAGGGCTGGCAGCGCCGGTACTCGGTCCGCCGCTGGTACGCCTTCACCCGGATGCAGAAGCGCGTCTCGCGCCGGCTGCCCTCCGTCCTCACCGTCTCCGGCAGCTCCAAGCAGGAGATCGTCGACCACCTCGGCGTCCGCGGCGACCGCGTCCACGTCGTCCACATCGGCGCCGACACCGATCTGTTCGCGCCGAATCCGGCCGTACCGGAGGTACCGGGCCGGATCGTCACCACCTCCAGCGCCGATGTGCCGCTCAAGGGGCTGGTGTTCCTGGTGGAGGCGCTGGCCAAGGCGCGCACCGAGCACCCGGCCGCCCACCTCGTCGTCGTCGGCAAGCGCCCCGAGGAGGGCCCGGTCGCGGCGGCCGTCGAGCGGTACGGCCTCGAAGGCGCCGTCGAGTTCGTCAAGGGCATCTCCGACGCCGAACTGGTCGACCTGATCCGCTCGGCCGAGGTGGCCTGCGTGCCCTCGCTGTACGAGGGCTTCTCGCTGCCCGCCGCCGAGGCCATGGCCACCGGCACCCCGCTGCTCGCCACGACCGGCGGCGCGATCCCCGAGGTCGCCGGCCGCGACGGCGAGACCTGCCTCGCGGTACCGCCCGGCGACGCGGGGGCGCTGGCCGCCGGGCTGGGCCGGCTGCTCGGGGACCCGGAGCTGAGGGTGCGGCTCGGCCGCGCCGGGCGGGAACGGGTGCTGCGGCACTTCACCTGGGCCCGCGCCGCGGAGGGCACGGTGGCCCACTACCGCGAGGCCATCGCCCGCTCCGGCGGCCCCCGCCGCCCGGCGGGCCCAGTGATCCAGAACCCCGGCCGCCTCGCGGCCCCGGCAAGTGTTGCAGGCGTCTCTTCCGAAAGCAGGGCCACGTGCTGACCGTCGACTTCTCCCGGTTCCCGCTCGCCCCGGGCGACCGAGTCCTGGACCTCGGCTGCGGGGCCGGCCGGCACGCCTTCGAGTGCTACCGGCGCGGCGCCCAGGTCGTGGCCCTGGACCAGAACGGCGAGGAGATCCGCGAGGTCGCCAAGTGGTTCGCGGCGATGAAGGAGGCCGGGGAGGCCCCCGAGGGCGCCACCGCCACCGCCATGGAGGGTGACGCGCTCGCCCTGCCCTTCCCCGACGAGTCCTTCGACGTGGTCATCATCTCCGAGGTGATGGAGCACATCCCCGACGACAAGGGCGTGCTCGCCGAGATGGTCCGGGTGCTCAAGCCGGGCGGACGCATCGCCGTCACCGTGCCGCGCTACGGCCCCGAGAAGGTCTGCTGGGCGCTCTCCGACGCCTACCACGAGGTCGAGGGCGGTCACATCCGCATCTACAAGGCCGACGAACTCGTGGCGAAGATCCGCGAGGCGGGCCTGAAGCCGTACGGCAGCCACCACGCGCACGCGCTGCACTCGCCGTACTGGTGGCTGAAGTGCGCGTTCGGCGTCGACAACGACAAGGCGCTGCCGGTGCGGGCGTACCACAAGCTGCTGGTCTGGGACATCATGAAGAAGCCCCTCGCCACGAGGGTCGCCGAACAGGCGCTGAACCCGCTGATCGGCAAGAGCTTCGTGGTCTACGCGACCAAGCCGCACCTGCCGCGGCTTGACGAAGAGGCGGCCGCCAAGTGACCACCCCCCGGACAGAACACCTCGTCCTGCCCGGGGTCCTCACCGCCGAGCAGGCTGCCGCCACCGTCCGCGGCATCCTCGCCGTACAGCGGGAGGACGGCGCGATCCCCTGGTTCCGCGGGCATCACCTGGACCCGTGGGACCACACCGAGGCCGCGATGGCCCTGGACGCGGCCGGCGAGCACGAGGCCGCCGAGCGGGCCTACGACTGGCTGGCCCGGCACCAGAACGAGGACGGCTCCTGGTACGCCGCCTACGCCGACGGCGCCCACGACGACGTCACCGACCGCGCCCGCGAGTCCAACTTCGTCGCCTACATAGCCGTAGGCGTGTGGCACCACTATCTCTCCACCGGCGACGACACCTTCCTGGACCGGATGTGGCCGTGCGTCTACGCCGCCATGGAGTGGGTGCTCGCCCTCCAGCAGCCCGGCGGCCAGATCGGCTGGCGCCGCGACGACGACGGCACGCCCACCGCGGACGCCCTGCTCACCGGCAGCTCCTCCATCCACCACGCGCTGCGCTGCGCCCTCGCCATCGCCGAGCAGCGTGAAGAGGCGCAGCCCGACTGGGAGTTGGCGGTGGGCGGGCTCCGGCACGCGATCCGCCGGCACCCGGAGCGCTTCCTCGACAAGGACCGCTACTCGATGGACTGGTACTACCCGGTCCTCGGCGGCGCGCTCACCGGCGAGGAGGCCAAGGCCCGGATAGCGCAGTCCTGGGACCGGTTCGTCGTACCGGACACCGGCGTGCGCTGCGTGGACCCCAACCCCTGGGTCACCGGTGGCGAGTCCAGCGAGCTCGCCCTCGCCCTGTGGGCGGTGGGGGAGTCGGACCGCGCCCTGACGATCCTCCAGTCCATCCAGCACCTGCGCGACCCGCAGAGCGGCCTGTACTGGACGGGCTACGTCTTCGAGGACGACGCGATCTGGCCCCGCGAACTCACCACCTGGACGGCCGGGTCCCTCCTCCTCGCCGTCGCCGCGCTGGGCGGGCACGAGGCGACCTGCGCGGTGTTCGGCGGCGAGTACCTGCCGACCGGCCTGGACCCCGACTGCTGCGGCTAGCCGACGGGGCTCAGTGCCGGTGCATCCGGTTGGCGATGGCGTGGCCCACGAACAGGTACACCACCGCGGCCAGTCCGTATCCGGCCACCACCCTCGCCCAGGCCTCGTTGAAGGTGAACAGGTCGTGGGACCAGCCCGCCAGCCAGGCCGCGGCCTCGTGGACGAACTGGACCAGGCTGTTCGCGCGGTTCGCGTCCAGCAGATACATCAGAATCCACAGGCCGAGGATCAGCGCCATGATGTCGGCGACGACCGCGATGACCGTCCCGGCCTGATTCGCGCTGTTGCGATATCGAGGGGACATACCTTCCGGATTGCCGGGCCGCGACCGGTGAAACCCGAACGGCGGACGCCGAGTGGCGCGAGCGGCCCTCTCGGGTGAGGCTGCCCAAGGAAGCAAACCGCTCGGGGAGGACACGTCGGGAGGACCCCGTGCCCGTACCGATACGGCGCCTCTGCCTGGCGCTCACGCTGTGCTGCGCCCTGCTGGCCGGTTCCACCGCCTGCGGCAGCAGCGACAAGACCAGTACGAAGGACACCGCGGCGGTCCAGGCCGCCCCCGCCGCCACCCCCAGCCCGACCACCTCGGCCGAACGGCAGAAGTTCGCCAAGGCCCGGTTCGTGGCGAACGCGGGGCTCGCCGCCGGCGCGACCTACCAGTGGATCGTGAAGCCCTGGAAGGCCGGCAAGTTCAAGAAGGGCGCCCACGGCCGCAAGGCGACCCTGGTCAAGGCCGGTCTGGCCGGTGCGTTCACCTACAACCGGCTCAAGGCGGCCGTCCGCAACGCCCAGGGCGACCCCCTGCTGTCCAAGGCACTCGTCCCGCTCAACTCCGCCATCGAGGGCCTGAAGAACCTGCCGGCCAAGCTCCGCAGCGGCGACGGGAGCGCGGCCGCCTCCTTCAACGACGTCGTCAACAAGGTCAAGGACGCGGGCGCCGGCGCCGGCGCCCCGGTCAAGAACGAGGTGCCCTCGGCGTCCCAGCTCTCCGGCGGCGGCTAGGAGCGGCGGCAGCTAGGAGTTGAGCTCCGCCAGCACCCTGAGGGTGTGCGGGTCCGGCGACAGGGCCAGCAGGTCCGTCACCGGACCCGCGCGCCACAACTCCAGCCGCTCGGCGATGCGTTCACGCGGGCCGACCAGCGAGATCTCGTCGGCGAAGGCGTCCGGCACGGCCAGCACGGCCTCCTCGCGCCGCCCTGCCAGGAACAGCTCCTGGATCCGCCGGGCCTCCTTCTCGTACCCCATCCGCGCCATGAGGTCGGCGTGGAAGTTGCGGGAGGCGTGACCCATCCCGCCGATGTAGAAACCGAGCATGGCCTTCACCGGCAGCAGCCCCTCGGCCACGTCGTCGCACACCTTCACCCGGGCCATCGGAGCCACCAGGAACTTCTCCGGCAACGCGCGCACCACCTCCCCGTACGCCTCGGGCCGGCTCGGCGCCCAGTACAGCGGCAGCCAGCCGTCGGCGATGCGGACGGTCTGCGCCACGTTCTTCGGCCCCTCGGCGCCGAGCAGGACGGGCAGACCGGCCCGCAGGGGATGCGTGATCGGCTTGAGCGGCTTGCCGAGCCCGGTGCCGTCCGGCCCCCGGTACGGCAGGGGATGGAACCGCCCGTCGACCTCCACCGGTGCCTCCCGCCGCAGCACCTGCCGTACGACGTCCACGTACTCCCGGGTCGCCGTCAGCGGCGACTTCGGGAACGGGCGGCCGTACCAGCCCTCCACCACCTGCGGCCCGGACAGCCCGAGCCCCAGCATCATCCGCCCGCCGGAGAGGTGGTCCAGGGTGAGCGCGTGCATCGCGGTGGTGGCCGGCGACCGGGCGGCCATCTGGGCAACGGCCGTACCGAGCTTGATCGTTGAGGTCCGGGCGGCGATCCAGGTGAGCGGCGTGAACGCGTCCGAGCCCCACGACTCCGCGGTCCACACGGAGTCGTACCCGAGCCGCTCCGCCTCCTGCGCGAGCGGCACATGGCCGGCGTCCGGGCCGCGTCCCCAGTAGCCGAGTGCGAGACCGAGCCGCATGCGCCTGCCTCCTGACGATCCGTCAGTCCACTGCCGGGAGGCGACTGTACGACAACGGCCCCCCGCCCGGAAGGGCGAGGGGCCGTGTGCGTCCGGCGTGCGGAAGTCAGCCGCGCTGGATGCCGGAGGTGTCCTGGAGCACGCCCCGGCGGCCGTCCTGGGTCTGCGCGACGAGTGCGGCACCGCGCTGCTCGACGGCCAGGTACCAGGTGCCCGGCGCCAGTTCGGCGATCGGGGTCGGCGAGCCGTCCTCCGCGAACAGCGGACGGGTCACCGGCACCGCGAACCAGAACGGCGAGAAGTCCCCGACGGGCGGCTGCGCAGCCGTCGGAGCCCCCTGCGGCGCAGGCTGCTGCCCGAACGGCTGCCCCGGCTGCGGCTGCGCACCGTACGGCTGCCCCGGCTGCGGCTGGGCCCCCGGGTATCCGTAACCACCGGGCGGCTGGGCGCCGTAGGGCTGCGGGGCGGCCGGCTTGGCGGCCGGGACGAGGGCGCCCTGGAGGGAGGGGACGAGGGGGGTGGCGATGGCGGCACCCGCGAGGACGAGGGTCGCGATGAACCCGAGGATGAGACCGGCGCCGGCGTCGACACCGTCCGGGACATCGATCAGCGTCCACAGCAGCGTCCAGGCCGCCAGCACCGGGAACGCGGTGCCGACCTGGCCGAGGTCGAGCCCGAGCACCTTGCGGGGCTGCGGCAGACAGCGGTTGACGACGATGAGGACGGCACCGATCACCGCACCCATGTAGATGCCCAGGCCCATGCCCAGGTCTTCCCAGGCGTTCCGGCTCTGGCTGGTGCCGAAACCGGAGATGGAGATGCTCTCGAAAGTGAGGAACGACGCGATGAACAGCACCACCGCTGCTCCGATCACCACGCCGTCGCCTCTAGTGAGGGAGCGGATATTCACTTCAGGTCCTTCGTCAGTCGTCTCGTCGTCGGTAGACACTACCGTCCGCAAGATCCGCCTGTCCGGTCGGTTCCGCCCGTCGGTCACGAAGCGCGCAGGAAACTCACGATTCCATCAGAGATCCCTTGCGCCGCCCGCTCCCGCCAGGCGCCGCTGGTCAGCAGTGCCGCGTCCTTGCTATCGCGCATGTTGCCGCACTCGATGAACACCTTCGGAACCGTTGACAGATTGAGACCGCCCAGGTCCGTACGTGTGACGAGACCGGTGCCGTTCCCGAGGTAGTTGGACGGCGGTTCGCCGGTGTCGCGCAGGAAGTTGCCGGCGATGCGCACGCCGAGGTCGTGGGAGGGGCCGACGATCGGCCGGGTGTCGGCGGCACCCGCGTGCACCGAGCCCGGCAGGATGACGTGGAAGCCGCGGTTGCCCTCCGTCGAGCCGTCGGCGTGGATGGAGATCGCCGCGTCCGCGTGCGCCTCGTTGCCGATCCGGGCCCGCTCGTCCACGCACGGACCCCAGGCCGGGCTGTCGCCGTCATGGGTCAGCTTGACCGTGGCGCCCTGCTTCTCCAGCAGCGCGCGCAGCCGGTGTGTGACGTCCAGGGTGAACCGGGCCTCGGTGTAACCGTCGTTGGTGGACGCTCCGGTGGTGTCGCACTCCTTCCAGTTCGTGCCGATGTCCACCTTGCGGTTGATTTCGGCCGTGTGCTGGAAGTTGCCCGGGTTGTGCCCGGCGTCGATGACGACGACCTTGCCCCTGAGCGGACCGGACGCGGAACCTCCCGAGGGCCGCTTGCCGTCATCCGTCGCGGAAGGCGAAGCAGGGGCGGAGTGAGCGGATGAGGAGGGCGCGGCGGATGCACGGGACGCCGGAGCCGCCGAGGCCGTACGGTCCCCGCCGCCGTCGGCACCGCCGCCCACCGCCTCGTACACCACCCAGCCGAGCAGCGCACCGGGCACCAGCGCGGCGAGCGCCACGGTCAGCGGGCCGCGCCGGGGCCGGCGCGGCTGCGGGGGATCGAACTCCGGGCCTAGGTACGACACGTCTGCGACTCTAACCGGGGCCTCAGATCCCCGCTCGCGTTCGCCGCAGGACGCGCAGGGAGCCGGTCACCGAGACCTCCGTGAACGCCCCGGACCCGAGCGCCCGGAGGTACACGCGGTACGGGGCCTGCCCGGTGAACTCGTCCTCGGGTTCCGGGAAGACGTCGTGGATGACCAGCAATCCCCCTTCGGCCACATGGGGGGCCCAGCCCTCGTAGTCGGCGCCCGCGTGCTCGTCGGTGTGTCCGCCGTCGACGAAGACGAGTCCGAGCGGGGTGTTCCAGATGGCCGCGATCTGCGGTGAGCGGCCCACGAGCGCGACCACGTGCTCCTCCAGCCCCGCCTTGAACAGCGTCCGCCGGAAGGCCGGCAGGGTGTCCATCAGGCCGACCTCCGGGTCGACCGTCTCCGGGTCGTGGTAGTCCCAGCCGGGCTGCTGCTCCTCGCTGCCCCGGTGGTGGTCCACGGTCAGCGCCGTGACCCCGGCCGCACGGGCCGCGTCGGCGAGCAGCACGGTGGACCGCCCGCAGTACGTCCCGACCTCCAGCAACGGCAGCCCCAGCCGCCCCGCCTCCACCGCGGCCTCGTACAACGCCAGCCCCTCGTCCACGGGCATGAACCCCTTGGCCGCCTCGAACGCGGCCAGGATCTCGGGCTTGGGGGCGGTGGCGGGCATGGGGGCCTTCCGGTCGTACGACTGTTCAGGGGGCCCATGCTGCCGCACCCCCGGTCGCTTTTCGACAGGGGGTGCGTTTCATGGGTGCGCGGGGCTGTATTGATATGCGGCTCCGCCGCGTGGGCGCGACAAGCGACGACGGCGGGTGGGCCGCCGGACGGCAGACCCCCCGGGCTCTCAGGCGCTCACAATCTCCCCAGGCAGCGAAAGATCCAGATCGACAGCCCGCTCCTCACCCGAATGCGTGGCCGAAGAGGCAAGCGGCCCATGGCCGGAGGCCTTCGCGGCGAGCACGTACGCGCCCTGAGCCGGCACGGCGAGTGCGTAGCTGCCGTCCTCCTCGGAGACGGCCGCCCCCGCCTGCCGCCCCCGCCGGTCGATCAGCGTGACCTTGGCCCGGGCGACCGGAACGCCGGAGGCATCCAGAACCCGCCCACGGAAACCCCGGAGCACCTCTTCGGCACGCTCCAGACCGGCGTCCTCCTCGCTGCTGGCCCGCAGCTGGGTGTGCTGCTGACCCGGCCGGGAGGCCTTCGGCAGGAACAGGGCCAGCAGCAGGCCCACCGCCACCGCGGCCGTGGCGATCAGGAAGGACACCCGGAAGCCGTGCATGGTCGGGATCGCGATGCCGCCCACCTTCTGCGCCGTGTTGGCGAGCACCATGCCGATGACGGCACTGGACACCGACGTGCCGATGGACCGCATGAGCGTGTTGAGGCCGTTGGCCGCGCCCGTCTCGGAGGCCGGGACCGCGCCGACGATCAGGGCGGGCAGCGAGGAGTAGGCGAGGCCGATGCCCGCGCCGAGCACCACGGACGTGACGATCGTCTGCCAGGCCGCGTCCATCAGGCCGAGCCCGCCACCGTAACCGATCGCGATGATCAGCAGGCCGATGATGAGGGTGACCTTGGGGCCGTACCTGGCGGACAGCCGGGCGTACACCGGAGCCGTGAACATCATCGTCAGGCCCAGCGGTGCCACGCACAGACCCGCGACGACCATGGACTGGCCGAGGCCGTAGCCGGTGGCCTTCGGCAGCTGGAGCAGCTGGGGCAGGACCAGGGAGACGACGTAGAACGCCACGCCGACCATGATCGACGCGAGGTTGGTGAAGAGGACGGCCGGGCGCGCGGTGGTGCGCAGGTCGACCAGGGGTGCCTGGACGCGCAGTTCGTACAGGCCCCACAGGAGGAGGACCACGACCGACGCGGCGAACAGACCGAGCGTCGTACCGGACGACCAGCCCCAGTCGCTGCCCTTGGTGATGGGCAGCAGGAGCAGCACCAGGCCGGTGGACAGGCCGAGCGCTCCGAGCAGGTCGAAGGAGCCCTCCGCCCGCATGGGGGACTCGGGTACGACGAGGAGGGTGAGGACGATGGACAGCACGCCGAGGCCGGCGGCGCCGTAGAACAGGGCGTGCCAGTTCGTGTGCTGTGCGACCAGGGCCGCGGCGGGCAGCGCGAGGCCGCCGCCGACGCCGATCGAGGAGCTCATCAGGGCCATCGCCGAGCCGAGCCTCTCGCGCGGCAGCATGTCCCGCATCAGGCCGATGCCGAGCGGGATCGCGCCCATGGCGAAGCCCTGGAGGGTACGGCCGACGATCATGGTGAGCAGCTGGCTGGTGAGGGCGCTGACCAGGGCGCCGACGACCATCACGGCGAGGCTGAGGATCAGCATCCGCCGCTTGCCGTAGAGGTCGCCGAGGCGGCCCATGATCGGGGTGGCCACGGCACCGGACAGGAGGGTCGAGGTGAGGACCCAGGTGGCGTTGGAGGGAGCGGTGTCCAGCAGCTGCGGCAGGTCCTTGATGACCGGCACGAGCAGGGTCTGCATCACCGCGACGACGATGCCCGCGAACGCGAGCACCGGGACCACGGCGCCGCCCGCTCTGCGGGCCGGCTGGTCGGTCGTCGTGTGGGTCATGGAGTCGAGGCCTCCCCGTAGTGATAAGTGCTGGGTAAACCTCGTATGCACAGGCAACTATTCCGTTGCTTCGGGCCCCTAATGAATCCTTGACCAGTTCATGGGTAACTGACGAGCCGTCAACGATGGCCTGTTGGTGAAACAGGTTCTAGTCTGCGCGCCATGAAGGCCTATGTCGCCGGGGTCGGCATGACCAGGTTCGAGAAGCCCGAGACCCGTGAATGGCAGTACTGGGACATGGTGCGGGAAGCGGGGACCGCCGCGCTGGAGGATGCGGGCGTTGCGTACGCCGACGTGGAACAGGTTCCCGTCGGCTACTGCTTCCAGCCCTCGACCGCCGGCCAGCGCGCCGCCTACGAACTCGGCCTGACCGGCATCCCCGTCTACAACGTCAACAACAACTGCGCGACCGGCTCGACCGCGCTGATGCTCGCCCGCCACCTCGTGGCGGGCGGCGCCGCCGACTGCGTGCTCGCGCTGGGCTTCGAGAAGATGAAGAAGGGCGCGCTGGGCGGGGGAGCCGACGGCGGGGACTTCTCCGTGTCCCCCGTCGCCCGGCACTACGGCGTCATGGCCGCCCGGCACGGCTTCGAGCCCGCCCCGCCGACCGCGCAGATCTTCGGCGACGCGGCCCGCGAGCACATGGAGAGGTACGGCACGACCGAGGCCCAGCTCGCCGCGGTCGCCGCCAAGAACCACCGGCACTCCGCGCACAACCCCTACGCCCAGTTCCGGGACGTGTACGACGTCGCCGGTGTCCTCGCCTCCCGCACGGTCCACCGGCCGCTGACCAAGCTGCAGTGCTCGCCGACCTCGGACGGCGCGGCGGCGGCCGTGGTGGTCTCGCAGCGGTTCGCCGACGAGCGCTCCCTGGAAGGCCTGGTCGAGATCGCCGGGCAGGCCATGACCACCGACACCGAGGAGTCCTTCGCGTCCGGCTCCTGCATCGACGTGGTCGGGCAGCCCATGTCCCGGGCGGCCGCCCGGCAGGCGTACGAGCGCGCCGGGCTCGGCATCGAGGACGTGGACGTCATCGAACTGCACGACTGCTTCTCGGTCAACGAGCTCCTGACCTACGAGGCGCTCGGCATGTGCGCGCCCGGGGAGTCCGGGAAGCTGGTCGAGTCGGGCGCGACGACGTACGGCGGCCGCTGGGTGGTGAACCCGTCGGGCGGGCTGATCTCGAAGGGCCATCCGCTGGGCGCGACCGGCCTGGCCCAGACGGCCGAGCTGGTGTGGCAGTTGCGCGGCACGGCGGGGGAGCGGCAGGTGCCGGGCGCGCGGGTGGGGCTCGCGCACAACATCGGGCTGGGCGGGGCGGCGGTGGTGACGGTGCTGCGCGCGGTCTAGGCCCTGTCGTCAAACTCCCTCCCCCAGCCTTCGGCCGGGAGGTGCCCCCAGCCCCGCGACGCCATGCACGCACTCTCGCCGCACCGGGCCC